>CASBRD010000027.1 GCA_949128025.1 Oscillatoriales cyanobacterium PMM_0008 | reverse complement strand
GGGTTGGGGGTGGGGTTCCACTGTCCGGTAGCCCTGGCCCGATTTCCTCACACAAGACTGTACTTGACCTGACAAAATCAATTAATTCTATGCACGCTTGGCACTGGCGCACCTGGGAAGGATTACCTTATCTGACTTGTAGCCTTCTGAAACCTTGGCCTCACGGCTTTTTTACCCAACAGTTCTCCCCCCGCAACCCATCAGAATTGGTGGCGGTGCTGCAACCTGACGCTGATGTGTACCGAGTAAAACAGGTACATGGCAATACGGTTCTCTCTGCTTCGGAAATTTCCGCTCAAATGGAAATCCCAGGGTTGGATGGCCTACCATCGGCGGATGGTATATTGACGGTGCAGGGACAGCAGGCGGTGTGGGTTTGTAGTGCTGATTGCACCCCTGTACTGATTGCTGACGAGGTGACCGGACAGGTGGCGGCGGTTCATGCGGGTTGGCGGGGTACTGCACAGAAGATTGTGCCGCAAGCGATCGCACGTCTTGTCGCTCAAGGTAGCCTCCTCCCAGACCTTCGGATTGCGATGGGACCTGCGATCGCAGGCGAGGTCTATCAAGTTTCTGTGGATGTGGCGGCTGAGGTGGGAGCAAGTATTATACCACATCAAGAAGGAATTTTGTCAACTTTGCAGGAATTGTCCAATTCACCGATATTGCCAGATCTAGAAGAGGGAAAAGTGCGGTTGGATGTGCGACGGGTGAATGAGTTGCAATTGGAACAGATGGGGATAAGTGGGGAACAGATTGCGATCGCACCTTATTGTACCTATCAACAACCAGAACATTTCTTTTCTTATCGTAGAGATAAGTTGAAAAAGGTGCAGTGGTCGGGGATTGTGAGTAAATAGAATAGGAGAAATAAATCTAAAAATCAGATGCAATTCGATAACTTATGTAAGTATCTGGCAGAAAAATATCCCGATCGATTTGCGAGTTGGTTATTAGGACAACCGACAACTAGAGTAGAAGTGTTAAAAACCGAGTTAAGTCTCGAACCAATTCGCGCAGATTCAGTCACACTTCTACGCACTCAATCACAAATTCTGCATTTAGAATTTCAAGTGCAAGTACCAACTGGTAAACCAATGCCACTGCGGATGTTAAATTATTGGGTACGACTTTACTGGCAATATAATTTGCCAGTAACGCAAGTGCTAATTTGGCTGCAACCAAATAATAATCCGGCGGTATTTGAGCATGAGTTTCGTCAGGGATTAACCAGTCATGGATATCAAGTAATTCGGATGTGGGAACAATCCCCAGAACCATTATTACAATATCCAGGGTTGCTACCAATGGCTGTTTTAGCAGCTTCAGATGATGCGACTAGGTTGCTGAATCGAGTAGCATCAGAAGTGGCTAAAATAGAGTCAACAGTCCAACGCCAAGAAATTTTGGCTTCCACTGAAATTTTGGCGGGTTTACGGTTTAATAGGAATTTGATTCGCAATCTTTTCCGGGAGGGAATTATGCGGGAATCTGTGATTTACCAAGATATTTTGGAAGAGGGAAGACAAGAAGAAGCGCTAAAGATGGTGATGCTTCCGCTGACGCGCCGTTTTGGTGCGCTGTCACCTGAGTTACAAGCACGCATTCAGGCTTTATCTGTTACACAGTTGGAGAATTTGATTGAGGTGTTGTTTGATTTTTCTGATATTTCTGATTTGGTGAATTGGTTAGAGGAAAGGGGGAGAATTTAAGGGATGTAGGGACACGGCATCTGCAATGTTTGGATAAGGGATAAAATATTAACTATGCCGTGTCTCTACAGCATAATTGACTCAAAAGAACCGCTGTTATATAGACTTTTATCTGTATTTAAGATACCGAGGCAAAGGTGCAACTATCGCAGAATAAAGGATAACATACTGGGAAAGGATGGGAATAGTCGATATAAAACTACAAATCTGTTAGCAATCTTGCCTTTCTCATAATAAAAGTCAGAACAGTTTCTTCTCTTGAAATAATATCTACTGTAATTTCCATTCCCGCTTGTACCGGATACTGACGATCGCCCTTCACCAAATAAGTTTTTTCTGGCTGAATTGTGACTTCGTAGTAGGGGGAACTATTGTTTTGAGATGTAATAGCATCGGGAGCGATCGCGCTCACTTTTCCTTGTAAAACGCCGTAATCTGGATAGGCGTAGGCAGAAACTCGCAGCAGGGACTTTTGACCCAAAGCGATTTTACCAATATCTTCAGCCGCAACGCGAGCTTTTATTACAATCGGGGCATTACTGGGAGAAATTTGGGCAATTGCTTCGCCCGATCGCACAGTTTGACCGGGGTTTCGCAGATATAATTGTAGGATTGTGCCATCAGCGGGAGAACTAACAACGCTTTTTTGGAGATCGGTTTCAATTTGTTCGATTTCTTTACTAGAGCGGTTGATTTGATTTTGAATTTCAATCCGGCGCTCGATTAAAGCTTCTCGTTCTTTTCTCAATGTGGCTATAGTTGCTTCACCCCTGGCTTTTTCTTGAGCAATTCGCTCATTAGCGATCGCAACTGGAGCTGTACTGGGGTTGAGCGCGGCTTTAACTCCCTGCAATTTGGCTTGAGCCACGCCCACAGCTTGTTTTTGCGTTTCCACTGTTTGTACTTGCCCCTCAATGGCTTTTTTCTGGGCTTCAACTGCTGCTTTTTGCCCTAATACTGATTGTTCTTGCTGCTGAACCGTTAGTTCTGTCTCCTCCAATCGATCGCGAGAAATCGCTCCCGACTCGGCTAAGGGCTTATATCGATCGCGTCTGGAAATTGCTGATTTTAAGTTAGCCTCGACTCCCTTTAAATTAGCTTCAGCAGAAAGCAAATTCGCCTGCTCTTTTTGCAATTCTTCTAAAGCTCTTTGCAATTCTGCTTGAGCTATTTTTAAGTTGGCTTCCGCTTCTTGGACTTCAGTAACAGTGGTAATTTGCCGATCGCGATAGTCTCTTTGGCTGCGATCGAGATCTGCTTGTGCAGACACGACAGTGCGCTCCGTTGCCCTACTTTCGGCTACTAATTGCGTTTGCAGGGAGTTTAGTTGGGCAGTGATTTGAGCCAATTGCAGCTGATTTTGTTGAATATTGCCGATAAGTTGGCTTTTTTTGGTTTGCTGTTGAGAATCGTCAATGGTAGCGATCGCATCTCCCTGTTTTACCACCATATTTTGTTCGACTAAGATGCTTTTCACCGTTCCTTCCGTGGCTGCCTGGACTAGCCGCACCTCTCCAGAAGGACGAACCGTCGCGGGAGCTTTCACCGTGACATTGTACTCTGTGAGGGCAGCAAGAGCGACAGCCGCGCCAACAGTTCCCACCAAAAACAGTCCCCCTAGCGTTGTCCACCGACCGATCGGAGGGAGAAACTCGTCGCTAGTAACTGGACGGAGAAATTCTGGATTGCGATCGCTAAACATATCAGATCAAAAAACAACTCTTATCCCCACTGAGGGGCCATAATACAGTGTATCGCCATTCATATCCAGCCTGCCAAATTCACCTGACTCAGCAAAATCTCTAAACTGTCTGGGAGCCAATGCCAAACCACTCAAGTATACTAAATTAAACCCAGCGGTTAAGCTAACATTGGGACTCACCTGCCAGTTAGCAGATATACTTCCCTCCACCACAGGAGATAGTCCCCATTCACTTTTAACTCCTTTAATTCTTTCTAGTAGCTCTCCCGTATCAAAATCATACGCGCTAATAATACTTGTCTGATCGCCATTGTTGGCAAACACACCTGCTTTCGCTCCCAAGCCTATACTAAAGTTACGACTTACTCCAATATTGGCGTTGCCTCCAATTTGAAAACCAAACAAGTTATTTCTAGTCTCGATGTTGTAATCTCCTGTGGGATAAGGTCGCAGACCTTGTTCCGGAAAAGCCGCCGCACCAAATGTCGCTAAGTTAAATTTTTCTGGAGCGCTGATATACCGCACTCCCACCAACCACGAGGGGCGAAAGTTATTAGATGAAGCTACCTCTCGCTGATAGTTCCACTCAAAGTTGTAGAGGTTGGCGCTGTAATCGAGCTGGTGTTCGTAACTCAGAAGAAAAGCCTGACTGATAGCGAAACTGCCATTTCCTTGACCCAGAGGCGGCTCCTGGTTAAGAATGTTAATTTTGTCTCCCAGAGACTCGCTAGGATCGAGTATCGGGGTATCGTCGGTCGGTACTTCAACAACAACATCGCTTGGCAGACCCTGTTCGGGAGAAAGAAGGGTAGCTGATGAACTGTATTCCTGCAAACCAAAGAAAGAAAAACTGATACTATCTTTTCGATTGCGACTGTAGCCTACTGTAATCCTAGTTCCCAACTCGTAGTCAAAAGCTACATCGTCAGTACGTAAGGTGTCCCCTCTCTCAGGAGAACCTGTCTCTGCGACGCTCAGGTCTACAACTTCTGAAGTTAGGATACCTCGCGGGATGGTGCGGTTGAGGAATAGCGCTTCCGCCTGGACATACCATCGCTGTGGAACGATCGAATTTGATAGAGGTCGTTCGCTTTGCGCTATTCCTTGAGAGTTCAAGGTAGGATTGGTAGGATTTGTCGGCAAGATAGAGCCAGTACTGTTACCATCTGGCAACAAATCTGCCGCTTTATACGAAAATTTCTGGGATTCGAGAAGCTCAATTTCAGCCTCTATTAAGGCTGTGATATCAAATCCGTTTGCGTCGGAATTGTTCGTTTTTCCCCTGATCCCCTCTCTCCTTCTCCCCTCCCCGTCCGACGGGGAGGGGTAGGGGGTGGGGTTGCCCCTCGGCGACGATAATGATTCAGACGCAACCGGAAAGGATATGAGTAGCTGTTCGGGTTCGATGCGAACAATTGAATCCTCATTTAAATGCCTCTGAGCCAGAATTGGCTGTGCGTTCTCAGGTTCGGTTTGGAATAAACCCGAATCTCGATCGGACCTGGTTTGAGCCAAAACCGGGTTGGCGTTCAGTAGGCTAGCAACTGCTAGCGCTGTCGGAATCCCCAGTAGGCATTTTTTCACGGGTGACACACCCATTTATTCACTCCTCACATTATTATCAGTTAGAATCCATTATTATAATCATTTGTTGTAAATTTGTCTTTGACAACCTGTCAAAGACAAATTTACTTGATTTAAGATTCTTTATAATTAAGCTGGGAGCGGCAGAATTAATGTCTGGTAAAGCGAGATGCCCTACTTTTCCGACTAAAACAAGCAGTAAAGCTCTTGACAATAATTGAGTAAAGCTGCTAGGATTGATGATGAACGAAGATAAGTAGTTCTGTCAGCAAAATAAAGGTAGACAAAATGAAAGAAAACAAGAAAGCACCTCTATTTACCGAAATCGTAGCTAAAGAAGCTGCTTCTATCAACGGTGGATGCGAATCACAGTGCGTTCACAGCCGTCAAAGTGTTACCAAGCTTAAGCGCAGCAAATAAGAGGAGGCCTGCCAAGTCCAAAGGATTTAGTCAAACTCAACCCTTTGCAGATAAATCAGGTAACTTAGTCAAAATAGGCATCTGTGGAGATACAGATGCCTTACTTTTTGCATATAAACTTTAACCATGCAATATCCAAATGTTCTACAGCACAATGAAGAAGACTGTGGAGCTGCCTGCATTGCTTCTATTGCTAAAAAATACGGGCGCACGTTTGCGATTAACCGCATCCGGGAAGCTGTGGGTACTGGGCAACTGGGGACGACATTGCTGGGGTTAAAGCAGGGTGCAGAGGTACTAGGTTTTAATGCTCGCCCAGTTAGAGCTTCACCTGAAATTTTAGACAGAATCAAAGAAGCACCCCTGCCAGCAATTATTCACTGGAAGGGGTATCACTGGGTTGTTTTGTACGGTAAGCGGGGCAGAAAGTATGTAATCGCCGATCCGGCAGTTGGTGTTTTGTACCTTTCGAGGAAGCAGTTAACGGAATGCTGGACGGATTGGGTAATGCTTTTACTAGAGCCAGATCCCGTTCGGTTTACAGAGCAACCTAATGATAAGGTGGGTGGTTTTGGGCGTTTTTTAAAGCCGGTTTGGGCTTACCGAAGCATTTTGGCGGAAGCGCTGCTAATTAACTTTGTCTTGGGTTTGCTTTCTATCGCTTTACCCTTTTTAATCCAAATCTTAACTGATGATGTGTTGGTGAGGGGCGATCGCAAGCTGCTTGGGGGCGTAGCGATCGCAGTTGTAGCGATGAACCTGATCGGCAGCTGCTTGGGATTAGTGCAATCTAACCTCGTCGCACACTTTGCACAACGTCTGGAATTAAATTTAGTTTTGGAATTTGGACGACAAATTCTCCGCTTGCCCCTCAGCTACTACGAATCCCGTCGCAGCGGTGAAGTTGTCAGCAGATTGCGAGATATTCAAGAAATTAATCAGCTAGTTTCCCAAGTGGTGATCGGTTTGCCCAGCCAGTTGTTTATAGCGCTTGTTTCTTTGGGATTCATGGTGTTTTACTCCTGGAAACTTGCAAGCGTCGGCTGTTTCATGGCACTGTTGATGATGCTAGCGCCGTTGTTTTTACTCCCCACACTGCAACAAAAAGTTCGCAATTTATTAGTATTAGAAGCAGAAAATCAAGGTGTATTGGTAGAAACCTTTAAAGGAGCGCTGACGCTAAAAACTACCTCATCTGCCCCGCAATTTTGGGAAGAATTGCAAAGCCGCTTTGGTCGCTTAGCCAACGTCAGCTTCCGCACTATTCAAATTGCTATTATCAACAAAACTTTTTCAGAACTAATTTACGGTCTTGGTGTAATTGGCTTGCTTTGGTTTGGCAGTAGCTTAGTAATTCAAGAAGAGTTAACTATTGGACAGCTACTGGCTTTTAACGCCATGAATGGTAATTTTCTAGCATTCGTTCTCACTACAATTGGATTTTTAGAGGAATTCACGCGAGTAAAAACGGCTACTGAGCGGATCGGAGAAGTCATAGATGCAACCCCAGAAAATAAAGGAAAGTCCCAAAAAAACTTTGTCAAAATTCCTGATGATGGGGATATCGTTTGCACCAACCTTAATTTTCATCATACAGGTAGAGTTGAGTTACTAGAGGACTTTTCTGTAAAAATTGCTGGTGGTAAAGTTGTTGCAATTATCGGTAAATCTGGCTGCGGCAAAAGTACCATAGCAAAGCTAATTGCAGGTTTGTATCAACTTCAGTCTGGCAATATTCGATTTGGCAACTATAATCAGCAAGACCTTTCCCTTGATTGTCTGCGGCAACAGGTTGTCCTCGTTCCCCAAGAACCTCACTTTTGGAGTCGATCGATTATTGAAAATTTCCGCTTGAGTTCCCCTAATGTCACTTTTGATACGATCGTAAAAGCTTGTCAGATTGCCGAGGCTGACTACTTTATCAGCAATCTACCGGACAACTATGCAACCGTGCTTGGTGAATTTGGGGCGAATCTTTCTGGAGGGCAACGGCAACGATTGGCAATAGCAAGAGCTATCGTCAATGAACCACCTGTGCTAATTTTAGATGAATCAACAGCCGGACTCGACCCGGTGAGCGAAGCGGAAGTTCTAGATAAGCTGTTGCATCATCGGCAGGGTAAAACTACAATTTTGATCAGCCATCGCCCCAGAGTAATTAATAGAGCAGATTGGATTGTGTTTTTGGAGGAAGGAAAATTGAAAATGCAAGGTTCTGTGGAGGAGTTGCGATCGCTTCCCGGCGACCATATAAACTTCGTAACCCCTTGACTAATTTCCAATTTAAATCTAAATGTAAAATTGGCAACCTGAAATTAATTTATGGTCGTTCAGGTTGTTGCCAAAGAAGTGCGATCGCTAATCTAACAGCCGAACCAACCGCAGACATACGAGCCGAATCGCTAGCCGTCTTTTCCCATTTCAAAAGATGTTCTTGAAATGCAGAATCTCGCTTAGCTCGTCGTGCGATCGCTTGACCGATAACTTTCTTCTGAATTTCCTCAGTTGATATCCCTTGGCGCTTGAGATAATCGAGCAGCCGTTCCACGCTACCCACAAATTGTTCTGGCGCTTGCGACATCAAAATAGCTTCAATTTGACGCAAAACTTCTTGATAAACTTGCATCTGTTTATCCATTGAAGGTCGCGACGGTTGCTTCTTTGGCACAGGTTCGTCTAATGTTTGCTCGGAATTTTCCTGACGAACTACGATATTAAGTAGGCTGAGGATTTGGGGACGGCAATTTAAGATGCGCTGGAGCATTTCTGGGTAGAGTTGCAAAAAGCGCGATCGCACTATTTTTGCATTCAGCAACCGATTCGACGCCAGCCGCAGCAAATACTGCCCAGTCGTCGATTCAAAAGATTTAATCGTCAGAGTAAGTTCTGGAGACTCCTGTTCCATCTTAGTGATAGTAAAGATCAGCGCTGACCAATTCGGCTCCTCTGTCAAATCGATTTCGATATTAGAAGAATCTTCTAGATACTCTTTAGCTAGCTCTCCAGGTTCCAAATCCCGACCAACAGGATAGCGCTGGGTTGGACTTTTAGTTGCATGATTGAACTGAGTAAAAACGTAACGACACTCAACCTTAGAAAGATCGACATCTTCAATATGCCAATTCTCAATGCAGACGCCCGTCATTTGCGCCCGCTCCAAATTTGTGCGAATTAAATGACTCTCCATTAAATACGCTTCGCTCAAATCGCTTTCGCTCAAAGTCGTATCGCTTAAATAAGCACCAGACAAATCTGCCCGCCGCAAATCAGCCCCGCGCAAATTAGCCTCGCTCAAATCCGATCGCAGCAACAATACATCTTGAAGATTAGTTCTTAATAAATAAGCTTTTTTTAAACTGGTTTTCAGCAGATAAGCACCTGTCAAATTAGCTCGGCTCAAATCGGCACCGTGAAGGATCGCTTCACTCAAGTCAGCACCTGTAAGAACCACCCGATGCAAATCAGCCTGACTCAAATTAGCCGATCGCAAACAAACACCAGTAAGATTTGCTTCTGTTAAGTTAGCCCCGATTAGAATCGCATCTCGCAAATTCGCCGATTCCAGATTTGCTTCTCGGAGATTAGCATTAGTGAAATTAGCCCTGATCAAGCTGGCACGACGAAGATTCGCCTCCATCAATTCCGCTCTCGTCAACTGGGTTTCATTTAATTTGCTGCGTTCCAGATTGCTCTGATCCAGCTTAGCGCCTTGGAGGTCGGCACCGCTTAGATCTGCTTCTTCTAGGACTGCCCAATTCAAATCAGCCTCTTGCAGATGAGCGAAACGCAAATCCCCTTTGCTAAGATTTGCGCCGCTCAAAATTGCTCGATCGAGATTAGCACCGGCCAAGGTAGCATGGCGGAGGTCGGCTTGACGAAGACAGGCACCGTGAAGTTTGCTGCGACTCAAAAATGACCAGCTGAGATTTGCGCCTGTGAGGTTAGCGCCTGTGAGGTCAAGATCCTGCAAGTTGACGCTGGTGAGAATAGCTCCACTAAGGTCAATGTGGGCAAAATCCCGCTCTCCTTGTTTGTATCGAGCCAGAAAATCCTGTACTTGCATTACGACCCCTAATATTTAGGCAGAAGTGGCAGCAGATTAGGTAACCGATTTAACCAATTGTAGGGGCGGATTTTAGCAGAATATCCCCATTTGAGCTTCACAATTAAGTACATCTGCTGAGTAAATCAGTCGCCGTATGCAAGCCTAAGCCTAAGCGAGTGGCTACGCTTCTTCTACTTTTCCTTAGTCTACCCAGATTAGGACTGGACGTTAGTAGCCCTTGTCCCTATTAGGGGAGCCAGCGGGGATGAAACCCAGGCAAGGGCAATTGTTCTGGTTGCATTTGGGGAGGGGTTCCTTCTGTGGGTGCGGTAGAAACTAGAGGCAGTAGCCAGAGGGTACTAGAAGTAACTGCTTCGCCACTATCTGTTCGCGGGGCATCAGATTGTTCTCCTGCCGATAAGGGTGTTGTGAGGGGTTGGTCAAATAGTAGGGCAATGCCATCTGGCGATAGGCTAATTTGCACCTGTCGCTGATTTGGCAGCACTAAAAGTGGTTTCATTTCGCCTGTCTTGAGGTCAATGGCGGCAATATATGGCTGTTCTTGGTATTGCTGTCCGGGGATAAGTTTGGTTAGGAGGCAATAAAGAGTCTGCCCCATCCGATCGAATTGGGCGCTCACAATTGAGCCAGTTATTCGCAAAAGTTCTTTCTCAACTCCCTGGTTGGTTACTAAGTAGAGCGATCGCGTGTAATCTGTGTTAAATTTCACCATCGCCGCTGCTGTACCATCTCTGCTGAAGCTGGCTACCATACCAAATTTGGGCAAGAAATCGAGGGGTTTATCCTGGATTGCTTCTAGGGGTACGATCGCTAATCCTTGCCCTTGAGCGATCGCTAACGCCTTACTATCGGGCGTAATCAAAAAATCGCCTCCCAGTTGGCCTTGCAGAGGTTTAGCAGTAAGGCGATCCGAGCCATCCATCTTTACTATCCAAATGCTAAAATCCCCTGGATTGCGTCGATTTACCCGCTGTACGACAATAGTTTTTCCATCCGTTGACAGGTCAAACTTCAAATTTTGGTAGTCTTTCTTGTCTAAAACCAGCCTGACTTTACCAGCTGGTTCCTCTTTTGTGACTTCTGTGTTTGGGGATTGGGGTGAGATACCTGTGGTGACGGTGTAGAGGTTTTGTTCCAGCACTGCTTGACGCTGGGATGTGCGATCGTTCGCTGAAAACAGAATCCGACGCGAATCCGGGTAAGGTATAAAATCGCTCACTACCAGGTCTGCTGGCGTCAGCGCGATCGGTTTTGGCTCTGCGGCGCTGAGATTGACCAGCATCAACCGACCTGCTTCGTTACCCTGTACGCCCAAGTAAACGAAGGCCCGATCGCGTGTGCGGAATTTAGCCTCAAAAGGCTTGAGGTTAGCTCCTTTTTCTTCTGAACTAGCGAATCGGTCTTTTGCTCGGAGCAGCTTGACTTCATACTCAGTGCCGTATGGGGCTGGTGCAATTAAGGTATAAGCCAATTTCCGTCCAGCCCAGCTAAATTTTCCAGGTAGGGGCGGATTAATTTGCAGATTTGCTTCTACACTGGCGTGTTCCATCGGGCGGCTAAAAGTCAGGAAGAAGCGGTTATCTTCAGCCCCGATTTGTTTATTCTGCCAGCTGAAATCTCGCACGCGGGCTAATGAATGATCTCCCTGCCACAATAGCAACCCAATAACTACACTCAGCACCAGCATAACCGTAATAGCAACGCGGTCAAGGGGCTCAATCCATTTTAGATTTAGGGTTTTGAATTTTAGATTGATCATTGGTCAGTGGTCAGTGGTCAGTTGTCAGTGGTCAGTTGTCAGTTGTCAGTGGTCAGTTGTCAGTGGTCAGTTGTCAAATGACTAATCACCAATGACTAATGACTAATAATCGTATGGGTTTTTAGGTTCGGGAATAAGTTTGATAGAGCTAGCTTGGATAGTCAATTGACGTTTACCTCCCAGATTTTCGGTGATCGCTTGACCTTCAACTTCTAACCAAGTATCGGGCTTAAAAGCTGTGCGGAGTAGGGGCGAAGCATCGGTGTAGATAGACTCAGATTCTGAATCGTAACTTTTGACACTGATGCTTCCTCCGTACAGTTTGACTGGCAAACCTACTGGATAGGCATCGGCGGCACAGCAGGTAATTACAAAGCGGGAAAGCAGTAGGTATTGCTCTGGTAATTCTTGAGAATGGATAACAAAGCCCTGCACTTTAACTTTTTGTCCGGTGTAGGCGTCCGGTTCTGGATAAGCGTTTAAGGTTCGCACCCAGTCAATGAGCGATCGCGCTTCGGGACGTTTTGCACTCCGAAATTCCACAGGCTGCGATCGCGTCATCGACAAGGAATCAGTGATGCCCCTCGATAATGCTGTTTGACTCGTAAACGGTTTGGGTGTAATTAGAAAACCCATGATTGCTGTAGTCAGGAGCAAAGCCGTACTCCAACCGGGGGGAAATAGGGAAATGTGTTGAGGTTGGGAGTTGGATGAAGTACGTGGGAAAGTAGACGGCTCATTCTTGATGATGTTATCCCCGCTTCGCGAAGACCTCTTCTTAAAACCAAACAATTGCCGCATCAACCCACCACCTGAAATTACTAACCAAAGTAGAGATGCGATTAATTTCTTTTGTACAGATGAAGGTTGACGCTGGAGGATTTGTTCGTTGTAGAGGAGAGATAATCCTTTTAAAATACCGATGACAAGCAAAGCCAAGCCACCTAAGATCGCTAACCAAAAGTAATCGGGATGAATTAGCACGTATAGCTTGCCTGTTATCCAGTATTTCAACAGCAAAATGCCCCAGGCGATTATGGCAACTACATCGAGCCAGGGTAATAAGGGATTTTGGATTTTGGATTTTGGATTTTGGATTGTCATTGGTAAAGTGAAAGTTCCGATTTGAGATTGAAGAATTGCCGATTGAAAAATTCAATTTGAAATCAACAATCTTAAATTTGACATTCCCATTAGTATGCCAATTGATAGATCAAGGTAAACAAGAAGGTAAGTAGAGCGGCTAGAGCCAATAAATAAAATACCGCTCTTGGTTTGAATATTGACAGCAGCAAACCGATGCTTTTGAGGTCAATCATCGGGCCAAATACCAGAAATGCTAGCAGGGAACCGCTGGTAAATGAAGAAGCAAACGAGAGGGCAAAGAACGAATCCACGGTTGAACAAATTGAGACTACTGCTGCCAATACCATCATCGCTACTATAGAAGCGATCGGGCTATTACCCACGGAAAGGATAATTTCGCGGGGGACTAGAACTTGAATAGAAGCTGCGATCGCGCTCCCCAGAACTAATACAGCCCCTAACTCCCGCAGTTCCTGCACTGTATTGTCCAGAAGCAGACTCAGACGGTATTTTACAGGTTTACTCACCCCCGCAGACCCTCCTGTGACCGGGAATGCTGCCGTATCCATTCGGATGGTTTGACCAGGCCCACTGAGTAAAAAAGTACCCGACTGCAACAAAGCAGGAGCTGCATTTCCCAGTTTGGGTATCTCAGACCAGGCAATTCGGCGTTTGGGCGTTGGCATCGCGCTGGCGACTTGTCGTTGCAGCAGGGGTCTTAAATCAGCCTGGGCGCTGAATATCCAGCCAACAATAGTGGCTATGCTGAAGGAGCATAGTACCCGCAGCACGACAATTTCTGGTTGATCCCGAAATGCTGTCCAAGTTGCCCAGATCACGATCGGATTGATTGTGGGAGCTGCGAGTAAAAACCCGATCGCCACTGGTGCAGGTATCCCCTGCATCAGCAACCGCCGCGCTACGGGGACGTTACCGCACTCGCAAACTGGAAACAAGAAGCCCGCTAAACTACCAACTAAAGCTCCAAGCAAGGGGTTCCGAGGCATAGCTGCACTCAATTTGCGCTCATCGATAAACAACAGCAGCACACCTGAGAACAGAACCCCTAGCAGCAGGAACGGTATCGCTTCTACTAGCAAACTCAGGAATAAGGTAAAAGCATTGTTCAATTGAGTCATTCGATTCGTGGTGAGGAGCTTTATCTATTTCTAGGCATTTGTCAAGATATTTTAACCAATCTAGTCCTCTTTCTATAACGGTGTATATCCCTCTTTTCACCCACAAGGGCGAATCAAGCCTCAGTATTAACCGATATTCTGTAAGCAGATAAAGAGAACGGTCAAAATTTTTGACCGAGATTACAGGGAATCATTCACTTGCGTTGTGTAGTCATCTACTAGGCTGTTTAGGTTAATCTTATGATGTTGCAACTAGCCCAAATGGAACTGGCAAGTCCAAGGCTAATACGGCTTGATTTCGAGGATTTAACGGCATTTGAGCGCGTAAACGACCAGTATCGCCAGATGGGTATCCGGTTTAGTGGTGCGATCGCTATAGAACCTTCTAACCCAGAATTTACGGCCAAATCCGGATCGACAGTCCTCATCCCAATGGGAAATCTGATGAGCCTGAGTGCCTATTTTGACAAACCCAGCTGCTGGGCCGGAGCCTTTGTTTGCAGTACCAGAATTGTCGTCTTAACGGCCTATGACCGGGAGGGAAATTTCCTCGGTCAGACCAGCACGGTAGCTAATCAGCCCAGTTTACCAGATGGGCAATCGGAATCTTTGCCCCAGCAGCTAGAATTAAACCGGCACGGCATTGCTAAGGTGGAGTTTCATTCCTACGTGCCATTTACTGTTGATGATTTCTTTTTTGCGCTCATGCCTTGACAAAAAATACCAACCTGTTTTCTGTTGTTTGGGACGAGAAACCGGGTTTGTTGACTTACTCCAAGGATCGCGATCGCACTCTTCCCCAACAATAATCCTGGTTTCTCTCCGCCGACTGGTATTTTTCGGAGCGGCTCTTAGCGGCTGCAAAGCATATAGCACAAAACTCTCCTAAGCCTCCAAATCTTAAGTAAAACGATCGAATGTTTAAGAATTGGTTAATTTATAGTTAAAAAAGCTTATCGATTATTTAATTTTTTTAGTAGATATTATTTTATGTATATTTTGATTTTCCCAGTAGTTAGAATAAGGTAGTATAAAATTTCAGGATTAATCTGCAAGAGATACCTACGCTGCGCCTGGAACACCTGCGCGTCGTCTGCCTCTGTGTAGAAATAAAAAATTAAGTAGTAGTGGTATTACAGGGTATTTTCAGCATCTCGCAATATAGACTCCAAGAACTGACCGAGGAATTCCTTAATGTTTGTTGCGAAACAGATCTCTTTCGACTTATCAGTTCTAGCTACGTTACAGACGAAGGAACTCAGTTTGCAGTCAACGCTGCAAGAGTTGTCGCTGTACAATTTTACAGTGGAAAGCGACCGCCCAGGTGGCGAAGTCGCTATGGCATTTCAAGATAATCCGCTGCTCCCTGGAGTTATCTTGACAGAATGCGATCGGCTTTTGGGCATGATTTCTCGTCGGCGATTTTTGGAATATATGAGTCGCCCCTACGGACTGGAACTTTTTTTGAAGCGACCGATTAAATCTTTATATCTTTTAGCCAATACCGATACTTTCATTTTTCCCAGCGATACTTTAATTGTGATGGCAGCTAGTCGGTCTTTGCAGCGATCGGCAGAACTACTTTACGAACCAATTGTCGTTGAAATGGAGCCAAGGGTTTACAGATTGTTAGATGTGCATCAATTACTTGTCGCTCAATCGCAAATTCACGAATTAGCATCTCAACTAATTGGCCAACTTTATCACCAGCTTGAGAAAGCTAACCTGGAGTTACAGATCCTCGCCACCGCTGACGGCTTGACCAAAGTTGCTAATCGTCGTCGATTTGACGAATACCTGGACAGCAAGTGGCACGAACTTTGCCGGGAACAAGTACCGCTATCTTTGATTATGTGCGATATCGATTGTTTCAAAAGCTACAACGACACCTACGGCCATTTAGGAGGAGACGCTTGTTTGCAGCAAGTAGCTCAAGCAATTAGTTCTTCTGTAAAGCGACCGGCGGATTTAGTAGCGCGTTACGGAGGCGAAGAATTTGCTGTAATTCTGCCTAACACCTCAGCAGCTGGTGCTGTCACCTTAGCAGAGCAAATCCGAATGAATGTTAAAGCGCTACAAATCCCTCATATCAAGTCCTGCATTATACCTTATGTGACCATAAGTTTGGGTGTAGCTACTATGGTTCCTGACTCGGAATTAACGCCTGCAAGCTTGATCGCGGCAGCCGATCGGGCACTTTATCGCACCAAAGCATTGGGACGCGATCGCGTCAGCGTTCTCTAGCTATAGCCATTTCTTGTAGGTTGGGTTTCGTGCCTCAACCCAACCTACAAAGCGGAACTCCCAGAAACCGGGTTTCTAAGGGCCTGGCAGTTTTACGTTTAATTATGCCCACCTACTTATCAGTAATTCCCAATATTTAAAAGTACCCCAATTCAGCGCGGTTTATTTACAGCGACTAGGTTAAGCTTTAGTTAAAAAAAGGTTTTTATCAGGTTAAAATTTTCCAAATCTAAAGTTTTGATTTAAAAAAAACATACCTAAAAAAATAGATTATAATATGAATCATGTTATACAAACTAAAAGAACTTATTGAGACATAACGTTATGTTTGCTTTAAAACAGTCATATCCCGAAATGTCAGTTCTGCACTCATCAGCAACGCAAGAACTGAGTTTGGAGTCAACCCTCCAAGACTTGTCCCTCTATGATTTTAGTATAGAGAGCGATCGACCAGGCAGTGAAGTAGCACAGGCATTAAAAGACAACCCGCTGCTGCCTGGAGTTGTTTTGACAGACCTCGGTCAGTTTGCGGGAATGATTTCCAGACGGCGATTTTTAGAGTGTATGAGCCGCCCCTACGGACTAGAACTGTTTTTAAAGCGACCGATTAAGTGTTTATATGTATTGGCCCACACCGATATTTTAATTTTTCCAAGCGACACTTTAATTGTGATGGCAGCGAGGCGGTCTTTGCAGCGATCGCCGGAGTTACTTTACGAACCGATTGTAGTTGAAATGGAGCCGAGACTTTATAAATTGTTAGATGTACATCAATTGCTGAGCGCCCAGTCGCACATTCACGAACTGACAACACGGCTACTGAAGGAACAAACCAAGTCTCAGATGATGCAAACCGAAAAGATGGCGAGCTTGGGGCAGATGGTGGCTGGAGTAGCTCACGAAATTATAAATCCAGTTAACTTTATTTCAGGAAATTTGGAATACCTATCGAATTACAGCCAAGATCTGATTAAATTAATTTCAGCTTACGATCGAGAAATTGCCAAAAAACCGCCGCTAATTGAGGAAATTAAGGAACAAATAGAATTTGAGTTTTTACAAGAAGATATGCTGAAAATGATTGACAGCATGAAAATGGGGACAGAACGATTAGTCAAGATAGTTAATAGTCTGCGTAATTTCTCGCATATGGGAGAGAGTAATAAAAAAGCAGTCGATCTGCATGAATGCCTTGAAAGTACCTTGTTAATTCTACATAACCGCGTCAAACACAGCATTGAAGTGGTGAAAAAATATGGCCAACTGCCGCCAGTACCCTGTTACTCAGGTCAGCTGAGTCAGGTATTCATGAATATTATTAGTAATGCGATCGATGCACTGATGGAGCAGAAAGAATCGAACGGCGAACCGACGTATGGATGGAAACCCCAAATTGAGATTGCTACTGAAGTGATAGAAGTTGATAATTCTACATGGGCAGCAGTTCGCATTGCTGATAACGGGCCTGGTATCCCGCTGGAAATTCAGGGGCGGATTTTTGAAACTTTCTTTACTACTAAGCCTGTTGGGAAGGGAACGGGACTGGGGTTGGCGATCAGTCATCAAATCGTGACCGAAAAGCACCGGGGCAAATTGAATTTGCGATCGCGATCGCTCCTCGACGCGGATGCGCTAGGGGAATCGCCACAGAGTACTGGAACAGAATTTGAGATCCTGCTGCCCCTGGGTTGAAATATTGGCTGGGTGGATGGGCAATGGCCACTTACTGCTCTGTGTCGTTTGGATAGAACCAAAACTTGTGGAAATGGTAGGCTATTTGAGGAGCTAAATCCAGTTTCCTGCATAGTTATAGGTCGGAAGCATCGTGCCAAACAACAATATTGTCTCTCCCCCGCACTTGTCCGAGGGCAGCGATCGAGACCTCACGATAGAATCAACCCTCCGAGAACTGCGACTGTACAGTTTTCAAGTTCCAACCGACTGCCTGGGTATAGAAGTTGCCCGCGTTTTTGAGAAATATCCCCGACTGCCTGGAGCTATCCTGGTCGATCATGGTAAATTTGCCGGGATGCTCTCGCGGCTGAGGTTGTTGGAATACCTGATCCGTCCTCACAGACTGGAACTATTTTTGCACAAACCGCTGCACATTCTCTACACCTATGCTCGCACTGACGTTTTAATTCTGCCGGATAGTATGCCGATTTTGGCGGCAGCTCAGCACGCACTGCGGCGATCGCCCGAACTTTTGGGAGAACCAGTTGTAGTCAAAACAGAACCGAACACCTATCAAATGTTAGATATTCATGAATTACATATCGCCTACTGGCAAATTCGAGGCATAGAAACTCAGGTACGGTACGAACGCGCCCAAGCCCAGATGATTCAAAGTGAGAAAATGGCTAGTTTGGGGCGTTTAGTGGATGGGGTTGCACACGAAATTTTAGACCCGGTGGGTTTTATTTGGGGGAACTTAACTCATGTATCGATGTACACCGAAAGTTTGATGGAGATCGTTTCTGCTTACGAAAACCACCTGCCCCAGATACCCAACGAGATCGCCGAACTAAAAGAAGATATTGAATTTGATTTTTTACGACAAGACTTGCCGCGTGCGATCGAAAGTATCAAAACTGGAGCGGAACGGTTAAAAAAATTAGTAATAAGTCTGCAAAACTTCTGCCATATTGATGAAGTTTATCCGAAGCCAGCCGATTTGCACGCTTTGCTAGATAGTATCGTGCTGCTGCTGAAAAGCCGTCTGACAAGTGAAATCGAAATTGTCAAAAATTACGGGAATTTACCGCCTGTACCTTGCTTTGCTGGCCAACTCAATCAAGTGTTTATGAATATCCTCATTAATGCTGTTCATGCCTTGCTCAATGAGGCGGTTCACCAAAAATTTGCTATGGAATTCCAGGGGCAAATCCGAAAAAATCCTGGCCGCAAACCTCGGATTGAAATCACAACCAAAGTTTGTTCCCTGGAACCTGCGGCAAATACAGGTGAACCATTACCTCGCTGGGTTTCGATTAAAATTGCGGACAATGGGCCTGGTTTATCTGAGAACGCGCAAAAGCAGATTCTGGAATCTTTCTCCATCGAAAGACGTACTGAAAAAGAAACAAGTTTGGCGCTTAGTTATCGAATTGTGACTGCAAAACATGGGGGAAAATTTGTGATGCGATCGCATTCCCAAAGCGATGCCGATGCGCTTAACGTCTCAGCAGCAGAATCCCAGGTTGACAGCGCCACGGAGTTTGAAATTATGTTGCCTTTAGTTTAGCGCGATCGCACTCCAGATAAACACCGAATTTGAAAGACGTAAACCTGCGATCGCGCACACCAAAAAACCTGACGGGGCTACAACTGATAAGTTTGAGGTGTTGTAGGGGCGGGTTTATAGAAAAACTCTGTTGCTCATAAATATAGCAACCGCCAAGGTGGTTAGGACGTTCTGAGTTACTGAAACCCTTGATTCTATTCCCTTCTTCCCTAGCCCCTAACCCCTAGTCCCTAGCTATATCCTACATAAACCCGCCTCTACTATAGAATAAGGATGCCAACAGACATGATATTATTTTAATACTCGACAATATTTATCTAGCCACAATTGAATATAAGAATTTAACATAGTTTTTTCAGTCTCTTTAATACCTTCCGGGTCAAATCGCTCGCGATAATAAAGCTCAACTATAGGTATCATATCATCAATTAAATCCGATGGAATTGAATCCTCTTTCAACCGCTTAATCCAGTTTTTTAAAGACTCAGAAGAGTGACGAGTTAATCCTAACTCATTTAATGCTTTTTCGATTAAATAAAATTCCGAATCATTCCTATTTAACTCAGATTTAGCGATAGATTTCGGCAATATCCGTTTAATAGATAGACGTCGCACATCTTTTTTACCGCCAAATTTCCACATCAGAATCAATATCAACGGAAAGATTAACCACCATCCATACTTTAAGTCCTTGCTACCTATGATATATCTTAGTTTGAAATTAAACAGCGACCATAAATCAGAAATGAATCCTAATTTAGAAGCTGCTGCATCCTCAATATTCGTCCAATCAGCAGGCGTTGTATCTAAAACTTGCCATTTATTATTCAAATATACCATTGTCCAAGCATGAGCATGACGACTGCGGACAATATATTGATTTTCTAAAGGACTAAATTCGTGAACAGAATATCCAACAGCATAACGCGCTGGGATACCTGCTGCACGTAATAAAAGTGTAGTTGCAGTGGCGAAATATTCACAATGTCCAGAACGAGTTTGTAGTAAAAATCTTGATAAAGCCGTTGAATAATTATTTTTACCCGCCAGTTGGAGGGAATAAGTAAAATTTTGATTAAAAAATTTATCTACAAGGTTTACTATTTCTTGGGGTGATTTCCCTTGGATATTCAATTGGCGAAGGATTTGATTAATTGCTAGCTTTTCTTGATTGGGTATTTGCAAATCTTCTTCTATTGGTGGGTTATCGAAAGAAAGATTATTATTAAAATAAATTTGGTAAGTTATAGCATCAATTTTTTTGGTTACTTTTACCGTACCATACTTATTCTTCTCCATCCGACTGACTGGTAATTCGTCAATTTTAAATGTTCCATCTGGTAGAGTTAATAAGCCTTGATTACTACGAAGATTAGCAGAAATAGTAATTTTAGAACTATTTGCAGATTTATTTCCCAAACGCCAAGTCGTACCATCTTTCTCAGATTCTACAGCAATAAACTCAGGTTTTGCTGCTACCCACATCGAACCTTTATACTTATTAAAAGTTGCTTCCCTCAAGATTCGGGCAGAACTTTTTTTATTTTCTGTAGCGACTCGGAGAACAATCTCATTCGACCGCTTTAATACGCCAATATCTCCAATATTCGTTTGTTTCTTTAACGAATTTGTTTGTTGTTCATTGCCATTGCTGTACCATGTGGCTACCTGGTCTTCTAAATTAACATGGAGTTGATGCAATCCAAGTTGTCCAATAAATCCCATTGTTCCAGCCGTTAGAATAAAACAAAGCCAAAGCATCGGTGAAAATCGTTTAGACCGCAACGACCACAGCGCAATTGCTGACAGGACAAACATCCCAATATAAAAAGAGATATTCCCAATATTGGCGTTACTAGCGGCTAAAATACAAATAGCGAGATAGAAATAACTAATATTAATCGTATACCGCTTATTTATCTCAAAATTACCCTCATTAAATAATAAAAAAAGTGTCGTTACATCAATCTTCTCTTCCAACGAGTAAGTTTGAGTAGCCAGCAGTGGGAACGAGACAACTGGAAGCCACTGCAAAAGAGTATAAATGAAGTAAAAAGTGGGGTTTTGAATTACCAGAAAAATAAATAGAAAAATTAGAATAATTAGAGATAAATTAGCTATCCGGCGGACATCAGCATTAGAGAAATCCCACCGCCAGGAAATCAAGCGAGAACCTTCGATAATGATAGCCATTGGTATGGCAAAAATCCACATTCCCGTTTGCCAACCCCAAAAGATTAAACCTGCACCCAGGCTAAGCATTGGTATTTTCATAGCTGCATTAATTCCTCTTGGATTTTGCCTAAATTTAAGATACGGAAATTGGCTATATTACCCTGCATTGATTCGGCATCGAAGTTGTCTAATTTTCCTAGATCTGTTAAGATTAATACTAAGGTATGAATTCCCATTGCTTTGAGATAATTAATTAATTTTTGGCGGTCTTCATCCCAACAGAGAAAGATGCAAATACAGCCACTCAATAGGGAAATTCTCTCCATCACGGTGGGGATGAGAGAATCAAAAGATTTATCACGACAAGCAACAACCGATGCGATGATTTCCAGCATTTTATCAGTATGACTCAATCCTCTACCGAAAGTAAAGCAATAAGCTTCCTGTCCCACAAACATCAAGTCTAATAAAGATTCTTGGGTTTGCACCTCACAAGCTAAGGAAGCCGCAATTGCAACTGCTTCTTCTGAAATTTCGCTATACTTTTGACTTTGGAATGTATCTAAAATTAAGGCGTGTCTAACAAAAAATTCATCCTGTTCTTCTTTGACAATTGGTTTACCGACTTTCGCCCAACTTTTCCAGTGAATTTTTCGCAGGGAGTCTCCTGGACGATATTCTCGTAAAGACCGAAATTCCTCTGAATCTCCCACTGATGAAGCTAACGCTACACCACCTGATTGATATCTCCTTAAACCAGGAAGTTTAATCGGTGGTAGGTTGTATAATTTGGGCAAAACCAACAAAGATTGGGGTAAATAATTTGTCACGCAAGCATTAAATAAACCAAAAGCATCGGGTCGAATAACTGTCAAATCAGCAAACCGAATTACGCCTCGGTAAGTTGGTGTGATTTCACAGACAACTTCGGTTTTACTGTTGGGTGGAAGTGCGGGTAAATCTATTGCTTTCGCTGTGGCTACCCGTTTCCTGGCAATTAACCACAGCCAGCGATAATATCCAACATATCTATCAAAAAAATTACGTTTTTCTTCTCCAGGTTCGGGGTTTTCGATAAATTCTTTAAAAGTTGGACGGGGGTCAGCAAAACTTTCCAATAATTTGAGATTATTTTGCGTCTTGTTGGTTTTGTTGTGAATCACAATGCGGTATTTCAGGTTTACCCCAACTGTGGCAAATCGAGGTAACATCCGAACTGCATTGAAACGGAAAGTAAAAAAGCGACTGGAAACGATTGATATGATGAGAATTGATAATAGGAAAGTAAATATCTGATAAGTCATGTTTTGATTGGTATCTAAGCCTAGAGTGGCTGAGATAATCACGCATAATAAAATTATCACTCCATTGGTTGTCAATCGTCTTCTCTGCGATTGTTCAATCCCATAAGCGAAGTGGAAAAGCCGATAGAAAAAACGGTTCATTGGGATTTGGTTATCTCCTTATTCACACCTAGAAACCAGGTTTCTAATTTTCATTAAGTAGGAACAGGAACAGATTTAATGATTTCTTCCACAACACTGGCGGCGGTTCTTCCAGAAAAACGCGCTTGCGGTTCCATCACTAATCGATGTGCGATTACCGCTACCGCCAATTCTTGAATATGTTCTGGCGTCACAAATTCATAACCATCAAATAAAGCTAATGCTTGGGCAATTTTCATTAACGCCAGGGAACCTCTGGGACTCGCACCTAATTGTACACCTTCTGCTGACCGAGTAGCATTGACAATATCTACTAGGTAGCGTTTTAATTCTTGACTGATTCTGACTTGTTTTACCTGCTGTTTTAATTTTATTACATCCTCTAAATTAACGCAAGGTTTAATAGTATCAATTGGATGTTGCTGAATTTGTTCTGAAAGTAGATTCACTTCATCTTCTGGTGATATGTATCCCAGACTAAATTGCAGCGCAAATCTATCCATTTGAGCTTCGGGAAGGGGGTAAGTACCGCGAGATTCGACTGGATTTTGAGTAGCGATAACAAAAAATGGATCTGTAAGTTTTCGCAGATTACCATCAATACTGACTTGAAATTCTGCCATCGCTTCTAATAGCGCCGATTGCGTTCTCGGTGAAGCGCGATTGATTTCGTCAGCTAAGATAATATTAGCAAAAATTGGCCCTTCATGGAAATGAAAGGTGCGTTCGTTTGGGTCTAGCATGGAAACGCCCAAGATATCGGACGGTAAGAGGTCGGGGGTAAATTGAATACGCTTAAAGCTGACATCAATAGAGAATGATAGGGCTTTTGCTAAGGTGGTTTTGCCAGTTCCGGGATAATCTTCTAGCAGAACGTGACCGCCACTAGCAAAAGCACATAGTAACTTTCTAATTGCTGTGGTTTGCCCTTTCATTACCTTTTGAATATTGTCTGAAATTCTTTGATAAATTTCTTGACTATATAAGGTATTATTTGATGGTTTTATATTATTCATTTTAAATCAAATTTCCAACAATCCAGTCGGTGGTGTGATTTCAATTCTTCTATTTTCCAAGTCTACCACAGGTACGATCGCTTTGACAAACGGAATCAAAATTTGTTTTTTCTTAGTCATTGAAGACACCGGACTAACGATTAGCACATCATTACCAGCAGTAGCGATATCTTCCACGACGCCAATAGATTCGCCAGTCAATTGATTAAATACTTCCAAACCAATTAAATCTAATACGTGAAACTCATCTTCTTCTAAATTTGGACGATCGCTTTCGGGAACCATTAGCTTGCAACCTTGCAACGCCTCTGCTTGGGTGCGATCGTTCACTCCCGCCAATTTTACCACATATATCCCCTTGTGAGGAATATAGCGACCCGACAATAATTCGATCGGTTGCGGTTCAGTCTGGCCCGATCGCAATAACCAACGCTTTCCCGGTTTCTCAAACCGTTCGGGAAAGTCCGAGTCGGGATAGACTCGTACCTCTCCATTTAGACCTTGCGCCGATACAATTTCGCCTATTTCTAACCAAGTATCATTTGTCATTCGTTAATACTAATATATTTTGGTTGCCTTTTAACTCTTTCCAACCATGCTTGAATAGCTGCTTAGTGCTATTTGACGAATCAGGAATTAGCTATTAAGCACTGACAACGGAATAAACTTCTTGTACTACCTTCGCCAAACGCTGCATCCCAACAACAATTTCCTCGTCGGTGGCGGTGAGACTGATGCGGATACACTCATTTTTATGTTGCCAATCTTCTCTTAAGCCGGGGAAGAAAGAACTACCAGGAACTACAATTACGCCAACTTTCTTTAATTCCTGATATAATTCCCAATCCGTCATCGGTAAATCTTTTAACCACAACCAGGCAAAAATCGCTCCTTCGCCGCGATGCAGGAACCAGGGCAAATCTTTGGGCATTGCCTGTTCTATAGTGCTTTCTACTACATCGAACTTTTTCTGATAGTAGGGACGAATGACTTGGGTGGCGATGTCGGCTAGCCTACCGCTGGCGATCGCACGAGTGGCGATCGCTTGTCCATACCGAGATGAATGGATACACATATTTGTCTGGAACGACTCCAGTACCTGAATTACCTGTTCATCCCCGATCGCAATTCCAATCCGTTCCCCCGGTAGACCAGCCTTGGATAAACTCATGCAGTGGACAACATTATCCCCAAATATCGGCGTCATTTCCGTAAAATTCAACGCCGGGAAGGGAGGTCCATACGCAGAATCAATTAATACTGGCAGATTGTAAGGCGCAGCCAAAGCCGCTATTTTGCGTACTTCATCATCCGTGAGGACATTTCCCGTAGGATTACAGGGACGGGAGAATAAAACGCAACCAGTACTTTCATTAATTTCGAGTTGGCTGAAATCGGGGCGGTATTTGAAACGATGGCTAGGCTCATCAATATCCAATTTAGGCTTGTAGGCTAATAACGCCTCCGGTACTAAAGTCACGCCGCCATAACCCGTGTAATCTGGACTTAAGGGCAGAACAATTTGCTTTAATTGCCCACTTGTGGTATATCCGCCAAAGGCATTAGCAGCGTAGAAATAGAGACTTTGACTGCCTGGGGTAATCAGTATGTTGCGATTTGTGAGATTCAACCCATAGCGACGATTAAAGTCGGTGACTACTGCATCAATTAATGGCTCATAACCCTGAGAATCACCGTAGCGACAAACTACTTTACCATAATCTGGACTATCGAGCAATTCTTTAGTGTAATCCCGCCACATCTGCTCAACTTCGGGCAAAATCACCGGATTTCCAGGACTTAAGTTAATAAATTCCTGCCCTTTGCCCGCTTGCAAAGTTTCTTTAATATCCTTCATAATCGCCCGCACGCCAGTTAAGCGGGACATTTGATTTCCAAATTGAGTCAGGGCAGGGTTCATAGGAGTTTTAAGGGGCTAGGGGCGTCGGGACTTGCTACTGTGTTTCCCAAGTACATATAAACGATGCTAATCGATTAGGTTGCTAAAGTACATAAGTTTTCGCAATTACGATAGTGTAAGAATGATACTGGAAATTGTCTGTTGCGATCGGGGGTTAGATTTTTACCGCAGATGAAGACAGATGAACGCAGATGAACGCAGATAAAAGAGCGATTTTTTTAGGCAATCGATGTTACCGGACATGATATGACTCAGGATAATACCCTAAAAAGTGCAAAAAACACATTACTAAGTTTCAAAATCCGATAATGCTATATTTCAATCAGATGCGCGAAATATATAACTAAGGAATAAGTTAATCGAGTCGATCAGATTGTTGAAGAGCTTTGAAGATGAGATGACTCGATCGCATTTTGTTTGGCTAGCACAAGAAACAATAGAATCCTAAACTATGACCAATGACCGTTCTATGACCACGATCGAAAAGCTACGCGAGAAGTTACCTTATCCTCTGAAGCGATTGGCAGACATTGCCTACAACTACTGGTGGAGTTGGACGGGCGATCGCTTATCCCTGTTTCGCAACATCGATCCCCAAAAGTGGCACGAGTCTAAGCACAACCCCGTTGCGGTGCTAGAATCTACCAGCTACGTGCGATTGACGCAGCTAGCTAATGACCCAGTTTACATCAAACGGGTGAAGGCACTAGCCGAACAGTTCGATCGCTACATGACGGAAAAAGACACTTGGGCCGATCGCGTTGCGCCCGAAATTACTCGCAAAAACCCAGTCGCCTACTTTTGCGCCGAATTTGGCATCCACGAATCTTTGCCCATCTACTCAGGCGGTTTGGGGATTTTAGCGGGAGATCACCTCAAATCGGCTTCGGATTTGGGCGTGCCTTTAGTTGGTGTAGGATTGCTGTACCGTCAGGGTTACTTCCATCAAAGCTTGAATCGCCAAGGTTGGCAAGAAGAACACTACGACGACAATTCGTTTGAGGAAATGCCGATCGATCTGTTGAAAAACGATCGCGGGGAACCGATAACGGTTAGTCTGGAAATTCGGCAGCGGATTGTCAAAGTGCAAGTCTGGTTGGCACGGATCGGTCGTGTTAATCTTTACTTGCTGGATACCGATCGCACGGACAACGACCCGATCGATCGCTGGTTGACGGGACACCTGTATGGCGGTAACCAAGACACACGCATCGCCCAAGAAGTAGTACTGGGAATTGGTGGCGTACAAGCTTTAACAGCATTGGGAATCAAGCCTTCGGTTTTGCACATGAATGAAGGACACGCGGCTTTCTGCACCCTGGAAGTTGCGCGTCAAGAAATTCAACGCAGTGGCAAGTCATTTTACGATGTGGAAGCATCGGTGCGCGATCGTAGCGTCTTTACCACCCACACCCCAGTTCCCGCCGGACACGATGCCTTTTCTCCCGATTTGATCGACTCCTACTTCGCCCACTATTGGCCGCAACTAGGCTTGGAACGGGATCAGTTCTTGGCTTTAGGAGCTCGTCGTCTGGGCGACCCCTGGGAACCTTTCGGCATGACTGTTTTGGCACTGCGGATGTCTCGCGCTGCTAACGGCGTCAGCAAACTCCACGGCGAAATTTCTCGCAAAATGTGGAACATCCTCTATCCTGACAAAGCTGAAAATAAAGTTCCCATCGGCCACATTACCAATGGCGTCCACGCACGCACTTGGACAGCGCCTCTGATGGCAGACTTGTATTGTGACTACTTAGGCGAGGATTGGTCAACTCGCGCCGCCGACCCCAAGATGTGGGCGAAAGTAGACGAAATTCCCGATGAAGAGCTGTGGTGGCGACACCAAATGCTAAAAGAACGTTTGATTGCCCATACGCGCGATCGGATTAAAGTAGCACGAGAACGGCGTGAAGAAGAACCCGATTTTGTCAAGATAGCTGACTCGCTGTTAGACCCAAAAGTCTTGACTCTAGGCTTTGCGCGACGTTTCAGTCTCTACAAGCGCGGTCATCTAATTTTACGCGATGCCCAACGAGCTTTGAAGATTTTTGGCAACAAGGAACGACCTGTACAAATTATCTTCGCAGGCAAAGCTCACCCAGCAGACGAACAAGGTAAGCGGATTATTCAGCAGTTGATGGAGTGGTGCAAAGATCCCGCAATTCGCGATCGCGTCGCCTTTATCGAAAATTACGATATCTACACTGCCCAAAAACTCGTGCAAGGTGTGGATGTCTGGTTAAATAACCCCCGTCGTCCGCTAGAAGCTTCCGGTACAAGCGGTCAAAAAGTCTGCTTCAACGGCGGTATCAATTGCAGCGTCTTGGACGGTTGGTGGTGCGAAGGCTATATTGCCGATGCTAACGGAAAGGGGACTAACGGTTGGGCGATCGGCGAAGATGCCAACACCAGCGACCAAGAATTGCAAGATCGAATTGATTCGGAATCTCTCTATCGGTTACTGGAAGAGGAAATCGTTCCTCTTTACTATAACCAAGATAAAAACGGGATTCCTCACGGTTGGATTAAGATGATGAAGGCGTCGATTAAAACAAACTCGCCTGCTTTCAATACCGATCGCATGATCGCTGACTACGTAACTCAAATTTACGCACCAGAAAGTGCAGCTAAACTTGAGCCAATTCTAGCCAGCGCCTAAATTCTAGGTCTTGCGATCTAAGCCCCCCTTAAAAAGGGGGGTTTGGGGGTATCTCTGAGTTAGCTTTGTAGGTTGGGTTGAGGTACGAAACCCAACAAATACCTTGGGTTTCGCTGTTTTTTATACTAATGACTTATCATATCATGCCCGGTTACATCGGCCTTTTCTGTGGGAATCATTGGTTAAATTTTTACCGCAGATGTAGGCGCTTCGCCTTCCCGTAGGGTAGACAGATGAACGCAGATAAACGCAGATAAGCTATTACGCATCTAAATCGAATACAAGGACGGGCAGGATGCCCATCCCACAAGAAGCTCAGAAAAACTGACTGTGAAATTAGATGCGTAGCAGCTTATGAAAAGAGATTTTTTAGCGTCCCGATGTAACCGGATATGATATCACCAATGACTACTTATTTGCGTTTCAGGAGTATCCAACGTAACTCCATTGGCGGATTTTGTGGCAGGGGAAATAAATCGCGACCCGTTGCCCAACTAACATACCAACTTGTGGGAGGCCATGCTTCTTTTGGCAGGTGATTTTGTTCGTATTCGATCGCAGATTCCTCAGATATCATTTCTAATGGCAAACCATCCATAGCTGATTTAAGTTCATCTCTTGAGATCAGATAACACCAAGATAGTTCTGACATTTGCCGCGCCAAGATATCTGGTTCGTAATCGTTTGCCGCCAAAAAAGCGCTGAACAAAAGCCAACCTCCAGTTTGCAGTCCATCGCACATTTTAGCTAGGAACAAACGCACTTGATCGGTGTAGCGGAAGTGAGAGACAACTTCGGATGCGATCGCAAATTTATAGTAAGCTGGTTTCATCCGCAACAACGGATCTAAAACATCACCTTGGATGACTTTGATCGGTAAATTTTCTGCTGTAACAGATGCCGACAATTTTTCGGCAAAAATAGGCGTGAGTTCGATCGCATCAACCGGGTGACCTAACTTTGCCAATGGTATACTGTTGCGACCCGTTCCCGCACCCACATCTAAAATTGGTGTCCGCGCCGGGTCGCCTAATTGGGATAAAACTGCCATCACTTTCGCATCGGGATGACTGCCAAATAAAGGATCTTTCCTGGTTTCCGGCCAAGTTTTATATTTATCTGCTAGTGTTTCTACATGAACTTTGGTATTAATTGTAATGCCACCAGCTAAACCTTTATTTGCTTCCGCTGGTTGGTAGTTCACGATTAACCGCGCATGAGGTGAAATTTGAAATCCATCCGATATACCTTTTTCGACTAACTGACGCAAATTATTAATATGTTCTGGCGTCGGATTTTGTCCTAAAAGCTTTAGCAACCCTACAAGTAACTGTACGTATTCTCCCACCATTGATGGCACGCACGGGAAATAAAAATCTCCCTGAACGGCAGTCATAGTTTTTAGCTTTGTTGCTAAAGCTAATTTTAAAAGTTCCGGGTCAGTTATCGTTTGGTTTTTATCAGTTGCATTGCTGACTGACAAAGTTGGCTGAGATTCTGCAAGTGGTAGGTTTTCGGCAGGCATATTGATATGTTTGTTTAGCAGGACTGGAAACCAATATTTAGTTTATTGTATCGGCTCTGGCAACTTAAATATTGTTGTTGGCTGTAAAAAACGGGGGTTTTCCGCATGGGACTAGCTAAATTATGGCTTTTAACCCCAAATAAACCCTGTTTGTGGGATTTTTTTTACCTGCGCTACAGTCGAATGGCACGCTTGTGAATGCCGGTATACAGGAGACAAAGCCGAACTTACCCGTGTGTGCCATTCCGCTACAGTCATCGTTGCTTGCCGGACAAATTTGGCGATAGTCGATCTATAATAAAAAAAGTAAAAAAAAATCAATCTTCTTTGCTGGCAGAAAGATTGCGTAGTCTCGGCATAGATCCGGAAACACTTGCTTAGCGCGATCGCTAGTTGTCAATGTTCATAAAATAAAAAACATAGCCATCAACAATGAACCATGCTAAACTACGATTTTAAACTTTATTGGCCCTCTACCGAAGAACTCCCCGATTCGGACGATACTCCTGTGGATAACGAACTGCAAGATTTGATTCCCGGTTTGCTCAAAGCGATGCTAGCTATGCTTTGGTCTGATAGACTGGATTGGTTTTTTGGCGTTGATATGGCAGTGTACTATGAAGGAGAAAAACCTCCCTATGTACCGGATGGATTTCTCAGTTTGGGAGTAGAAAGGATTATAGATGAAGATTTACGTTCCAGTTATGCAATTTGGGAAGAAGAACGAGTGCCGATTTTGATGCTAGAAGTAGTTTCCCAAACTTATCGAGGGGAATACAGCACCAAGATGCAAGATTATGCTGATTTGGGGGTGTTATTTTATGTAATTTATAATCCCAAACGTCGGAGAAAGCCACGTTTTGAAGTGCATCGTTTAGTTAATGGTAAATACGAATTGCAGTCGGGAAATCCAATTTGGTTGCCGGAAATTGGGTTGGGAATTGGGAATGAAAGAGGAACTTATCAGGGTATTACGCGGGAGTGGCTTTATTGGTATGACGATCGAGGACAACGCCTACCGACGCCGGAAGAACGCGCTTTTCAAGCGGAAAGAGGGGCGATCCAAGAACAACAGCGCCGTCTTGAAGCGGAGGAACGGGCTTCTTTGCTGGCAGAAAGATTGCGTAGTCTCGGCATAGATCCGGAAACACTGGCTTGATTTTCCCTGCTAAGCGCGATCGCGTAGCGTCCTTGTTACCTTGAAACCGGACAACGGACTCTTCATCCCTACCGATCGCCGGCGGGTGCGGGTAACGTACCTGACGGGACGGTAAAGGCGATCGCAAGGTTTGTGGCGAAAAAGATAACGACCTGCTTTACAGCGACCGAAGCAATGATACAATTTGCGGTGGAGAAGGTAACGACAATTAGTCACTTCCCCGTTCCAATGCCCAACGCCCAATGACCAATTACCAATGACCATTTGGCAAATTGATTTTTATCGTCGTCCGTTGCAGGATGAAGTCGGGAGTGCATTGTGGGAGTTATTGATTTGCGATCGATCGCGCAGCTTAACTCATAGCGCCTTCTGTCCCCAGTCAGAAGCCTCTCCCCATTGGATTGTTTGTCAGTTACTGATCGCAGCCGGATCGTATAATCATCTGCCAGATTTAATTCAAGTGTTTCGTCCCCAATCTTTAGGCTTAATTGAAGCGACTGGAAAGCAGCTGGGAATTCCGGTAGAAGCAACTCGCCGCACTTATGCTTTAAAGCAATGGTTGCAGGAAAGAGCTAAACAATACCCCAGCATGGAAGGTTACAGCGGCGAAGCTTACGCTCCCCTAGCGATCGAAAAACCACCCCCCATACCCCTACCAGAAAAATTTTGGGGAGAGCGCTGGCGATTTGCCACACTTAGTGCTGGCGATCTTCAAGAAACATTTACCGATCGACTTGTTCCAATTCTTGAAATGCCAGAATTTCTCTTACCCATCAATCTTGGAATTCCATCAACAGTTGCAGTTCCCGGTGTGGTAATTGATGGTGGAAAGCGATCGATGCAAATAGCTCGCTGGATACAAGAATCCCACCCAGTATCTCTTCATTATATCACAGGTACGCCAGATGGTTTAGTATTGGAAACTGGGCTGAACGACAGGTGGGTTGTCGCTACTTTTGCAGATGAGGAAGTTTCGGCGGCTGCACAGATGTATGAAGGACGCCTGCTGCTGAGTAAAAAACTGCACTTTTTGTTGGTGCAACCTGATGATTCGGGAATGACTTATACTGGTTTTTGGCTGTTGCGAGCAGAGGATTGAGCGGCTCTTCCGTGCTTAGTATACTATGGCAGAGGGGCAGAGCGGCAGAGGGGCAGAGGAGCAGAGCAGCAGAGGGGCAGAGGAGCAGAGCGGCAGAGGGGCAGAGGAGCAGAGGGGCAGAGGAGCAGAGGAGCAGAGGAGAAAAGAAATAAAAATGTTCTTATATGAACACAAGCATAACAACTTCGTAAAAGCCGAGCAGGACAGGAGTAAAAGCTGACTATTTTCTGCGATCGCTTATTCCAAAAACAATAGAAGCCAATCTCTGAGATTGACTTCTGCTTCGGCTAAAGAATTGAGACACATTTTTTAATCCACCACTCTGAGCATACCCTTTTGCAGAGCGTCAAATACTCGTTTGATTTGGCCCTCATCTATGTCGCTGAGTGAATTTTGAGATAACAATGCTGTCATCAATAGATGTTGGTCAGCCCTACTGATTTGGCGAAGGGCAAAAATCCGCTTGATGACCTGTTCTACTTGGACTTTGGGTAAACTAGCTTGAGCTGTCATCATTGTATGAAAACTTGTGTATCCAACTTAACTCAGTGTTCCCAGTATCAGACATTTTCTAACATTACTTGGTGATCTAATTATAAAATAATTGTGAAACTGTACATACCAAGCGAGTGATACAGGTCACTGACAAAGTTAACTCACCTTTTATAATGATAACTCATTTGCCTGTAAAATAGCTTGGATTGCAACAATATCTAAGGTTATTAACATGGCTCAAGCGAAGATTGGGATTATTGGCGGTAGTGGCCTTTATAAAATGGAGGCCCTCAAGGATGTGGAAGAAGTGCAAATTGAGACGCCTTTTGGGCTGCCCTCCGATGCTTTAATTCTAGGAACGATAGAGGGGACGCGGGTTGCCTTCCTGGCACGTCACGATCGCAATCATACTCTTTTGCCCTCTGAACTACCATTCCGAGCTAATATCCATGCCATGAAGCAGTTGGGCGTCGAGTATTTAATCTCAGCTTCAGCTGTTGGTTCTCTCAAAGAGGAAGTTAAACCTTTAGATATGGTAGTGCCGGATCAGTTTATCGATCGCACCAAAAATCGAGTATCCACCTTTTTCGGGTCAGGAATTGTAGCGCACATTGCTTTTGGCGACCCAGTGTGTAAAAATCTAGCGGCGGTTTTAGCAGATGCCGTTGCTAGTCTGGAATTACCAGATGTCACCCTGCACCGTGGCGGCACCTATGTCTGTATGGAAGGGCCAGCATTTTCCACTAAGGCAGAGTCCCATCTTTACCGCAGTTGGGGTGCAACAGTGATTGGAATGACGAATTTGCCAGAAGCGAAGTTAGCGAGGGAAGCGGAAATCGCCTATGCAACGTTAGCGCTAGCAACAGATTATGATTGTTGGCATCCAGACCATGACGGCGTTACTGTAGAAATGGTGGTTGCCAATCTGCAACGCAATGCAATAAATGCTCAAAAAGCCATCCAAGAAACTGTGAGGCGTCTCGTAGAAAATCCGCCTGTATCTGATGCTCACTCAGCCTTAAAGTATGCCATTCTTACTCCCCTGGATAAGGTTTCGGCAGCTACAAAAGAAAAATTAGGATTGTTGTTGAAAAAATATTTGTAAATAGATTTATCTGTTGGCAGGTGGTCGGTTGTTGGATGGTTGCCCTGTAGGACTCGTAGGAATCTGCTGCGGATTGCAGTATGGTTGACCCTTAGTTGAGAGAGTGAAAGGTCTGATGGTTTGGTTGTTTATGGTGACACGCTGATAATTTGTCGAATTATAAATTATAGCTTCACCGCAGGCATTGCTGCTCACAAACATCGAGTCCTCCCGACCGTTATTAGAGGTCGTCTGAACTGAATATGTCTGTCGCGGTTGCAGTCCAGGCACTATCACCTGATTGCTGCTGGTTTTGTAGGGATCATCGGCAAAGGCAGCGGCGGCGTAACCGAGCAGAAGGGTGGTACTTGTTGCGATCGCAATCAACCTTGAATTCATGGCACTTCCTCAATCCGACAACCCCAATATAGCGTTTCTCAGATAAACCAAACACAATGACGAATGATATAGCTAGGGACTAGGGGCTAGGGGCTAGGGACTAGGGGAAGAAGTGTTTATAATCAAGGGTTTCAGGAATTCAGAATGTCTTAACCGCCTTGGCGGTTGCTATATCATGTCCTTACGGATCGGTTACCTAAAAAATTCCTGTTCTTATTCTTATCTGCGTTCATCTGCGTTCATCTGTCTACCCTACGGGAAGGCGAAGCGCCTACATCTGCGGTAAAAATTTAACCAAAGATGACAACAGAGAATTTGACGAGATCACTCATGTACTAACGATGCAACAGGACTTGATATGACCAATGACTAATCATCAACTAATTTCTGAAATTGCTCATTTTCCCGCACTTCATCAAAAGCAGAGTCAGTTTTCGCTTTTTCTTTATAGATAGGCTCAATGTCAATTGCCCATTGCAGATTTCCAATAGCTGGATTTATATTCCTTCGCATCGCATAAGCACGAGCGTTTTGATAACGAGTTTCAGGGAAATCGCGTTCAATTTTAAGGGCTTGGTTATAACAATTGTTGGCCTCTGCATAACGACCTTCAGTGAAATGTACATTACCTTGTTCTAAATACTCATCGACGCTCAAAAGTTCGCCAGGATTAACAGAGATTTTTTCTTCATTTTCAGCTTGAGGAGTTTCGATTTGTGGTTCAGCAAGAGTCGGTATCTGAGGTTCAGCTTGAAGACTCAAACTTTCAATTCCTTGTTCGTTAAAATTATTCTTTTTGTCGATATCGCCATCTATAAATAAAGCCTGCAATTGAGACAGATGAGATACAAATTCCGCTTCTAACTTTTGCATTTCTTGTTGAAAAGCTAAGGCTTGTTTTTTAAATTCATCTGCTACTTCAGTTTCCAGTTGTTTTTGGACTTCTTTTTCTAATTCATTTCTGGTTTCAGAGACAATTTGGTTGATGACGCTGCGACGGAGAAGCCAAACGCCAAAAGCTGTCGCCAAGGGAAACAGAGTCATCACGAATAGCAAAATATTGATTAAAGTTGTAGTGCGACTAAAGGCCCGATCGACTTCCATCTGGACGCGATCGCGTATTTCCTTCTCTAGGCGCAGCTGTTGGAGTTCCTCCCGCTCAGTCTGCGAAATCTCAGGATCAATCCTTAGCTGGGCCAAAAATATCGGCTGTGGGGGCGTAGGGGCAGCAAAAACCTTCAGCCCCACAGAGAAAATAGCACAGGCAATCCAATAGTTAATCTTCATAGAATCAGCGGACTAAAATGATTGAAATCTAAAATCTGAAACCTTCAGAGAAGTAGATTTTGTTCAGACAACCTGATAAATAAAACTGAGAGTTGCCCAAGCATTCATATCCAAGGCGAAGGAATCGGGGGTTGCAGCGACAGTTTCAGCAGCAGGAACACTAGCTTGGTGTAAGTCTTGCAGAACTGCCCGCGCTAGCTCCAAAGGACTGACTAAGATACCAAGGCGTTGAAAATCTCCTCTGGGATGCTGCGTACTTTCCAGAGCAGCCAAAGTCTGAATCAGAGGCGATCGACTCAAGATGAGTTGCACTTCATTCAGTCCGGTTGGGCCTTGGAGAACCCATTTAAAAGGACTGGAAGCTGCTGGTAAAACGATCGTCTCACCAATGCCTACCGCCTGCTGTTGTAACGGGTTAGTTTCCAAACCGCTGGGATTGGCGAAAGAATGGGGAGGCAACAGAGCGATCGCATTACCGCTGGTGTCTGTACCGAGCAAGATAAAATAGACCGGAGCATCACTGTAGTTATGAACTCGGTACTGAATGCGGCTACCGATCGGCAAACTAATCATCCCTGAATCTGTCATAAGAGCCGCATTTTCAGCCAGATCTGCGGAAACCGAGTCACTGGCAGGGTCGGGCCCTGAAGCCCGGATAGTGGTTCGTTGCATCAGCACCTGTTCGGTGGGAGCAACCATCTCCAGTGTCGCCCGAACTCCTAAACGGGAAGCGCCTTCATTCCCACTCAAGCGCAACAACTTAACCGCCAACAACGTTTGCAACGTGGGAACCAACCTTTGTACCGCCGTCTTTACCGCTTCCCCCTCAGATCCCACCGTATTGGGACTCAGATAAAAACCGGGTAAAAACAGACCGTATTGGGAATAGTAAATGGGAGAAGAGGAAGACTTTTCCCCAGTCAAGAGTCCCCTTTTTTGCACTCTAGACAACACGCAATCAGCAGGCTGCTCCCCCGTCACCACCGATGACACATTCGGAATACTAGAAAAAGCACTGGTGGCATCCACTCGCTCAATTCGTTCTAGACTGCTATCAATAGCCACCGTTAAGCCAAGATTGCGGGGCAGAACCCGGATGGATTCCTGCACAAGTTGCCCTGCTTGCAATTGGTAGGTTTCGCCACTCAGCAATGGGACAATTCGTGCCTTTGCTTTTAAACCCTCGCGGGAGCGAATCAAAAGTTGCCGTGGCTGATTCCCAACAGCTTCAGAGCCTGGTAGCGGTAACAAAGTCAGGAGAGAATTCACCCCATAGGACGCCAGAATAGCGATCGGCAGCCCCGCCAACCACAACGCAGCTTTGCCATCTTCTTCCACAGCCGTTACTACGCCATCGGCTTCCGAACTGTTGGGAAAAATATGATAAGTCAGCGATGTTTGCTTGGGATTGGTTTTTAGGGACAAATCATCAGTTGTTCCTACCAGCATAGGTTGCTGTTTGTTCCCCACCCTTTGCTCGATCGTGGCAGCAACGCGACACAAGCTGACTTGAACGGTAGTCGCGGGGGTAGATTGCCAGAGATATTGAGTCAAAGCGAATGTAAACAGCCCAGCACCCACACCATTCAACTGCTCCTCAAATGCTTGCTGATTTGGGCCTGCTGCTGCCAGCACTACCCCTGGAATGGCAGTTTTGAGTTTTGAATTCAGCTGAAGTTGTGCTTGGAAAGCTAGCTCCTGGGTACTTGGCTGCCCTACTGGTGCTTGGGGTGGCGATCCGCTACGCGATTGCGCTTCGCGCAATCGCGTAGCGGATCGCACTCGCAGATTGCCCCTAAGCCCAGTACCCAGGTCAGTATAGCTAGTATCCAATACCGCTGTAACTGCGTCGGTATCGAGCGATCGCAACAACAACCACAGCGTTTCTTCCAGCACCCCGTTCGCCACCCCATCCACAGGTACTAACAAATTTTGGATGAATGATTCTTCCTCATCCATCGTTTCGACGCGACTACCATAGCCGCTGAAGTGGAAAACTACCGCATCACCGGGTTTAGCCTGCTTGCTTAGATGCTCCACAAAAGCCGTTTCGATGTTCTGTCGTGTAGCTTGTCGATCGGTCAAAATCAGAATATCGCTTGGCTGGAACCCAAATCGATGAATTAGGAGTTCTTGTTGCAGTTCCACATCCGTCAGACAACCCGTAAGCGAACTCCCAGAATACTGGTTAATGCCCACCAGCAGTGCCAACTTGCGAGGACTGGGTTGCGCTAAAACTTGGTAATAGCGATTTCCCATCGCCACCAGCCCAGCTTCTCCTACTCCCAACGCTGCCAGTATCCAGCCAGCCCGTTGCAAAAAACTGCGTCGCTTCATCGCTATCCTCTTCTAGGATCAGGTATCAGCCTACCAATACTCAGTAGGAGAATGTTGAGTTTTGAGTTAAAAACTTCCTTTAATTCAAAACTCAACACTCAAAACCGATCATTATTGGTGCATCGCCCGTGCCAGTTCAGCCGCTACTTCTGGTCTTGAAAACTCTGGCGGCGGCAATTCACCCCGCCGCAACATCTCCCGCACCTTCGTTCCCGACAGGTGAATGCGCTGTTCCGGAGTGCTGGGGCTAGTCTTCGTCGTTGCCATACCCTGCGTAACCATGCAATAAAAAGCGTGTTCAAACATCATCGGCACAATACCTAATTCAGATGGCGCAAACTCATCAAATATATACTGAGCATCGTAAGTGCCGTAGTAGTCGCCTACACCAGCATGATCCCGTCCGACGATGAAGTGAGTGCAGCCGTAGTTTTTGCGAATCATCGCATGGAAAATCGCTTCCCTCGGCCCTGCGTAGCGCATCGCAGCCGGGTTGATGGCGAGAATCACTCTGTCTTTCGGGAAATAGTGTTCCATCATAATCTCGTAGCAGCGCATCCGCACATCGGCTGCAATGTCATCATCCTTTGTTACACCTACCAAGGGATGCAGGAATAAGGCATCTACGGTTTCCAAGGCGCACTTTTGGATGTATTCGTGGGCTCGGTGAATGGGGTTGCGAGTTTGGAAACCTACAACGGTTTTCCAGCCATGTTGTTTAAATAACTGCCTTGACTCGGCTGGGTCAATCTGATATTTCGGGAAATAGGGATGGCTAGAGCGTTGCAGCAACCACACTGGCCCCGCCAGATGGATTGGCCCCTGGTTATAAAGAACCTGTACGCCTGGGTGTTTCTCGTCATCGGTACGGTAGACGTTAATCGCTTCGCGAGTTTTATCGTAGGAATATTTCTGGGTTAACTGCAAAACGCCGATAAAGCTTCCTGTGGGGTCGTCCAAGCGTACCAAGTCGCCTTCAGTGAGAGCGTCTGCAACTTCCTCTGTCACCGAAAGGGTAATAGGTATCGACCAAACCAAACCGTTCGCCAGCCGCATATTGGCAACGACTGACTCGTAATCTGCCTGTTCCATGAAGCCGCCGATCGGACTAAATGCACCAATGGCGATCATTTGCAAGTCGGAAACTGCTCGCTCATTTAGTTGCACTCGTGGCAGAAAGTCGGCTTTTGAGAGAAATTCTTGTTTTTGTTCGGGTGTAGCAATGCGATTAATTAGCTGACCGCCGTGAGGCTCAATCCCATCTTGACGATGACTCATATCGATTTTTGATTTTGGCTTTAAGTATTTTAGATTGTAGCTGCACCGATCGTACCAAGCTATGAGAGTATTTGAACATCTGTAATATTTCAGGTTGGCACGGAAAATTACTCTGGCTCTACTCCCCAATTTACCCACTAAATTGCCGAAGGAGCAGACTGAACATTTGGCGACACCCTTAATGCTTGTATGAATCCTGTGTTTCGATCCAAGGATAGTTGACACCTTTAATGCTTCTTGCTCAGCTGTAAGTTGGGTAATAATTTCAGTTATGGTATTATCCTTGTAGCTAATTCAAGCCGGAGGTAAACATACCTCAGATTAGTGCCGAGCAAATCCTGCAAGTTAGAGCGATCGCCAGCACTTACGAAAACCTTAAGTGCGTTGAATGCGCTATAGCAATAAAAAACTATTTGCTATCTCAGGACATTCGCGGTAAGCGCATCAAACTCTATACAAGTTCAGGAACAAATCGAAACCGCTTTATATATGATGATAGTGTTCCTAGAGAGGCCATATCGGAAAATGGTCGTTATGAGGGAATCGCCATTGTCATCAATGCAACAGAAATCGTCTTTGATAACCATCATCCTGACGGAATTCCCAGAGATGAATGGATAGCAAACCTCCAGTTTTTTGGTAAAATACATAACCAACAACAGTTTCAGATAACAGAAGAACCTTTTTAAAGGAGCTCGATTTTTATGACAGAAATTACTCTAAGTAGACTAGATGTAAAAGCTGAATATCTTTATGATTTGCTGCAAAGAATTAAGGAAAGACCAGGGATGTATTTAGGTAGATGTTCAATTACCCGTCTTAGTATGCTTTTGATGGGATATAGTCTAGCTCGCGGGGATCTAGACTTGCCTACAACGGCACAAGAATCGGAATTTGACAAATTTCAAGAGTGGATACAAAAAAGATTTAATATTACTTCATCTCACGGATGGGATAGCATTATTCTCTTTTATTCGGCGGATGAAAGAGATGCTCTAGATAATTTTTTCAAGTTGTTTGAAAAATTCCAGAATGGGGAAAGTCCTTTACCAAATTAGGTTTCTGGTAGTCAGGCGATCTGGCGATCGCCCACAGCGCTATCCACTTTCCCCAATCAATAGGCGACGACATATTTCAGACGGAAAATTCCTTAAATGATGCCAATAAAATTCCCAAAATCTTATTAACATTTTTGATATAATACTCTGTTAAATCAATATCAACAACATTACCTTCTAATTTCAAGAACCTCCAGATCGTTCCTATGGTAACAACACCATAAATTGTTTTAATTGCGTTTTCTTCCCGTTCATTAAACAATTGTGCTGCTATCATTTAAGCAACACATTGACCAAAGCCAGTTTTGATATTTTCGTTCTTCGCTTCCACAATAGTAATGACGGGAGCGCGAATAAAAAGCTGTTCTGCTGAACGGCTAATTAAAAAATCACAAACTCCATTTAACCCTCTTTCATTGTCTACGTTAAAGTCCACTCCCGAAAATAAACTCACTTGATAATTTAAACGCCTCCTCACCTCAAGCAAAATAGGTGCGATTATCATCTCAGAACGAGCTTTTTCTGTATTAATAGCAACAGCCAAGGCAATATTTTCTTTGAGATAAAAAGCCAGATAATCGCTGGACTCTACCTCTTCAACAGCAGCGAATAAATCAATTGTTTCGTTAATGGTTAAACCAAATATTTTTACCAGTTGGCTTAGAGTGAAATCACTATAAGACATTTAATTTACCTCAAAAGTAGAATAGGGCGGACATTACCCGCCCTACTTCTTAGTTTTGCCTTTCGATGATTCCGCCACCCAACAGGATATCGCCGTCGTACCAAACGGCTGCTTGTCCGGGGGTGATGCTGAACTGCGGTTCGTCAAACACCAGCTTAACTCTTGTGGGATGGGCATCTTGCCCGTCCCCGGACAAAGGAATCACGGTAACGGGTACAGCAGGCGATCGATACCGAATCTGCACTTGGGCCTGAATAGGTGCTGTTGGTTCTGCTAGAGACACCCAGTTTACCCGCGCCACCGTGCATTCCGTGCGATCGGCGCTATTGCGATCGCCTACAATCACCCGATTGTTTACCGCGTCCAACCCAATCACGTACAGCGCTTGGGGCGCTGCAATCCCGATCCCTTTCCGCTGACCGATCGTGTAATGATGGATACCATCATGTTGCCCCAGCACCTTACCGGACTGGTCAACAATATCGCCCTTTTGCGGCGCAATGTACTTATCCAGAAACGCCCGCATTGAGCCATTGCTTTCCACCAAGCACAAATCCATACTTTCCGGCTTATCGGCAGTACTCAGGCCGAATTGGGCTGCAATTTGCCGAGTTTCGGTCTTGTGCGTTTCTCCCAGCGGAAATACGGATGCCGCAAGCAAATCCTGTGTCAAATCGTACAAAAAATATGACTGATCCTTAGTCAGGTCGAAAGCCCGCAGCAACTGATAGCGATCGCGATCGGCATCGTAACTAATCCGTGCATAGTGCCCCGTGGCAATTTTGTCAATACCCAACTTTTCGCGGGCATAACTCACCATCGGGCCGAACTTCACACTCTTATTGCACTGGGAACAAGGCAAGGGGGTAATCCCGTCGCTATAACCCGCTACCAGATAGTCCACAATATTGGCCTGGAACACATCGCGGCTATCGACAATGTGATGGGGAATGCCCAGATGTTCGCAAATTTTAGCAGCATCGACCATCCCTTCAGAACAGCACTGACCCTTACCTTTCATCAGCCAAAGGGTCAAACCCACGACTTCATATCCCTGATGATGAAGGATCGCTGCTGCAACTGAACTATCAACGCCACCCGAAAGGCCAACGACTACTTTGTTCATGGAACCAAAAATGACTGAAATCTTGCTTAACGCAAACATTGCTACTTCTAAGTTAACATTTCTACAACGACCTGTCATGGCAGCATCAGCCATTCGAGATGGAAACTAATTGTCATTAGGCTATAAACTTTAGCGCTTGGGTGCTTAAATAACAGATGAAACGAAATTTGCACAATAAAATTAGGGGATTTAGTCGAATGAAACTATTTAATATGGCAGCAGTTACACCGCTGCTAATTGGGACTATGGCTCTAGCGCTGGTTCCCCAAACCATTGTCCAAGCAGAACCGACTCCCAACAATTTATCAGTTGCAGAACGACTTTTGCAAACACCACTGCCACCGCCATCGAGGTTGCAGCAAACTGATTCTACACAACTACTGGCTCGCAGAAGGAGAAACAACAGGAGGAGAAGCACCCAGCGCAGACCCTCTAATTGTCAAAGGCAGCGGTGCAATTGCGAAGCAAGGGGGTGTGATTATGAAAGCTATGTAGTTTATATTCCTAGATATAGCGATCGCCTCCTAGAACAGGTTCAGAGCATGGAACCGGAAGCTAGGAAGATGCACTACGGGAAAAAAGATGTCATTCAAGTGGGATCTTATGGCGAACAGTGGGTAGCAGAAGACACCCGTACAAGGCTGCGACAAGAGGGATTTTCTACTGAAATAGGCACGATCCTTACCAGGCGAACATCTCAGTTTTCTGTCATCGTGAATAACCCATCTCTCTTAGAAATGGTTCAAAGAGAAGCGTTCAATGCCACTTTCGGCATTGACAGAAGAACTCAACAAACGGTCATTGTGGCAGGGCAATATCGCAGTGCTGCCAGGGCACAAGAGCTTGTCAGCGAACTGCAAAAACGGGGTATCCTTGCTGAAATTGTCGGCGATGTGAGTGTATTGGATACTACTGAGTTTTCAAATGATAATTCTACTATTGAGGTACTTGGAGATAATTATCAAAGAAATTTCTTGCTGGCAAATAATGTTGTGACTCGCTCTAATTCATTTGCAGATAATTACTATGGGATAATGATTCCAGGCAGTGAAGCAGAATTAACTACGATCGAAGCTCACGTCCGACGAATGGCTCCTGGTTTGGGAATGGAAAGAGGAGTTTACCAAATAGAAAATGCTAAAGAGCGATTCGTAATGGTAGGGCCGTTTGCCGATCGAGAAACAGCAGAGCGATGGGGGCGCTATCTGCAAGATTTTGGGATGACCAATGCACAAGTTTTCCACGGCAGCTAAGTAGGTGGGCATAAATAAACTGAACTCCCAGAAACCCGGTTTCTCCAAGAAACCGGGTTTCTAAGGGCCTGGCAGCCATTTCTTTGTAGGTTAGGTTGAGGTAACGAAACCCAACATCAGAAGGCTTGTTGGGTTTCGTTACTACAATGTTTGAATGCAACTTAGTATTAGATTGAGATTCAGTTTAAAATCTAAAATCTATGGACAGGGTGGAAAAAATTCAACAAGTTATAGTAACTGCCCAGCAGATGCGCGAGATTGAAGGGCGCGTCTTTGCTGCGGGGATGCCAGTCGCCGCTTTGATGGAAAAGGTGGCAAGTCTGATTGTCCGTCGCATCAGCAGGGAGTGGGGGAGTGGGGGAG
>CASBRD010000026.1 GCA_949128025.1 Oscillatoriales cyanobacterium PMM_0008 | reverse complement strand
CGTTTCTTCTCCCCTTTGCTCAGATAGCGCCATAGCCGGTGCTATGAACCCCAAAGCGCCCGTCAGTACCCTTAGCTTACCTTGCAAGGTGAGCAGCTGGGAACTTATGGCTGCGGGAGGACTCATCGGCACCGAGCGCAGTTGCCCTTGCCAATAGACGTAACGTGGCAATTTGCGATCGGCCAGCACCAAGTCTTGCTCCAGTCCGACATCTACAGCCAAGCGCAGCAGTTCTGGCGTCGGAGAAAAGCTGGTGGGGCCTTCTTCCCAGAGAAATCCCTCTGCCATAGCTGTGGTGATATTTCCACCAACTCGTCCTTGACGTTCGCACAGTAAAATCCGCTGTCCGTCTTGCTGCAAAGCGTGAGCTAGGCTCAGACCGCTAATTCCAGCCCCAACAATTAAAGTATCTAGCACGTTCGCCATTAGTTAGATAGAGTGGCAAAATGTTTCACAAAACCTCTATTTCCCATTACAAATAACTTTTAGACAGAATTTCGGAACAGTGTTTCAAGATATACCTGGGCTGCTTTACGGTAGCCGCGCGAGGCTTCTGGCGTGTTGCCACCTCCATTTTGCAGCAAAAATAGGGATAGAGCAGCAGTAAAAACCCGGTCTTGATCCCAATCTGGATGACTTTCCAAATAGCTTTTGAGCGATTCGTGCAGTACTTCCGGGATTTCGGCCAGCATACTAACGTTTGTGTTCATAGACACCTCCAGAGAAGAGGGGGTGAGGGGAAGCGGGGAGAAGAAGATTTTAAATTAAATCTAAAATCTACAATGCCCCCAGTCCCCGATCGCCTTATAGGTCAGCCGCATCATTGTCTGCTATTTGGGGGTGGGGTTGTCAATGCTGCGAAATGTTACAAATGTCTTCACATAAACAAAAAGGCTACGAAATAATAAGCTTTCTAGCCTTTTTTTGTTACATATCTTTACTAAAACTCAGCATATCTGGGCTGCTGAAGTGTTTGTCAAAGAAATCCCCAGTCGGACACAAAGACCGCATACGACCGTTAAAACCTGTGGAAAACTATTGAAGCTCTGTGGAAAAGTTGGAACAGTTTTGTGGAAAGGTTGTGGAATCTGTGGGGAAAATTTTGGTAAAAGATAAGAATTGCAAAAAATTGGTAGTTGGGCATGGGGCATGAGGCATGGGATATTTTTGGCTCGGCCTGTCTTCAGTCGCCGTTTAAGCGGTATGACCTAAGATCGCAAAAACCTGGCGTTGGGCAAAAAGCTCAACCAAGTCGCTGTTGATTTTGTTTTTGCTGACTTCTTGTCGAAGAATTTGGAGGGAGGTTTCGACGGTCAATCTGCGCTTGTAGGGACGATCGCTTGCGGTGAGGGCGTCATAGATATCGGCAATTGTCAAAATTTGAGTTTGAATCGGAATATCTTCGTGTGTTAAGCCTTGGGGGTAACCGCTACCATCCAGCTTTTCGTGATGTCCGTAGGCAATGATGGGTAAGTTTTTGAAATGTTTCGTCCAGGGAATGCGCTGGAGAAATTTGTAGGTGTGGGTAACGTGGGCTTCGATCTCTGAACGCTCTTCGGGTGTGAGGTTGCCTCTGGGTACCATTAGTTGAGTCATCTCTTCTAAGGAAACGAGGGGCTTTAACTGTCCGTCGATGTCTCTATAAGTATACTTAGACAGTTCTGTTAGTTGAGCGAAAGCTTCTTCAGAAAAAGCACGAAATTCGTCAGTTTCCCTTGTTTCGGGTTCATTGACTTCTAGTAGCAGTTCCCAATATCGAGTCAGTTTATCGATCGCTTGAGTCAGCTGGGTATCGAATTTTTCTTGGTCTTGGCAATAAGGACAGCCTCCTAAAGAGGTAACATCAGTAAGATGGCGATGATCGAGGGAGCCAAGTAAATGCTTGTATTTAGCTTGAGCTACTTCCATTTCCAGGGTTCGCTGGGCTATAGCAAAGCGGTGACGAACGATCTCCAATTGTTCGGGGTAGAGTTTTTTCTGCTTTCTTAAGATGGCTTCTGGGACGCAAACTTTGCCAAAGTCGTGCAAGAGTGCAGCGTAGTGAAGTTCTTTGATTTGGCGATCGCCAAAATAAATCGATCGCAGGGAACCAGCGGTAACTAAATTTACCTCTTTACTCAGACAGACAACCAGTTCGGCGACTCGCTCGGAATGACCCGATGTCGTCGGATCTCGCATTTCAATCAATTCTACAGAGGCTTTGACAAAGCTCTCGAATAAGTTTTCGATACTTTGTTGCAGGTTATTCCGTTCAATAGAAATAGCCGCCTGAGAAGCAAGCGATCGCACAATCCGTTCTTCCCACTCGGAATAGGGCTGGGTTACTTTTGTGACATTTTCTGGAGTGATCGCCGCATCGGGTTCGACCTTGCGATTGATTAGCTGAAGTACCCCAATTACTTCCCCGTACTGGTCTTGCATGGGCAACACCAAAACCGAACGAGTGCGGTATGAGAAGTCGCGATCGAAACTGTCGTCTAGGTCGTAGGGGACGTCCGATGGTAAATTATATGCGTCGGGCAGATTTAAGCTTTTGCCAGTCAGCGCCACATACCCCGCCAGACTTTTGTGGCTCAGGGGCATAGCAAATTCTTTTAAATCTGCGTTGGGTTGAGAACCATTCTGCGCTGCCTTAAACAGCAACTTAGGAACGGCATCGCTGTGGTCTATCAGATAGACGCTCCCCGCATCGCTATAAGTAATTTCCCGACTCTTCGATAATATTAAACTGAGCAATTCCCCCAAGTCCTGGCTGCTCGAAAGGGCTGTGCCGATCGCCAAAAGCTGCTCGATCGGTTCAACCCGTTGAGTAGATTCTTCTTGAGGTTCGTGGTTTTCGCAGGGCATGAGCTGGGAATCGAGAAGGATCATGTATTTTCACCCTAATATCACAGTCAGGCTGGCTATGAAAGCGTACTTTTTTTTGCCTCGAAGGCTGGCACAACCCAGCCATAGAATTTTCTACTAAGTCACAAGCTGTTGCTAGTCTACGCAACTTGGCGTGGGTTAGCTGAGTGCTGAATTGTATGATTCATACTCCAAGCTAGCAATATTTAACCCCTATGGGTGAAGAAATCCGCTATTTGGGAGGCCGATCTGCGGCTCGTGGAGCGGTTTTACTCACAACTGTAAAGTTCTAAGACAGTTAGTTGACTTAGTTATAATTTATTTTGTATCTTAAGTTACAGAAATAATTTTATTTTAGACCATTGGCTAAGACCGCTTCGATCGAAAGCTTGAGGAGTCGATCGAAAGGGCTTAGCAGCAGTCTGCTTACCAAGGCAAGAAAATTATGAAACTCGACATCGATAAGCTGGAAGTTGTTAGAACGCCGCGTTTCCAACCCTACAATTGGGCAAAAGAAACCCAAACGCTCCCTTTGGAGGAAGAATTCCAACCTTCTACATGGGTAAAACTTTTAGAGCTTCCTAGCCCTTTGAGTTTTGACGAAGCACTTCTTCTGTGCCAGTGTTCGGAGAGGGAGTGGTTAGCCTGGATTCCCGATCATGGCGAAGCTGTACTCCACACCCGTCAATTTTGCTTAACCCGTTAGCTTCCAGAACACCGATTGGTGTATTCGGTATAGGGGATGAGAAACCGGGTTTCTTTGGTTGTCAAGGTCGATATTTCGTTGCTCCAACCCAAGACACCCGGTTTTTCGTTCTCAACCTCTAGCTGAAATGGCGCAATTACGTTGAGACGACCCGTCTGGTCGTCTTGATTTTTTGGCAACATCCAAACTTGACCAGCTGCTGCTGTGCCAGACATTTTGCAGATTTTTGTTTATGATGTGGAAAGCAAATGAGGGGTGTTACCCCTCACCCCATAAATTAAAAAATATGAATCGGGGTTTTCAGTCCAAGAAACTTCGCGGTCTGGTCTAAGTGGTAGGAATATGGCTGGAAATATAGCACACATCAAACGATTGCTCGAAACCAAACAATGCCAAGGGGGTGACCTGAGTGAGGCAACCCTAGCAAGGCTGAATTTGAGTGGTGCTGACTTAAGCGGTGCCAACTTGATTTTTGCCAATATGAATGGTGTCAACTTGAGCGGTGCTAACTTAAGCGGTGTCGATCTTAGTTTTGCTAACCTGGTTTCGGCGAATCTGGTTAATGCTGACTTAAGCGGTGCTGATTGTAAGGGGCTGAACCTTTTTGACTGTCAGATGAATAATGCCAACTTGTGCGGTGCTGACTTGGGGTTTGCCAATTTGGTGAACGCCAACTTGAGTGAAGTCAACCTAAGTGGTGCTGACTTGGATGGTGCTAACCTGATTGGGGTGAATCTGAATCGTGCCAATCTCTGCGGTGCGAACTTGGGTGGCGCTAATGTGGGAAATGGGAATTTGGTGGGTGCTAATCTGTCTAATGCGACTCTGTGTGATGCTCGCTTAGTGGGTGCTGACCTCAAAGATGCTAACCTTAGCGGTGCGGATTTGAGAGATGCTAATTTGTTGAACGCGAATTTGAGTGGTGCTAACCTCAGCAATGCCAACTTGAGTGGTGCGAATTTAGCTAATGCGAAGTTGGATGGTGCGATCGGACTTTATCGAGAAGAACCGATTACAGTTAGACAAAATGAGTCGCCAAGGTCAGGTATGGCTTATGTCAGTTTTTCCCAGCCCGGTTTGTATGCCCCTGCTAGTAACGGCTTCAGCCTGCCACGTCCGGGATTGCCGTTGTGAACTATCCACACCAAGGTTAGGCTAGGTCGTGAGTAGTTTATTTTCTGGGAAATATGGTAGGAAAATGGTAAGCGAATTGGGATTAACTTTGCGGTGGACTAGGCTGGTTTTTGAACTGTTGAATGAAAAGTTGAATGCCTAAAGCGACAAGACCGATCGCTATTATGCCAAAGATGACAGTTGCCAAGGTGCTGACGCCGACAACGAGGGTGCGAACGGCGACGGTGATATTAATAACAGTGATGTTGTGGGATTGAATTGGTTTGGTGGCAAAGCTTTGGGCAATGGAAACGGTGAGGGAATAAAGTCCGGTCGCCATTGCACCTGCAATCAGGGAACCTGTTATACAACGTAGGGGAGTGGCTGAGGTGGAGTCGCTCGATTTTGGATTTTCGATTTTGGATTTTTGATTGGGGGGAGATTGGTCAAGCATAAGCTTTAAGAGAGTTTGAGTTTTTGATAATTTGAGTCAATTGGCAACGCGAATGCCGTTTGAGGTAAATTGGGCTATCCAGAAGTCTAGATCGGGGTTGGCGATCGCATTCTCTACTTCTTTTTGTATTTGTTGAGCTTGGGGAAGGGACTCGGTGAGGGCAAAGACTGTGGGGCCAGAACCCGACATCATTGTGCCTAAAACCCCAGTGCGTTGGAATGCTTCTCGCAGTTGCAAGACTTGCGGATAGGCTGGGAAGACGGCTTTCTCTAAGTCGTTGTAGAGGCATTCACCGATTTTAGCGTTATCTTTATGAGCGATCGCATTCACAAGGCAACCAGAATTTACCTTACCAGAACGGGCTTCTGCACTTTCAGTGTCGCACGCATAAGTATTGCCAAATTGCTTTCGGTAGGTGGAGTAGGCCCAAGCTGTGGAAACTTCTAAACTGCGGTATTTAGCCAAGATCAGGTAGAGATGATCTAAATCGGGCAAGGGGGAGAGCTTTTCGCCGCGTCCGGTGGCGATTGCAGTTCCGCCAGCGACGCAAAAAGGCACGTCCGAACCGAGTTGGGCTGCCATTTCCTGCAATTCCGACTGAGTTAAGCCCAAATTCCACATCAAATCCAAGCCTACCAAAACTGCTGCTGCATTTGTAGACCCGCCAGCTAACCCAGCTGCGATCGGAATGCGCTTGTCAATCTCAATTTCCACGCCGCCATATTGTGCAAAGGCGTCGGGGAATTGGTCTATCATCAGCGTGGCTGCTCGGTAAGCGAGGTTCGTTTTGTCTTGAGGTACGCCGGGATGGTTGCAGTGGATGCGGATGACATCGGTGCCGTTAGAGCGCAGATCGATGCGATCGGCTAGATCTATACTTTGCAGTACCATTGCCAGCTCGTGATAGCCATCCTGGCGATCGCCCAGGATTTCCAGATATAGATTAATTTTGGCTGGGGCAATTAGGGTGTAGGAGCGCATTTCTAGGGGCTAGGGGCTAGGGGAAGAGAGTGGG
>CASBRD010000025.1 GCA_949128025.1 Oscillatoriales cyanobacterium PMM_0008 | reverse complement strand
GCTACTACGATCGCATATTTGACCCCAAAGAACCGATTAATCAGTGGGAATGATCAGCATGATGTTATTCGTGATAATTTCGAGGGCGATCGCACTTTCCCCCAAGGCTTTACCCATTGCATAAGAACCCTGCAAGGTTGTTGCTAAATGTTGCCGCAAAACATCTAACGTCATATAAGATTTAACCAGGACAATCGGTTCAGGAATCCAGCGCTTATTTTTTTTTGGAATCCCACCAGTTTCCATCAGACGGGGAGGCATTGTGACCGTAATAGGGTTTAGTCAGTTGATGGATGTACGGTTTGGCTTCGGAAAGCTTGGTGGCGGGAACATGGACAACAAGTGAATAGCCCAAAGTATCAACAGATACTTTCGACTTGTCGATCGCATTTTGTACCATCGGATGCAACGATCCGTTATTCGCGGCGAGAGAATTAGCTGTCACCTTTGCGAGAATGTCTTTAATGTGTTCCATGATTGCGCTTTGAGTTCGATAACCCAAGCATCGCAAGGACTTCAGGGATTTGTCAGGAGACGTTCGGGTACGATCGTAAAGTTACCCTTTCTTACGGGAAGAGGTATCATGGGGTAAGGATGAGTGAGGCTTTCTGAAAATGACCCAATCCCGCAAACCTCGAGGCATTGAAGCAACTCCTGACGGTAGTCAGCGATTGAAAGACGCGAGAAAAAATCAAGGCTTGACAGATGAAAAAATTTCGGGGTGGACGTATGACAAATATGGTAATGCGGGTGTTGGTGTAGACTCCGTTAAAAATTTTATTGGTAGGAAGTCAGTCGAACCAGGTACAGTCGAAAAAATCACTGAAGCCTTGGGACTAAAACCTGAAGATGTTGTTGATCCTGAAAAATGGCGGGTTGTGAAGGGAGAAGTTAAGCGCGATCGCAAATCCCCCCCAGACATCCACTCGCAGGAAAAATCGCCACAAGCTGATACTCAATACGGAGTTTTGGAAAATAGACATGATCTAAGTCGTCTTGATTGTCATAACTTACCTCCTCAACATAATCCCTTTATTGGTCGTCAAAATGAATTATGTGAACTTATGCGTTTGCTGTCAGCCGATCATCCTGCAAGGATTATTCAAGTTGATGGTATTGCAGGAGTAGGAAAAACTGCCTTGGTTCTAGAGGCAGCATACCGCTGCCTTGAAATTAAGTTTTATGGAAAAACGCAGAATCCTATCAATCAAAATGGGAAGTCAATCTGTGAAATTGCTCAGTTTGAACTCATTATTTTTGTTTCAGCGAAAGAATCTGAGTTGTTAAATGGCAACTCTGTTAAAAAACTAATAGTAACCAGAACTCTTCAAGAAATTTATAGAACCATAGCCAATGTTTTGAATGAACCATTAATTATCAATATGGATATCAACAACAAAAATAATGATTATTTTTCAACAATCAAAAAATCTTTAAAAACCAAAGGCGATGTCCTGTTAATTGTTGATAATTTAGAAATAATCAAAGAAAAAGACAAAATTTTAGCTTTTTTGTATGAGTTGCCGATTAAGTCTGTGATAACTACTCGTGAGCGCAATACATTTACACCAATTCGATTAGATGCTTTAACAGATGCAGAAAGCCTCTCACTTGTTGAGCAACAACTTGAAGAAAAATCTATTAATTATTTAACATCAGATCAGAAAAAATCTTTGTGCAGGGCAACAAGAGGAATTCCACTGGCAATTATTTATAGTATAGGACGTTTAGCTATAGGAATTAAAATAGAGCATATTGTTGATTCCTTAGAACCTCAAAGAGGAAAAGATTTGTTGCCTACTGAAGAAGAAGAACTGGCAGGCTTTTCTTTCCAAGAAGAGGAATTAGTTGCTTTTTGCTTCCAAAAATCTGTAAATGATATTAAAAGTAGAATAGCTTATAAAATACTGATGACCATTGCAATTTATAAAAGTCCTGCTTGCGAAGAAAGCATTCGTGCTGTTGCAGGATTAGAAACACAACCTGACCGTATAGTGAATGAAGAAATCGCACTTTTATGCAAAATTTCTCTTATAAGATCTAATAACAATGGTCGATACCGTATGCTGCCTTTAACAAGAGAGTATGCTTTGTCTGAACTTCAAAAAAACAAAGAATTCAAAAATGAAGCTCTCAACCGATGGGTTAATTGGTATATTGAATTTACTAAAAAACAATATGAATATGGGCATAAGCCTGAGAGATTTAGAATTGGCTATGAAAAACTCGAAGAGGAATGGACTAACATAGTAGGAGTTTTGCTTTTTTGCAAAGATGCTTCTCTTTATGAACAGTTGAAAGAAATTTGGTCATATCTGAACAATTATACAAATTTGCGTGGTCGTTGGAAAGATAGATTATCTTGGCTTAGTTATCTAGGCGAGATGTCTATGGTCAAAGAAGATTATGCAAATGCTGTGAATATTATGTCTCGTCGAGGACGAACATTACTTTTAATGGGAAAACCTGAACAATTGAGAGAAGCAGAAAAGCTGCTATTGAAAGCTTGGGATTTACGCCAGTATGCCAGCTTTGAAGATTTAGATTATTTACTCAATCACTTAGCAGGATTGTATAGTCGTCTAGAAAAGTATGAAGAGGCTCATAAGTGGCTTGATCTTGAACAAGAGAATCTAAATACAAATATAAATTTATCTAATGAAGAAAAGTGGAAGTACCAAATCTACATTGATCGTGAACGTGCAGAATTATTTTTTGTGCAAGGAAAGTACAAAGAATCAAAGTTGCTCTGTGAAAAAATACTAAAAAATACAGACAGAATAGCAAATGGTTTACGGAATGCAAACTATGTAAGAAGAATTTTAGCTGATATTGCTGTCAACGAGAATGAATTAGAACTTGCAGAAAATTTATTGAAACTCATCCATGAAGAAGTAAAAGCAAATAATGACAAAAGGCGAATTGCTTACTGTGAAGTTTCTTTTGCAAAGCTAGAAAAGGCGAAAAATCAATTTCCTACAGCCTTAAAATATATTCAAAATGCGTTAAACAACTTCGAGTATTTAGGAATGATGAGAGATTATGAACAAGCTTTATCACTATACAACGAAATTCGCGAAAAACGGAGTGGGTGATCTCAGATGCCACATCTTTTACTCTCGTGTCACGGCAGAGCCATCAGTTTCATCAAAATTTTAAACAATGATTCCAATCTCTTTATATCCAAAATTTGCTTGGATTTCTTCTAAAAAAGTGATGTGGATTTCACTGGCTTTTAAATGATAAACGGTTGACCTGATTGATATCTATTTTCGCTGCTGATATAAAGCACAGTTTAATCCTAGCATACTGACATTCCAACCCTCAACAGTGGGGCATAACTCAACTGTTGAAAGCCTAGAAACTCAACAGATAGACATTTGCGGAAAACTGCAAAATCTGCCCATTTTTTGCCTCAAAGCCCACATCCTAGCCACCGAAACCAGAGAAAGCGAAATCGCCAAAACTCTGTGCAGACTGATCTGGAAACAAGCCCTTCCCAATCAACGCTATCCCCGACCCACCACACCCGACGATCTATGCTATGAACTAGATGAACTCAAACTCACCCTCAACCTATCCAAACTCGCTATTTTACTGACAGAATGCGAAACACCTACCCCAGAATTAATTGCCTTTTGCCACAAACTCACCGACACTGTTGATATTGCTTGGTTAACCAACGAACCCCTAGAAGCGCCGTTAAAAGGCTTTCCCCCCGATCAATCTAACCTGTTATCTGCGATTCAAACTTGGTTAGAGGAGACTTGAGAAACCGGGTTTCTGACTTCCACCCAAGTCCCAAGTAAAGCTATAATTAAGTTAAAATATCGGCAACCTCAAAAAAAGCCATGACTAAAATTACCCTAGACGAAACTAAACTCAAAGAATTGCTCAAAACAGCTATTTTTGAGTTAGTGCAAGAAGAAAAAGAAGTGTTTTCCGAACTCTTAGCAGAAGTCCTCGAAGATATCGGCATGGAAAATGCAATTAAAGAAGGCGAAAATACTGAAATAGTCAGCCGCGAGGAAATATTCAAAATACTGAATAGACAACCATGAAAATTGAATTTAGAAAGAGTTTTGAAAAAGATTTACTTAAAATCCTTGACGGCAACCTGTTGCTAAAGATTCAAGAAGTTATTGAACAGGTTGAGCAAGCCAAAAACTTAACTGAAGTCAGTAATTAATTTAATATCAATAACGTTCGTGAATTGATTTACATTCCCAAAAAAGTCCAGGCCCAACCGTCAAAACTTGCTCAGTTGGCATGAACAATTCCCAATAGGGAAGTCCAGAATCATCTGGGAAATCTGGCTGTAAAATTAGTTGGTAATCACCATCAAAAACTAGAGTGAGACTAATATTATGAGCATAAATCACAAAATCAATCAATTCTTTATTTTCCAATTGCTGCAAAACTTTTTTGACAGCATCTATTTCTGTCTCATCTATTTCTACATCTATATCTACTGGCAAAGAAGAAGTTAAAACTTGCTCTCCTTGCTTGAAAACCCAAGGTGTTGCCCTTGTACCAAATTGCCAACTACCTTTGCGTAGATGTGCTAATTTTGGGTGAGTATAGGCAGACATCTCACCGAAATCTAGCCGTAATTCATCCCCATAACTAAATATAACCTGATGACAAATTTCTCCGATCATCGGTTTAGTAATGACTGAAATAATTTGCTCGATATCTGGCTTCTGATTAGCAATAGATGTTTGAATAGCCATTTAAAGATCCTCTAAAAATTCTTTTGCTTTCTGGCGGAGTTCTTCATAAGTAAAATCGCCTCTACGGTTTAAAGTTCCACCATAACCATTTTTCTTTTCTTCTTCAAGGAATAAACCAAAAGCAATCCTTAATTCGCCTCCCATCTTAAACTCCCTAGCGATCGCATCAACCTGTTTAATATCGCGTTTTCTACCCATCAATACATAGAACCCGAATTATTCAAAATTTAGCATATATGGTACATAAATGCGTTATATAAAAGTATTCCCTGCTTTTCTGCCAATTCAATATTTTAGGATTAGCCTCTTCAAACGCTGTTTTAATCTCTTCATCAACTTGAATGATAATGTTTGCCATAGTTTTTATTCCTCAATCAGTTGTCTCAGTTCATTAATATTAGAAGAAAACTTCAGTTCACCTTGTTGTTGTTCCACCTGCGCTAACTTGAAGTTCTCATAAATCTCGTCACGACGTTCTTCACGGATGTATTGGTTCAACAACAGTTGAATTTCCTCTTTCTCATCCGTAGAAAGACCTTTGATTACCTCAACTACATCATTAAATTTCATCACTAACAAAGCCTCAGTGTAATTTCATCTATTATTCACTGTAATGATACTTACAAGCCACAATCGTAATTTCTTCATCCGTAACTTCGTAAACTAAACGATGTTCGTTATCAATGCGCCTTGACCAAAAACCACTTAACTCGTATTTCAAAGGTTCTGGTTTACCCAATCCTTCAAAGGGCGATCGGTCTATATCTTTAATCAATTCGACAATTTTGCGATAAATCTTTTTATCTAACTTTACCCATTCATTAAAATCTGCAAAGGCAGAAGATTCAAAAACAATCCTTCTGCTCATGGCAAATCCTGTAAATCAACTTCAACTAAACCTTGACAATTTTTAACATTATCAACAGCTCTCAAAAGCCTATTTTTGTTGGCTTCTGATTGCAAAAGATACTCAGTCTCATCAAATTCTGAAACAATTATTTCAATCTCTTTATCTCCAAAATTTGCTTTGATTTCCTCTAAAAAATTTAGGTCGATTTCACTGGCTTTTAAACGATAAACTGTTGACATGATTGATACCTATTTTCGATGCTGATATAAAGCACAGTTTAATTCTAGCATAGTGACATCCCAACCCTCAACCAGCCCAAACTCGCCATCCTGCTAACAAAATGCGAAACACCCACCCCAGAATTAATTGCCTTTTGCCGCAAACTCACCGACACCCTTGTTATTGCTTGACTAACCAACGAACCCCTAGAAGCGCCGTTAAAAGGCTTTCCGCCTCATCAAACCAACCTGTCATCTGCCATTCAAACCTGGTTAGAGGAGACTTGAGAATATTAGTTTCTGAATCCACCGATTTTGGGTTATCTGGTTTACAATTAGCCTTTTCAGGCAAGCTATAATTTCATCAACAGCAGAGAGGTAAAACTTTATATGTCAAACCTAGAACAAATTGAAGCCGCAATTCTCTCACTTCCATTCAATGAGTTTGAGAAGCTAAAACGATGGTTTTTTGACTTGGATTATGAACGCTGGGACGAACAGCTAGAGCAGGATATTGCCGATGGTAAATTAGAGGCATTAGCTCAAGAGGCGATCGCAGAGTTTGAAACTGGACATTGCCGAGAAATCTGATGCACTACACCACTCGACGATTTTGGCAATGCTACAATGCTTTACCTGAAAATGTGCAACAAACGGCTGATGAGTGCTACAAGTTACTCAAGATCGATCCGTCCCATCCGTCCCTACATTTCAAGAAACTGGGCAAAAAGTATTGGTCAGTCCGAGCAGGGTTAAATTATCGTGCTTTGGGTGTTGAAGTAGAGAACGGCATTTCTTGGTTCTGGATTGGGACTCACGCTGAGTATGACCAATTGATTAGCAAATTATAGCCTGACATCACAACTTAAAATTTTGTAATTTCATCTGTTTCGCTATTGATGAGTTTCCATGTAAGATCGCAGTAAGCTATTAATCTGGCTTTGATAACCTTGACCTTGAGATTTAAACCACTCCAAAATATCACTGTCAATTGGTAAAGTCACTTGAGTTTTAGTCTTAGGATTAGGCAAACCTCGCCGAACTACTGCTTTGGCCAACATTTCCGGCGTAATTTCTGGACAATCAGAAAAATCAATCTCTTCATCAGTCATAGCATCTAGGCGTTCCCAGTCAGTTTGAGATCTGCTCGAAGTAAATTTGTTGTTCATATTTTGTTGCCTTTCTAGCAGAAATAATGTGGGTACATTCCTCTCGTTCTGTATGGACAATCGCGACAACTCGCCCTTGCAATAAACCAAACGTCACAAACCTCTGCTCCCCATAATTGAATCGTTCATCTTCAACCGTCACGATGTCTCCCTCAAAAACAATGGGAACATCGATAAAATCAATTCCATGTTTGCGGAGGTTGGCAAGACGTTTCGCCTCATCCCATTCAAATTCCATACATTGATGTTTAATTCTAGCATAGTGACATCCCAACCCCAAATTATCAGATTTCTCCTATTTCTGTTCCCAATCTATCTCCTACTCTCTAAATAACAGCGGGAACGGCTTAGTTCTTGTATATGTCGGGGAACTGTGTTCGGAGTTGATTAAGCTTCGGCAAGTCATTCACCACCACGTAGGGATAATTCGGATTGCGATCGATAAAATTCTGATGGTATTCCTCAGCTGCATAAAAACCGTTCAAGGGAACTATTTGGGTGACTATAGGCTTTTGGAAGGTGTGCGCTTTATTGAGTCGATCGATATAAGCTTGAGCGACCCGCTTTTGTTCGTCGTTGGCAAAAAATATGGCCGATCGATATTGCGGGCCTCTGTCAGGCCCCTGTTCGTTCAACTGTGTGGGGTCGTGCGCCACCAAAAAGTAGATTGAGAGAAGCCGATCGTAGGATATCTGCGACGGATCGTAGGTGATTTTCACAGACTCAGCGTGTTCAGTCCCTCCGGAACTGACCATCCCGTAGTGCGCGGTAGCCGCACTACCACCGGAAAAGCCTGAGACGACATCAGAAACGCCTTTGAGATGCTCAAAAACCGCTTCCACTCCCCAGAAGCATCCTCCAGCGAAAACAGCTGTCTGTGTTCCCTTGACCGTAGAAATCGGGATATCGGTGGCCCGATCGGGAAGTGTCGCACGGGACACACCGTACAAGAGTGTAACAGCGGCCAGGGAAATGATGGACAAGCCCTGTACTAGGTGGCGTTTGTTAGTAAAATTTCTTCTTAGCATAGCGTCGTGAACTCCGAGGGTTATTGAATATTGCTTAGTTCTTTTGACCAACTGATTGATATACGAATAAAAATCTCCACCGGATTGGATGAAACTTTCAAGCACGGCTCTTTCGGAATTAAGCTATTACGCATCTAAATCGAATACAAGGACGGGCAGGATGCCCATCCCACAAGAGAGCTTCAGAAAAACTGACTGTGAAATTAGATGCGTAGCAGCTTATTATGAAAATGTTCTTTATACAGCGGCTTGCTGCCGCATGAGGTATAATGAAATGATTTTCTTTCAGTGCGCGAAAGTAGGGCGGGTTTTGCCATGATTATTGTCCGTCAGCCACAAATTATCTGCCAAAAAGGCCCCTACAATTTACCTGAGCAACGCTGCACGCATAGTTAAAACCCAAAAGCCGTTAAATCAAGAAATCAAGGCGCAGTTCACCCGTTGAAAATCGCTCTAACCGAACATGATATCAAAGGTTACTTGTCATTACCATAAGCCCAGATGGACTTTGAGGCACGGGTGACACTTCTACAGTTACAACTAACCCTGTTACCTCTAGAGCAGAGGGAGTAGGAACTTTGACTAAAACTGTTCCCTTCTCACTTGCATTAAACTGCCCCGAAGGTATCTTTTCACCGTCAACGACTGACCAAAGCTGATAGAACTTACCTTCAGGTAAAACAGGAAGATTCTGTAGAATCAATACCGATTTAGGTTCGCCGGGAGTCATCACAATACGTCCAGTGGCAGCAGATGCCATGTCCATCCCTTTGAGGGAAACTAAATGAGTATCGGGATTTCGGAGCATAGCAATCACATCTTTTTGGCGAGCTACCTCGGTTTGCACGGCAGTTAGATTTTGTCTGAGATTGTAGTTATCCCAACCGAGAGCCAAAACTAATACTGCCGCAATACTTCCAGCCATCTGACGCCACGGTAAAGAAAACTGCTTTCGTGGTGACTCTTGTTTGATTTCAACATTTGCTTCTTCAAGAATAGATTGGCGAAGATGTTGTGGCAGAGTTACTTCAGGTAGGGCATAAGGCATAAGTTCCAGCACTTCTTGCAAACTATTTAGTTCCTTAGCTTGTTCAGGATGTTCTGCCAGCAGCCGCTGCAATTCCTCAGCTTCCTCAGAGCTAAGGTTGCCAAGGACATAACCAGCCATCAATTCTTCTAATTTTTCAGGCAGTTCGGGCGAACTCATAGCGTGTTATTCAATAAAGTCTTTTAGGTTTTTTCTTAAGTTCAATAATCCTTGGCGAGACCAAGTTTTAATTGTTCCTAGTGGTGTATCTAACTTCTTGGCAATTTCTGATTGCGAGAGACCATCATAATAAGCCATCTCCAAGACTTGACGCTGAGAAGAGGGAAGTTGGGCTAGATCTGAATTGACTTGCTGGGAACGCTGACTTAAGGAAGCTACCTCAAAAGGTGTGGGAGAGGGTGTTTCAGCCGTCATCATTTGACCCCATCGCTGGAGAAATTTCAGCTTTGTGCCACGGGAACGTAGTTTATCAATAGCTCTAGAGCGAGTCATGGTCGTCAAAAAGCTGCTCAGGGAACCGCGATCGGGATTGTACTTGCCACTACGCCAGAGATTCAGAAAAATCTCTTGTGTCAGATCTTCTGCCTCTTGGGGATTAGCCAGGATTCTGAGTGCCAATCTGTAAACAAGACTGGCATAGCGATCGTAAAGAATACCCAAAGCCTCAGATTGACCACCCTTCAAGGCGCGAAACACTTCTGCATCTGTCTGTAGTACCTCGTTAATCGGACTGGAATCAGCAGAGTCAAGATCCATAGGTTTTGAATAATAGGCGATCGCCGTCAACCGATTTTAGATTTTGGATTTTGGATTTTAGATTAAAAAGTCCAAAATCGAAAATTGTTAGTCGAGCTTCAAAATCGATTCCAGTTTAGAAAACCCAGCCCAGCGTCTTTAACAACAGCATCTCATCTCTTTAAATACGATCGACAGTAGCTTATTGGATGTATTTTAGATTCTGGTAATCCAAAACTGGAGCGGATTCGTATTACTTGAGTAATCACCATGAGGGAAGAGCCTGGACATGGTGCTACCCGGTTTTATTAAGTACAAACACTCAGAGGGTTGAAAAAAGATATGAATTGGAAAATGCTTGGTTTAATCGCTAGTCTAACCTTAACCGCTGGTCTTAATTTCTCAGCTGCCGCTTCCAGCAACAATCAGATTACTCCCAACAGTACCGAACTGGCTTCAACAGGCAAGCTAGGTAATGCTATGAACAAGCAGCAGTCTGGTGATGCGATGAGTAAACCTGGTGATGCACGCTGTCAGAGTGATGCAATGAGTCAAACGGGCAATGCGATGAGCCGACCTGGTACTGCGATGAGTCAAACGGGTACTGCAATGAGCCGACCTAGTACTGCGATGAGTCAAACGGGTACTGCAATGAGCCGACCTAGTACT
>CASBRD010000024.1 GCA_949128025.1 Oscillatoriales cyanobacterium PMM_0008 | reverse complement strand
GCCATAAATCTGGGGTAGGGGCGAAGCATTCGGGCATATAATTTATTGGTTAAAACCGAAGATTTACTACCCGAATGCTTCGCCCCTACTGTCAAGAGTCGCCTTGGCGGTTGCTATAACTAGCAAGTTGCGTTAATATTTTTGGCTCGATTGGGTAAGTTTTTCAAGAAACTGCTAAGAGAATAAATTTTTTTTGAGTTACTTTGCGTGAAAAAAAGCACTTTGGTGGTATAGTGATTTAAGGACATCGAAAGGTAGATTATGGACGCTGAAGAACTTTTAGAAAGATATGCCAAAGGTGAAAGAAAATTTCATTCAATAAATTTGAGTGAAGAAGATCTAACAGGTGCAGAGCTTACGAATATAGATCTATACGGTGCGAATTTGAGCGGGGCAAACTTAAATGAAACAATCCTGACCAACGCGAACCTTAGCAGTGCAAACCTTAGTAGAGCATCTCTAATTGATGCAGATTTACGGGATTTACTGGGAGCTTCCTCAGCAAATCTATCTTGGGCAGATCTCAGTGACGCAGACTTGAGTTGGTCTAACCTAAGTAATGCTAACCTGACTTATGCAAACTTGGAAAATGCTAATTTAATTGGTATAAATCTAAGTAGTGCTAAGTTGAATTTTGCTAACTTAGATAACGCAAATTTGAGCGGTGCAAATCTAAGTAGTTCAGACTTAAGTGTAACCTCTTTTGCTGAGGCAAACCTAAGTAAAACAAACCTAACCAAGGCTAATCTCACTGCTGCATATTTGATTGGAGCGGATTTAAGTTTAGCTATCCTAACTGAAGCAAATCTTGAAGATGCAAAACTACAAGGATGTCAACTAGAAAAGGCTAATTTATATCAAGTGAAATTGGATAATATGAATTTGGCTAATATCGATTTTAGATCCGCAAATCTTGGAAGGACAAACCTTAGCAGAACCTGCCTTCAAGGAGCTAATTTAGAAAAAGCTAATCTGCGATGGTCAAATTTAACTAGAGCTAATCTGAATGGAGCAAATTTAACCAGAGCAGACTTAACTGGCACTAATACCTATAAAATGACGATTGAGAATGCAGACTTCACTGGTGCGATAATGCCTGATGGAGAAGTCTATAAACCAGAAGATTTTGAGGTAGAATTTACTAAGCCAAAAGTTTCGTTAGAAAAAGTGATATCTATGACTCGCAAAGTTATTCGCACAGACGCAGCACCCGCACCAGTCGGCCCATACAATCAAGCCATTGTTGCTAGCGGCGAAATGGTTTTTGTAGCAGGGCAAATCGCCATTGACCCTAGAGTTGGTCATGTTGTCTATACCGATGATATTACCAAGCAAACTGAATGCGTGATGGCTAATCTTGAAGGTATCCTAAAAGCTGCTGGTGCTAATTGGTCAGATGTGGTAAAAACCAACGTTTTCTTAACAGATATGAACGACTTCGCCGCGATGAATGCGGTGTATGCTAAATATTTTGATGAAGCAACAGCCCCGGCGCGTGCTTGCGTACAAGTATCGCGTTTGCCGAAAGATGTTTTGGTAGAAATTGACTGCATCGCTATAATTTAGGGCTTTCCCTATTTGGCTGTTTCGGAGTTGTGATGTTTTTGTTCGTAACAAGAACATTTTTATTTCTTTTTTCTTCTGCCCCTCTGCCCCTCTGCCCCTCTGCTCCTCTTCGCTAGCATAGTAAGCAAGGATGAGCTATTAATCTTGACTTTTGAGGGCAATTCTGTTTTTTTAGATAATTTTCTGGGGCGGATGGGAAACATTTTACCTGCAAAGAGATCGTGCAGCAGGGTATAGAAGCAGGGGATAATAAACAAAGTCAGCAGCGTCGCTATGGACATACCCGAAAAAACGACGATGCCCAGGGGTTGTAAAAATTCCGATCCTTCCCCAATGCCTAGAGCCAGCGGGAACAAGCCCAAAATTGTGGTGATGGTAGTCATCAAAATCGGTCGCAGGCGTTGGGGGGCAGCTTTTAAAATCGCCGTTCTCCGGTCAATCCCTTCTTTTTCCCGGATTTGGTTTGCTTGCTCGATCATGATGATGCCAATATTAACTACAATCCCCACCAGCAGGACAGCACCGACTAATACGGTGGCACCGATCGCAGTTTTGGTAATGTAAAGCCCGAAAATTCCTCCAGCCAATGCTAACGGCACGGTAAGAATAATTACCAAGGGGTCAATCAGCGAATTGTATTGCACCGCCATTACCACAAACACTAAGAAGGCTGATAATCCGCCCAATACCTTCAGGGAGTCTTGCAGTTGTTGATTCGTTTTAGCGGCAGCACTGGGCAGAATACTGACGCCTTCGGGTAGCTGCAATTGTGACACCACCTGGTTAACGTCTGCTATTGCTTGGGAAAGGCTGGCTCCCTGAGTAAGATTACCGGCAATTAGGAAAACTTGTCGCTGGTTGATGCGTTGAACTTCGCCAGGGGCTTGCCCTTCTGCGATCGTGGCGACATCGCCCAAGCGAACTAAACTATTGTTAGTGGCGAACAAAGGTAACTGTTCTAGTTGAGAAGCTCGTTGTAAGGATTCTTCATCAAGTTGCACGCGCACATCCACTAAGCGATCGCCCCGTTGCAGTTGCGTGGGAACAGAACCCTCGATCGCAGTTTGAACGGTGTCACCAATGTCTTTTGTTGTCAAGCCCAACTCGGCAACGCGCTCCCAATTAGGTCGAATCTGCACCTCTGGTTGCCTTGCGTCTGCATCTGGTCGGAAAGTTGCCGTCTTGACTTTCTCATCTAGCGCAGCCAAAACCTGCCTTCCCGCCCGTTGCAGCGTTTGCTCGTCTCTTCCCTGGAGGATAACATCAACTTCCGCCCGCACTGGCGAGTTGGTGAGGATAATCCCCCTTACTTGACCGGGATTGAGGCGCAGACGTATCCCCGCCAAGTTCAGGTTTTCCAATTCTCCAGAAACCCGTTCCACGAAAGCTTGAACATTAGTACCTTGTTTGAGGTTAATAGTGCTGGAGGCCCGCAGCGGGTTGGAAGTGGTGTTGCTGCCAAAGAGAAAACCTCCCGCAGTAGTAAACACCGAGTCGGTTTCTGGCTGTTTGAGGATAACTTCGTCAACTATAGCCATTACTTTGCGGTTAGTTTCTACAGTGGTGCCGGGAGGAAACAAGGCAATCAGGTTGGCTTGACCAGTGTTGATGCGGGGTAGAATTTCTTGGGGAATCTGACCGGCCATCCACAGGCTACCACCGCCCAAGGCTAGGACGGCGATCGCAATTACCAACAAGCGAAAACGCAGTACCAGACCTAAAGTTCGCATATAGCCGCCAGATGCGCTGTCAAACATACCGTTAAATTTCCGGATCGGCCAAAACTCCCCCACCCGACTCGACCATTGGATAGCTAGCAAGCGAGAAGTTAGCATAGGCACAACCGTCAGCGCTACCAAGAGAGAAGCGGCGACTGCAAAACAGATAGTAAGAATTAACTCATTAAATAGTAATGAAAAGAAACCGCCAATCAGCACAAACGGTGCCACAGACACCAGGTTAGCGCCAGTGGAAGCAATCATTGCAGATTCTACTTCCTGACCGCTGACGATCGATTGCTCGATCGTTTCTTCGGTAGTCATCCGTCGCTTTTTATCGCTGCCAGGAATCATCCCAGTACCTTCGGAAATGTTTTCCAAAATGACTACGCTGGTGTCGATCGCCTGACCGATTCCCAAAGTTAAACCTGCCAAACTGAAGACATTCAGGGAGAACCCAAAAAACTTCATCAAAATCAAAGCGGTTAGCGTACAAAGGGGAATTGTCAGAGTAATGATAAAGGTTTGCCTGAGCGATCCTAAAAAGAACAAGACTGCGATCGCTGCTAAGGCAGATCCAGAAATCCCCGAATTAATTACATCATTGAGAGAATTGCGGATAAACCGGGATTCGTCTGAAGTAGCCGTCAAGACCATATCTGACGGAATTACACCTGATTGCTTGAGTTCTTCTATGCGTTTTTTGACACCTTCTACGACAGTAATGGTGTTAGCATCCGGCTGTTTCTGGATGCTGATTTTAACAGCTGGTTGCCCGTTTAGTAAGACAAATACCCGCCGATCTTCGGTGCCATCAATCACTTCTGCAAACTCTCGCAGGTAGACGCGACGATTGGGGATTGGGGATTGGGAATTGGGGATTGGGGAAGAGTTAACATCAAAAGAGATATTGCGAATCTCCTGGGCATCCTGAAAGCGTCCCACTGTGCGCGTCAGGGGTTCTGAATCCTCGCCCTGTAACCGTCCGCCGGAAATATCTTGGTTGCGATCTCTAAGGGCGTTTAATACATCGGTTAAACTAACACCTTGCGCCTGCAAGCGACGAAGGTCAATTTGTACCCGCACTTCTTCCCGCAGACCACCGGAAACGTCTACAGCGGCGACTCCGGGGACGACACCGAGTTCGCGAGATAATTCTTGATCGGCAAACACTCGCAAATCTACATCTTGCAAAGAGGAAGATTGCAGTGCCATTTCGTAAACCGGCAATTGGGAAGGGTCGATTTTGAACAAGCGCGGTTCCTCGACGATATCGGGAAGCTGACTGCGTGCGCGGTTAAAGGTGGCGGTAGCATCGTTGAGCGCTTGGTCAATATCGCCCCCAGGTTCAAAGAATAAATCTAAACTTACCTGTCCCTCGCGAGTTTGGGAATAAACTTGTACGACTCCTTCTGTAGCGCTGAGGGATTCTTCCAGTGGTTTGGTGATTTCGTCCACTGCTACTTCTGGTGAGACTCCGGGAGCGCTTACTCGCACGCCAATTCGAGGATAGGTGATAGAAGGCAATAAATCTACTTGGATTTGGGTAAAGAAGAAAATGCCCAGCACTATTACAGTTAAGGTGAGCATGAGGGTGCCGATGTGGCGGCGAATGGCGATCGCACTTAAGCTAAATGCTTGATTAGTCATTAGTCAGTTGTCAGTTGTTAGTTGTCATTGGTCAGTCGTCATTGGTCAATTGTTGAAAGGGTTGTGTTTTGCCAATGACCATTGACTATTTTTCTGACAAAACGCTTAATCGTACCGTTTCGCCATCTTTTAATGGCTTTCCACTTCTGACTGCGTAGCGTTCGCCTTGGTTCAATCCTGAGAGAATTTCTACTTTGCCATTCGCGCTAGAGCCCACTTGCACTCGACGAGCTTCTACCTTAGTTTCACTCCCCTCTCCCCTCACTACAAATACAGTCATTGGGGACTGGGGACTGGGGACTTGGGACTGGGAATCTCTTC
>CASBRD010000023.1 GCA_949128025.1 Oscillatoriales cyanobacterium PMM_0008 | reverse complement strand
GGTAAGGGGGGGCAAACAACTTATGAATGGGTGGCTTGCCTCTGGCTGGGTAATGCTGTAGATCAAGTGTATGGCGATCGCCACGCCCATATTTTTTTGCTTTATGTTGTGCCAGAACATCGGCGGCGGGGCGTTGGTACTGCTTTGATGTGTCATGCCGAGGGCTGGGCCAAAGCAAGAGGCGATCGGCAAATTGGTCTTCAGGTGTTTGAAGTCAATCAATCCGCTATGAATTTATACCGTAATTTGGGCTACCAAACTCAGTCCCTCTGGATGCTTAAACCTCTGTTTCCCAAAAATGTTGAATGAAAGGATTTTGGATTTTAGATTTTGGATTGTCGATTTTGGTGTCCGGTAGCATCGTTAGTGTAAGAGTGATAAGCTGCTACGCATCTAATTTAACAGTCTGTTTTTCTCTTGCTTCTTGTGGGATGGGCATTCTGCCCGTCCTTGTATTCGATTTAGATGCGTAATAGCTTATCGTCAAATTGTTTATTGTCATCCGTGGTTAAATTTTTACCACAGATGAAGACAGATGAACACAGATGAACACAGATAAAACCAGGGATTTTTTAGGCAACCGATGCCACCGGACATGATATTATCTCTTGTTACGGCCAAAGCCTTTTGACTGTTTCTTAACTTTGCCCTTAGAACTTTTTGGTTTACTGGTGAAAACTTCATCAGCAGGCTTTGGTTTTGACTCTACCTCAATTTCCGGATTAACCTTTTCTTCAACAGAACCAGCCCAGAGAAATTGTCTACCGCAATCTTTGCAAAGGTATTTTTGCCTGTCCTTTTGACGGCCATTCTTGCGGACATCACCAGAGTTACATTTCGGGCAGATAATCTGAAGCTTCTCACTTTTTGATTTTTTGCTTTCTACTATTGGCAATGGTTCCAGTTGCAAAACAGCCGATTCCGACTTATCAGTGGTGAGAGTTTGACTTAACTCCACAGGCTGATTGTCTTGTGCAGCTACCTCCTCGGTTTCGACAGCAGTTGTAGCACTTTGACTTACCTCTGCGGTTATCTCTGGTTCAGAAATAGCAGATTCTTCAACTGTGGCGGTATTTTGACTTAATTCTACTGGCGTTTCTGTCTCAGCAGCTAACTCGCTTTCGACAGTTGGGGAAACTTGACTTACCTCTATTGGCTGACTTTCTTGTGCAACTACCTCCTCATTTTCAACAAAATTGGTTTCTATTTTGCTGTCTTGTATCGGCTGATTTTCTTGATTGGCTACCTCTTCAGTTTGAACTACTGTGTTAATTTGATTTAAATCTACAGATGTCTCTCCCTCGGCGATAACAGGCTCATTTTCAACAGTTGCGCTAGCTTGACTTAAATCTAATGGCTGAATCTCTTGAGAAGATAAATCATCACTTTCTCCAACAATTGCAGGAATTTGATTTAAGTCGATTGACTCAGGTTCTTGTGGAGATAAATCCTCAGTTTCTCCAACAATTGCAGGAATTTGATTTAAGTCGATTGACTCAGGTTCTGGGGGAGATAAATCTTCATTTTCTCCAAGAATTGCAGGAATTTGATTTAAGTCGATTGACTCAGGTTCTGGGGGAGATAAATCCTCAGTTTCTACAACAATTGTGGAGACTTGATTTAAGTCGATTGACTCAGGTTCCTGGGGAGATAAATCCTCAGTTTCTACAACAATTGTGGGGATTTGATTTAAGTCTACTGGCGTTTCTGTCTGAGGGAGAACAGGCTCATTTGCAACAGATATTTCAGTCGGCGCTGGTGTGGCGATGACTAAATGCTGGATAGGAGGGGGAGGCGGCGGTGTCCAGTTAGGATCTGGTTCGGGAATTTTAGGCGCTATAATTAGCGGTGCGGCCTGTTTGGGTGTGGCTAAGCGGCTGATGCGATCGCCTACATTCTCTTGAATGCTGTAGGATACTGGCAAGACGGTATGCTTAAAAACAGCTGCACGAACTAGCGACGCCGCGTGTTCGGATGGATCGGGAGTCGGTCCGGGATCGAGTGCAACAAAAGATTCCCGTGCAACCTCTGCTGTATAGTAATCATGGACTGGCGGTACTGGAAGCGGCTGATGCACCAATCGATTGAATCGCTCATGTTGCCGGAGCGGGGGAGCGAATCGAATCCCACGAACCATCTGCCGATAGGGTTCTAAGTAATCTGTCACATTATACTCCTGCTCTTGAGGGTCTTAATTGTACACTTCCCTTTATGTGGTGTACTATACCAAATTAGAATTTTGAATATTAAAAAGCTGCGTTATAATTTTAAGTTTCTTAACTTTTGTGAGTGTCTGTAGGCTGTCCTTGGAACTGTTTGAGTCCGAAATTTCTCAGATTTAACCGTAAAGAAGCTGGTGGGATCGGCTCTGATTAAGGTACTTTAAAATTATGTATGACGATGACGACCTGACCCTACTCGATCCGGAAATTGACCTAGAAAGTCCCTTGGATCGGTTAGAACCGCTGGAAGCAGAATCAGAGGCGGCAAAGCCAGATCCAGAGGCAATGCTGACGCTGCTGACGGCGCACGAAACGCAGCAACGCATGATAGCGACGCGGGCTTTCTGCGAACTTCAGGACGAACGGGCTATACCCCATTTGGTTCGCCTCCTGACAGATGTCTGTCCGTTAGTGCGGGTAAGTGCAGCTTATGCGTTGGGACGGAATCCCAGCCCAGATGCCGTTGAGCCGTTGATCGCCCAGCTAAATCGCGATTGGAATGGCTATGTTCGTAAAGGTATCATTTGGGCTTTGGGGAATTGCCGCTCTAGCCGTTCTTTGCCACCATTGATAGATGCCTTGAAAACGGATATTTCTGCGGTGCGTTTGTGGGCTGCTAGTGGGTTGGCACAAATGGCTGATGTAAGCTACGAGGCAGTAGTAGCAGCCGTTCCCCCGCTGATTGAAGCCTTAATCCAAGATCCGATGGCAGCAGTGCGAAGTAACTGTGCCTGGGCTATAGGACAACTCTGTCGCGAATTACCCTCGAATATTGTCTATGCTGGTGCGATCGACGGTTTAATCCTGGCTTTAGAAGAAGATAGAGATATGGGAGTCAGAGAAGACGCCAAAGCCTCTCTGCTGAGAGTTGGCGACCCTCGCGGACTGCAAGTGATTGAAGCGCTAGAACAGGAAGGATTGCTCTGATTTTTCTGAGGTTTCGGCAGCGTTCCCCACAGCCTCAATATACTGGCTATCCATCAGGAATGCTCCCCTAGCAAAGCGGACTCCCCAATAACCGCCAGGACGCCGATCGATCACCACTCCTTCTTCGCCAAGGTGAATTAAGTTTGGCGGACGCAGCATTGGCATTGGTTCGGCTGTTTTGACGTAAGGTGGCATTGCTACCACCCGGACTTTTTCACCAACTGTAAATTCTTTAGTCATGAGTCATTGGTCATTGGTCATTGGTCATTGGTCATTGCTAAAAAAATCTCTTTTCATATCTGCGTTCATCTGCGTTCATCTATCTTCATCTGCGGTAAAAATTTAACCAATCATTCCCACAGACAAGGCCGATGTTACCGGACATGATATCATTGGTTATTGGTCATTGGGAAAGGGAAGATTGAAGGATTGCCGATTTCAAATTTATTTAAAATTGACAATCCAAAATCCAAAATCCAAAATCCAAAATTGATTAGGGCGCTTGCCAAATTTTTTGATGATATTGTTCTAAATTGGCATAAGGATCGACAGCGGGGTGGGAATGGTTCGCACTGCCGTTGTGGTGATGATTGTGTCCGTGAGTGCGATCGTGCAAATGCTCATCACTCTTCTCATGGTCGTGAGTGTGAGCGTAATTATCGTGGGAGTGGTCGTGATTGTGGTGATGGCGGTGTTCGTGTCCTTGATGGAAATGATCTTGGCTATGACTGTGACCATTACCATTACTATTTCCTACAAATGCTAGCCGAAATTTGCACATCTCGCAGTTCATTTGCACTTGACCCAGCTGAGTTTCAATTTCCCTCTCCCGCAATACTCGGAAAAGCTGGGGGTGAAGTCCCATTTCCGGTAAGCAAGTCATTGAAATATTGGGATATTGCTCTTGCTGTTGGGCGGTGACATCGAAAATCTTTTTAACTAGGATTCCTGTGAAAAGGAAGTAGGGTAAAACAATAATTTGTTTGGGTTGGTAGAGTCTGGCGCGACGGAAACCGTCTTCCAAACGGGGATGAGTAATGCCGATGAAGCAGGTTTCAACGGTGAGATAACCACTGCCTTCCCACAATATGCGGGCGAGTTTGTAGACATCGCCGTTAGCATCGGGGTCGCTGGAACCTCGACCGACAAACAGCAGGGCGGTGTCTTCTCTCTTCCACTGAGGTCGATCGAGTGAGGCAAGACGCGATCGCCACAATTCCAAAATACCAGGGGTAATCCCAAAATGACGCCCGTAGTGAAATTTCAGCTGGGGATGCCGAAGCTTTGCCCTGTCTAACTCGTTAGTAATGTCAAACTTATTGTGTCGAGCTGCAAATAACAACACTGGCAGCGCTGAAAGTTCAGTGTAGCCTTGTTCCACGCACCTATCTACTCCCTCTTGAATTGTAGGGCCGGTGAGTTCCAGAAAGCAGGGTACGACAGGGCGCGAGGTGTCTAAAGCTTGATAAGCATTGGCAAAATCTAGGAAAGTTTGCCTTCCCTCATCATCTCTGGTGCCATGACCGATCATCAACAGCGGACGTTGTAGGGGCAGGGGTGGCAATTCAAAGGACTCCGAGTGGGACTCAGAAGCGGGACTAAATGAATCGATCGTAGGCATCAACAAAATCCTTTCCCGTGCAAGGCGGTAAATTAAAGTGAACGTTTAACAGGTAGGCATTCTGGCTTACAAGGCTAAATTGCCTCATTTACAGCTGCCGCACAGCCTCGGACTTGCACCGAAGTTTCCCTATCCTGTTATGGCTTGGGTGTGCCTTGATATCTTAACTGATTGAGCTATTTTCCAAAATGCGGGGGAGTGGGATAAGGAAAAGTCAAAAGGCTAGGGGCTAGGGGCTAGGGGCTAGGGAAAGAGAGGGAAGAATCCTTCTTTTGAATGAGTGACTTTTGAATGAGTGACTTTTGACTTTTCTTCCCATTTTGGCAAATATAGCAACCGCTTTCGTCGGTTAAGCCATAAATCTGGGGAGGGGCGAAGCATTCGGGCATATAATTTATTGGTTAAAACCGAAGATTTACTACCCGAATGCTTCGCCCCTACTGTCAAGAGTCGCCTTGGCGGTTGCTATATATCCGTAGGGGCGTTCGCTCCATCGTGCCGAGTTCATGTTTTGCGATCGAATCCTACTTAAACAATGCCATACACTCAGATTTTAAGATCCCTTGAGTGACTTTTATTTCTCTAAAGCCTTTAGCAATGATTTCTTCGCAAGGTAAATCAATTTGGGCTGCGCCAAACTCGATCAAATCTTTAATTGAAGCACCAAAGATAATTTCTGATATGCCTGCCCAAATACAGGCTGTAGCGCACATAGGACAAGGTTCGCAAGTGGTATATAAGGTATAACCTTCGAGAGAACGATTTTGAAGTTTAGCGGTTAAACGGCGAATGGCGTTGACTTCTGCATGAGCTGAGGGGTCGTTGTCTTGCTTGACGGTGTTATGCGCCGCGATCGCAATTTGGTTATCTTTCACGATCGCACTACCGTAAGGCGTATCCCCAAGCTTTGCTTGTGCGATCGCTATCTTCATAAAATCTTCGTGGTTCATCCGCTACAACATCTCTTGCTAAGCCCGATCTTTCCTATTATTGCGATTTTATATCACTCAAATATGTGATTTCGATCACGTTAATTATTCAATCTTTATATACGAATTAAAGCCCCTGACTTAAGCAGTCAGGGGCTTTAGCTTTTTTCCACCAAAGAACTGGGCAATTAGGCAGAAATATCAATCTTGTGAAAAATTTTTTCAACTGACAAAAAGTAATCTTAAATACTTTCTAGCTGGTAGTTAAGACGGGCCGATCGATCAAGTGCTTGATTGTTGGCACATACGGCTGACGGGCCGTAACTACCTCCGTAAGATCTGGCATTTCTTGCCAGCAGTGAGAGCAAAACCAGTAAACGCGGCTGTGTCTGATGTGGCGTAGCAACTGATTAGAGCAACAAAGACACTTAGTCATCATAATCCTCCCGCTAAATATAGACTGTATACTTAAAGCAAAAATATGGATATCCTGTACAGAAATCTTGTATTTCTATAAGATATTAGAACATACCCCAAAATATTTTTCTGTTAAGAGAATCACAATTTTGAGGAAAAAAGTAAATTAAAAATAAAATTCCGACGCTAAAAAATCTGACTTCGCCCAAGCGCTTGGGCGAAGTCAGGAAAATTTTACATATCACCGCAGATCTATTGAATCCAGTAAAAGATTAAGAAATATTACAAAGATGCGATCGCTTTCCCACCCTTTGCCCAAGCTTGGCAGAGCTTGAAAGCATCTAAAGATCGAGGTTTTGCATTTGTATTTACCAATGACCAATGACCAATGACCAATGACCAATGACCAATGACCAATGACCGATGACCAATGACCAATGACCAATGACCAATGACCAATGAGCTAAACAGCACCGCTATTCTTACGGAACACGACTGCAATAGTTTTCAAAATAAGCTTTATATCATAGATTAGGCTCCAATTTTGTTGATATTTCAAATCTAAACGAATTACATCCTCAAAGCTGCGAAGCTGAGAGCGTCCGCTTACCTGCCATTCCCCAGTCATACCAGGTTTGACATCTAAACGCTGCCACTCAGGAACCTCATAACTTTCCACTTCATCTGGAGTAGGTGGTCGCGTACCAACTAAACTCATTTCTCCAATCAGCACATTCCAAAACTGAGGCAGTTCATCCAGACTTGTGCGGCGCAAAAAGCGGCCTAACTTTGTAACGCGGGGGTCTTTATCATTTTTGAAAATGGCTCCCGATACTTGGTTTTGGACGGTTGACTTGAGGGCTTCGGCATTGGTACACATCGATCGAAATTTCCAAATCCGAAACTGCCTTCCCATCCAGCCGCAGCGGATTTGACCGAAGAAAATAGGCCCTTGACTATCCAGCTTAATCGCAACTGCGATCGGAATAAACAAAATCGCCGTAATTCCCAAACCTACCAGCGCCCCCAGAACGTCTATGGCACGTTTAACCCAGGAACGGACAGAAGGATGTGTAACTGGGGGCTTCCATTCGCTGCGACGGTTTACTGTAGGCGTAACGGGTTCATGGGCTTGCTCAATAGTAAAAACTCCGTCCAGTCCCGTGAGAGAGAACACCGCCATAACTTGAGGTTGTACTTGGCGGAGTACTAAGTTAATACCTTGCTGCTGTGCGGTTTTGAGATTACTGACCAGAGCGCCCAAACCACTGCTATCCATAAAAGTGGTCTGGCTAAAATCGATGATAATTTGGTTGGGAAGAGGACTTCCCTGGCAAAGCTGTTTAAAGTTTTGCTTGAAGGCCACTGCCTCCAGCACGCTTAAACGAGGGGGTACTTGAATCAAGGGAATTTCTTTCAAGAACTTAACCCGAAAATCTACCTTTGAGATTTGGCTAATCACGAGCAACTAAATATAACCATACAGCAGTATGGAAAGCAAACGCCAGAAACTGTTTAGGGTCTATTGACAAATTATAGTTTTAACGATTATAGCGAGGAAAGGGGAAGGGTGAGTTTTGAGTTTGTAGGGGCTCATCAGTACATCTGTGTTTAAATCCGTGTTGTGTCCCCACTTATTCAACACAGATCGCCAAAGAGTAAGCCAAAATTGGTACTGTAACCCCAATCATTTGGAGAATGCGGTCAGCACCCCGCACTGAAGTGACCGGGCATCATACCTCAATCTTCAGTTAGCTGACCAGCCTCAGTCCTATACAGGACTACGTTATCGGCAAGTGTTGAAGTTCCTACCAAGGAGTGCGTAGCCAGATCCCTGCTCTAGAACCAAATGGTTAAACAGTTTTACGTTAGCGCAGCGGTGCGTTAGCACGGGGTAAGACAGTGCTGTCTGGATAGTACCGACCGATAACATTGGCAAGGCTAACTTTACTGGAATAGCAAGGCGTTCCCGGCATACAGGGAAATTGGACAAGCACTATTCCTCTGCTTGTCCACCCCAAAAAGGGGACGGCATTTAAAAATGCCGCACCACATTTCCTCCACCACTTAAAAGATGGTGGTTTCCATGTTCCCGCGAGGTTTTAAATGATTTTTCGTCGTTTGCGTAGAATTCTACCTGCCTTCCTACTGGCCGTGTTGCTGCTCGTAACTTCCTGTAGGGCGCAGGATACCTCTCCTTATGCCAAGACACAGCAGGAAAGTACCCAGAGGGGTGCTACTCCAGCTGTAGCCAAGAACGCCCAACAGGGTGGCAACTTCAACAAATTCTTTCCCAAATCTGCGGATGGCTACCAGGTCGTAGCAGCACAGGAAAAGAAAGGGTTTGCTGAGTATAAGTTGAACAAAGGTGGCAAGAATGTTGCCGTGCTGTCTATCAACGATATAACCAGCACCCCAACTGCAAAGGATAAATACCAGAAAAGCACCGAAAAAATTGCCGGTTATCCAGCTGCGGAGGCTCCCGGTAAAGGTACTGGGATTCTGGTAAATAATCGCTATCAGGTAAAAGTGGCATCCCGCGACGACTCGTTTACGAAAAACGATCGCGTAGCTTGGCTGCAAAAATTTAACCTGAGCGGACTTGCCCAACTCAAGTAAATTTTCTGGCTGTACCGTTCCAAATTGCAACCATTAAACAAGGATTTTTTTTGTGAGCAAAACGATTTATCAATTGGTGGATGAATTGCCAACTGGCGGACTGACCGTGATGTCGCTGCGAGCGCTCGATTTTGCCGTTCCCGGCGAGTGGCAAAATTTGGTTGGCTTTGACAACACAATTCGCGCAGTCACTGGCGAAACCGACCCAGATTTAGTCCGACAAATTGGCGAACGCGCCATCTATCTCTACAACGACAAATCTCAGGGATACCAAACAGCCTTGTGGCTCTACCAAACTGTTGATAGCGCTTCTTCTGCGTTGGGTGCAGCTGCTTTAGCCAACAAAGTTGGTGAGAAGATCCCTCTTTTGGGTTTCTTAGGCAATATCACTCCCAAAGCAGACAAAGCGCAAACGATCGACCTAGCCGTAAAATTGGTGGTTGAGTTAGTAGCTTTTTGCCAAATTAACGGTATTCCCGGTGATAGCATTGGCGATTTTTTGGGAGCTTTAGGCGACTACAGTGGCGAGTCGCTGATGCGGATGGCGGCGCTAGTTTGCTTTGATGGTCTGATTCCCCTTGGCCCGGACTTTATCCAAATGGTTCTCTCAAGGTTCAGCAACATGAACCCGCAGGAGTTGGAACAAAATCAGACTTTTAAAGGTGTTAACGATTTGATTCCTGGAGGTAATTCCGCAGGTAAGCTGGGTTTCATTAACCAAAGCTTTGGTTCAGTCTCTGGCTGGATGAGCGACTTCGTTAACTCTCGCGGTTTGACACCACAAAATGTTGTCCACAATTTGTCAAGCTTTATAGACGTTGCTGATGACAAGCTAGATTATCTCGGTGCTTTCCTGGATGTGTCAACCAACTACTACGAACACACAGGCATTCAAACTTTGGCTCGTCGTCTAATTGAACGCGCTGTTGCCGAAATTTAGAAAATAGAAAAAGTTGACGGCAATAGGTAAGGGTAGGGGCGAAGCATTTGTGCCCACATCTATCGATAAAATAAAGGAGTCTATACGCAAATGCTTCGCCCCTCCAAGAGTTTGGTAAGAGGTCTAATCAACAGATTTCTTCAAGAGGCTGGTAAAATTCAGGGTTCATATCAAGTCCGGTAGCAACAGACTTACTTGTATATGTTGTCTGATTGTAAGGGCGGGTTTTGCCGATAGATTGTCTGAAAGACCGAAGGGTTATCTGCCAAACCCGCCCCTACCATGCAATACTGATGCAACCGGACAAGATATCATTTCTGCTTTAAATGCACAATCAATCCCAAATCTAAAATACAGATGAGTCAGACTAAATCGATTGATGAGTTGGTTGATAACCTATCAACTAAAAATGTGACGGTTTATTTGCTGCGAGCTTTGGACTCTGTTGTTCCTGGCGAGTGGGAAAATTTAGTTGGTTTTGAAAACACCATTCGGGCTGTTACTGGTGAAACGGATAAAAAAACGGTGAAGAAAATACGCGATCGCGCTCTGGATCTGTACAGCGATCGCTCTTTACCATACCAGCAGGCTATGTGGATCTACCAAACGGTAGATAATGCGGATAGTGCCCTGGGTGCAGCCGCAATGGCTAACAAAATTGGCGAAAAGGTCGGTTTTCTGTCTTTTTTAAACAAGCTAACTCCCAAGGCTGATACAGTTCAAACTATTGATTTGGCGATAAAATTGGTAGCGGAGTTAATCGCGTTCTCCAAAATGAATGGCTCTGCTGCGATCGAACTTGATGATTTTAAAGCAGCGTTGAGGAGTTATCATCATGAATCTCTAATTAGGATGGCTGCTTTAGTTTGCGTCGATGGCTTGGTTCCCCTCGGCCCAGATTTTCTCTCCAAAGTTCAATCAACTCTCGCGAGTTTAAATCCTTCACTTTTACAACAAAATTCCACTTTTCAAAGCCTCGGTAACTTAATTCCTGGCGGCAGTACGGGGGATAAGTTAGGCTTTATTGGTGCAAGCTTTGCCTCGGTGCAAGGTTGGATGAATAATTTTGTAGGTTCTCATCATTTAACGCCACAAATTTTTCTTGGCAATCTGAAACAGTATGTGGATATAGCTGATGATAAGTTGGATTATGTGGCTGCCTTTCTGGACATGACAACCAACTATTTTGAACACACAGGTACTCAAAGTGTGGCTCGTCGCTTAATCGAACGAGCTGCTTCTGAAATTTAGAGACAAAAATATGGCAACGCAAATCACAGAACAACCAAAGGCGCGTTTAATTGAAGTATTCTCCGCGATTCAAGGGGAGGGACTCAATGTGGGTACGCGGCAAATTTTCATCCGCTTCGCTTTGTGCGATTTGCGCTGCCATTTTTGCGATAGCGCTCATACCTGGGGTGTTCCAGAGATATGCCAAATTGAGAAAACGCCGGGATTGCGCGACTTTGAAACTCATCCCAATCCCGTGGCGCTACCAGATTTGCTGTCATGGGTGGGGAGGCAAAATAAACCGGGATTGCATGATAGTATTAGTTTGACTGGTGGGGAACCGCTGCTTTCTGCGCCTTTTTTGGTGGAATTTTTGCCTGAAGTGCGATCGCTCACTGATTTGCCAATATACTTGGAAACTGGCGGTCATCGTCCAGAGCAATTATCACCGATTTTACCATACTTGGATTCCGTTGGCATGGACATCAAACTACCTAGCGTCAGTGGCGAACATCGCTGGCAAGCTCATCAGGAATTTTTACATCTTTGTCACGATTCACAAGTAGAAGTATTTGTCAAGATAATTATTTCGAGCCAAACCAATCCAGCCGAGTTAGAACAAGCGGGAGAGTTGGTCGCTTTTATAGATGCCTCAATTCCAGTGTTTTTGCAACCAGTAACCGCAATACTGGGTAAGGAGTCGGTGGTTGCACCAAGGCCCGATCGCGTATTAGAATGGCAAGCATTGATGAAGCGTTTTGTCAAGCAAGTGCGAGTTATCCCGCAAACTCATAAGATGATGAACCAACTGTAAATTACTTTCGCCATAAACTGTATATGAAGATATTAAATGGGAATAGAAAAGCGCCACCATAACATCATCGATCGCGCAACCAACCAAACACCTGCACAACGGTCAAATCTAAGTTCATGTCCGGCAGAACAGGCAGGCGATCGCTGTTTTTGTGCAAAGCAATACGAGCATCGGGCCACAGCACCACAATCACCTCCTCAGTCGGATCGATCAACCATCCTAGCTTTGTCCCCTCTTGCAAGCAGCTTTGAATTTTGGCAATCAATTTAGTAGTACTTTGGTCAGGAGAAAGGATTTCAATCATCCAATCGGGTGGGCCTTCAACAGGAGTATTCCCAGTAGGAACTCGGTTTTTGTGGATAACTGTAATATCGGGAACGACAGAATTGCTGCTGAGAGTACAGCGTAGTTCTGGAAAAGCTTCATAGGGTGAGTTTGCTCGATCGATCGCAGCAGTCAGGCATTTCTGTAAAATGCTATGGTGAGCTGTGGGCATAGGTTTTTGATTTGCTTGTCCGTCCACGAATTCCCAAGCTGGCGACTCCTCAATATTGGGCAGTTTCAGGAAGTCTTGCAGGGTGAGTCTTTGGGTAGAGGTAACCATCAGGATTCGGTTTATTTCATATTAATTAGTGGTTGAAAGTCGGGTAGGGCGGGCAATGCTTGGGAATCGTAGGTGTTAAAAGATTGCTTATCTGTTCCGGAGATAGTCCCAGTTACTAAACTAAGTTTATTGCTATCTTCTTTCACCGATCGCAGTTTCAAATTCCTCCAAAGCTTGATAACTTCCCACTTGCCAAGCACGTTCTACCACAGGGGGAATTATCTGCGCGATCGCAATATCTGGAAAATTAGGACTGGTATCCGATTCTACATACCTTCCATCTCTAAGCAAATAGATAGTGAGTTTCCCATTATCGTAAACCCATACTTCTGGAACTGCGATCGCTTCATAAACCTCCAAATCTGTTTTAGAGGTAACATCTATTTCGATCGCCAGATCGGGAGGTGGATCGTCGGGTTGAAGTTGGCGACGATCCACCATAATTTGATAATTTTCAATATAAAAGCAAGCATCTGGTTCAACACCTGCTATCCCTTCACGTTTAAATGTAGTTGAGCCAAAAGATTCATACCTTCTGCCAGCAGCCTTGAGTAAAGTTTTTACAATATCTGATATTAATTCTTTCGGCTTTTCGTGTTCTGGTAAAGGAACCATGATTTGTAAAGTACCTTTGCTGTAGGTAATTCTTGCGCTTCGCTTTTCTCCCAATTCCTCCAAAATCGATTCAAATTCTAACCAACTCACGTTTGGGATAGTTACCACACTACCAGGATCTAGTTTGATCTGGCTAACAGGTTTGAGGATAAGGGTAAGAGTGGTCATTCGATTTTGGATTTTGGATTTTGGATTTTGGATTAAAGAATTGATTTTTAGTGTAGGTTGGGTTGTGGAATAGAAACCCGGTTTCTATTCCAGGTTTCTATTCCAAAACCGATCGCTTAGCTGTAAATATCTTCCGATTGGGAAACTTCGCGATTGGATTTTATTTTGGCTTTTGCCTTGTTAGCGCTGCGTTTGAGGGCTTGCAGTCGCGCTTCGTACTTGTTGCGCTGCCGTTTGGCGGGGGTGAGGTCGATCATGGCTTTCAAGGCGCTTCCCAGACTTTTGTAGGCGTTGGGGAGAGAGTAGCCGAAACGGGTAGCCAGTGCGATCGCTTTCTCATCGGCGTCGTAAGCTTCCTTCAAGGTGCGATCGGCATTGTTTTTCTGATATAGACGCCAACCCGACACGCCGCACAGCGCCAGCGCCAACACCAGCAACAAGCCATCTTGCACCCACAATTCTCCCACCGCGCCACCCAAACCGATCGCTAACGCCGCCATTTCCCACCCATCTCTGGGGATTGTATCGTTTTGAACGCGGGCGACCTCGTGCCAAAACAGCAAATTGCGCTGATCCAGCGCCAATTGCTCCCATTTCACCAAGTCTATTTGAATTTCCACCTGGTCTTTCCCGATTTCTTCGCAGCGGATCAGGGTTGGATTTACTTCAGTCGTTCCTTCAACTGTGACCCAACTCTGCATTTCTGGCGGCAATAAGCTTTTCAAACGCCGCAGTTCACTCATTTCGGATCTAGCAGAGGAAGTTGCATAAGATGTCATAAGTCCAACCCCAGCAAGTTAGCAGCAGAAAAAAAGGTCTATTTTAGAGTATACCTTTACAATTGTATGGGTTAACACAGAGGTCTGGCTGGAGTGGCGATAAACCGCTTTGTAGTAGCGCTTAGACGCCATTCGCCCTCACACTGCTGGCTCAATCCCAGCCGATCGCAACTGAGCTGCCAAACGTTCTGCCCGTTGCCGTTCCCGTTCCACTAACTCCGTTCCCCACAATAACATCTGTCCGGTTTCATCCCACCAACGCAACCAAAATCCCGTCCTGTTTGCTTTAGTTCCCTGCCAAACTCCCAGAAACAAGCCGATTTGCGGAATCCAGTAGCGATTGTTAGCATCCGCTGGAGCTACCTGGTATCTTCTCGCAGCATTTAATTGATATAATTCTAGCCATCCTGCATTTGGCTCGAAAATGACGTAGTTCGGCACTTGCAATATCCGCTCATAATAATACCACTTACCCGGCGGATATTTTGACTTTATTGAGTATTCGCCTCCCTCAGTCTCAGACAAAAACTCCATTACTGCACCCGGAACTTCCCCTTCCAAATTGGGAGTATAGCTGCGACGGTTTTGATTTGGGGGAGTAGTTGGTTGTACGGAACGTACATAAAACCAATCAGGCGCTTTCACTACCGTTTTTCCTTCCACGTTGGCACAAATACCAAAATTAGTGCCTACTAGCATTGATTCCTGTAGTTTTCCCGCTAGTTCCAAAGCTTCCGTCAGTGCAGATGCTAACACTGGCTGGTTGATATTGTCCACGGGTTCGTCATCCAAAACAAAGTTATCGGGTAATTTTTCCCAGGTGATATTTAATTCTGTTGTATTAACTGGCATATCGCCTTTTTCCCCTATTCATAATATTACAGTATAGCCAATTATTATCTTAACGCAAGTTGCTAGTTATATAATTGATGTTTGAACTAGGTACGTTGTTGCGCTTTAGCGCTCTTATTACAACTGGGATAAGAGCGCTAAAGCGCAACAACATACCCTGATGCAAGTAACTAGCAACTTGTGTTCTTAGCGTTATTTCATCAAAGCATATTTTTTCTAAAACCCACAGATAAACGCAGATAATTATCTGTGTTTATCTGTGGTAAAAAAATCTTTTTCCACAAATTTATTATTGTTAACACCCTATCCAACCTTGTCGCGATCGTGCGGCGACTCCAAATCAATTATCGGGCCTTTGGGAACAATCCGAGTTGGATTGATTTTATTATGGCTGATATAGTAGTGGCGTTTGATGTGATCGAGATTGCAGGTTTCCTTAACTCCAGTAAATTGGTACAGTTCCTTAAGGTAATTCCAAAGATTTGGATAATCCCAAATATGACGTAAATTGCATTTGAAATGACCGTAGTAAACCGGGTCGAAACGCAGAAGAGTTGTAAACATACACCAATCGGCTTCCGTGATGCGCGATCCGCACAAATATCGCTGGTTACCCAACAATTTATCCCAGTGTTCCAAGGCGTTGAATAAATCTGTCACACCCTCTTCATAAGCCATCTGAGTGGTAGCAAATCCCGCTCGATAAACGCCATTATTGACAGGTTGATAGATGGCGTCGATCGTTTGCTCAATAACTTCATGCAAATCATCAGGATAGAAGTGCAAATCTGACTTAGCGAAATCTTGAAATTGCGTATCAAACATCCGGATAATTTCGCGGGATTCGTTATTTACGATCGTTCCTGTTTGTTTATCCCAAAGCACTGGAACGGTGACTCGTCCCTCATAGTTTGGATCGCCTTTGAGATAGATTTCCCAAAGATAATTTGTACCATTAACGGTATCGGGAATACAACCCGGTTCGTCGGAAAATTCCCAGCTATTTTGATCGATTACGGGATGAACAACTGAAAGACCGATCGCATCCTCCAAACCCTTCAATTTTCGCATAATTGCGGTGCGGTGAGCCCAAGGACAAGCCCAAGAGATATAAAGATGATAGCGACCCGCCTCAGCTTTAAAGCCGCTAGAACCATCAGCAGTAATTTTGTTGCGAAAACTGGTCACTGGGCGGATAAATTTTCCTTGGGAATCTTCTTGTTCCCGTTCGGATACCCATCTACCATCAGCGAGAAGACCTAAACCCATAATTAACTCCTTTGTGTTTATATAATTGATTATATCAACAGCATCGGCAAAGGTAAGTAGGTGGGCGTAAATAAACTGAACTTCCAGAAACCGGGTTTCTAAGAATTTGGCAGTTTTACGTTTAATTATGCCCACCTACTTAGTATTTTTATTTTGATAAATTACAACGATTAAATAATTGCCACTAAACCATAATAAGGATTTATATTTTTAATGGTAAAAGCGATTATTGAGCGGATGTAGACATGGGCGATAAATAAGTGTATTATTTAAATTGCAGACGAATAAATGGACGATAATGGCAGATTTACCCGAAGAAACTTTAAGAACGATCGCTAACTTGCTACCGCGCCTGTTTAAGGTCATAAACCTGGCGCTGCAAACAGAGGCTAAGTTAATGGATCGGTATGGAGAAACAGAGGAGACTATTGGCGAACTAGAACAAGTCAAAAATGCAGCCGAAAGAGCAAGAAATTACTACAATCGTCTTTACGGGCTAGTATTGCAAGTAGCAGAGTCTCAACCAGTAGCGAATTCTGCTACCATAGATTTACTATATCGCTCAATCGAACAGGCAGAGGCAACAGCCGATGCTACAGAAGCAACTGCCCTAGAAACAAAAAGGAATTGGAACTTACCATGAATAACGAAAAAAAGATCCCTGATGCGGAAACTAGAGCCAAGTCTATTGCGAGGTGGCGCGAAGTTAATCTAAAGTGGGATGAACTGAATATGATGCTGGATCTAGGTATAGCACAAGCTGAAATGGATTTGCAAAACAGCCCCCTTTATGCCAGCCGTCGCCGTCGAGTAGAGAAACAGTTAGAAGCATTAAAGAAACAAAATTTAGAGGTAGAAAACAAAGAAATTTAAAAGCCAAAGAGAGGGAAGTCATAGAGTGCGATCGCACTATTTTTAAATCCTATTTTGCGCTATTGAGATAGCGATCGCACTCAGCCAATTGCCGACCATAAATTAAGTGCGATCAAGCTATAATTCTTAAAACCAAATTACAACTTTATCTTATTATATTAAAAGGAGTGTATTGGGAATTAAGCCTAATGGCAAAGCTACCAGGTGAAACTAAATCTACCATCTTAAATCTGTTGGGTCAATTGGCAGAATTGATCGATGAAGCAGCAGCAACAGAATCAGGAATTGCCGAACAATTCGGAGAGACAGAGATAACTATTTCGACACTGGATGATTTACAGAATGTGAGAGAAAGGTTGAGAAATTCTTATACTCGTCTGTGTAGGCTTTTTCTGCAAGTTTCAGAATCTCAGCCCATTGCCCCTGCTGCTGTGCTAGATTTATTATATCTGTCCATCGAGGAAGGACAAGCTAACCTCGATGCAGGAGATGCAAGTATTCGAGAAGCAAAAACAGACTTAGACTTACTATGAACCAGCCCAAAAGAATACCAGATCCAGAAAAATTCAAGCGCATTCACGAACGCTTTCAAAAAAATGTTCACCAGCTTGATATTTGGAATTTGAAGTTGGAACAATTAAACGCCATGATGGAAGTAGAATTATGTCAGCAACGGTTAGAAAGACTTGAAAGAAGAAAAAACCAAATGATAGTTTCAGAAAGCAAAGAATGATGGGTTAATTATGAAATTTAGAAACCCGGTTTTTTGGAACAACCAGGTTTCTAATGGTTTGTATCCACACCCGCCTGCGATTCAAATCGCAGGCTAATAGCGAAAGTCCGTTTAAACGGACTGAAAGATTAATATTAAGTCCACTTGTAGGGGCGGGTTTAGCAGATATCCTTTGTTTCCTACAGATCACCTCACAACAAAACCCGCCCTTACCTTCGCTATGACGCTAGGCTATTAACCTGCGTCTCCCCAGGTACGTTGTTGCGCTTTAGCGCCATCTTCAGGTACGTTGTTGCGCTTTAGCGCCATCTTCAGGTACGTTGTTGCGCTTTAGCGCCATCT
>CASBRD010000022.1 GCA_949128025.1 Oscillatoriales cyanobacterium PMM_0008 | reverse complement strand
TAAGTAGGGGTGTAGGGGCGAAGCATTCCGGTAATTAACCTCTGCATATAACCAATAAGTTATTTGCCGGAATGCTTCGCCCTTACTTATGTACCTCATAACAGCGGTAACCCCTGTAACTGCCAATAAAAAGCGATACTATTAGGCAATTTACCAAATAACGTTAACTGGATATTGGGCAACAATTGGATCGCAGCTAACTAAGGCAGCATTTTCTACATTCGCTTGGGCAACCAACAAACGATCGAAAGGATCTTTGTGAACAAGTGGCAAGCTATCCAATTCTAAAACATGATCCAGCTTCACAGGAAGTACCTCTATTTGATTAGTTTGTTGCTGATTTTCAATAATTTCTAACAAAGAGCGATTTAGTGTTATTTTACCTAGCTGTAACTTAATTTGCATCTCCCAAATGCTGATTACACTCAGGAGCAAAATATTTGACCTATCTTGCAAGAGTGCCAAAGCTGTTTGTGATAGGTTATTCGGTTGGCTATCCCACCAAATAAAAGTATGAGTATCAAACAATAATTTCATGCACCTGCCGTCCAAAATTCTTCTGGTAATGGCTCATCAAAATCATTACTTGTCGATATTGCTCCCTGGTGTAATCCAGCTATTCGGGGTACATTTGGTTGGAGAATAGGAACTAGACGAGCCAAGGGTTTTCGGCCATCTGTCAGTAAAATTTCTGCTCCTTCATCAATGAGGTGTAATAATTCTTGCACACTCATTTGTGCGACACTGACATCTACTGTTTTTTGAACTGCGGTCATATTAATTTGCTCAAATTAACCACTTACTTTCAATTTTACATCGAAAACTACCTGAAAAAACAGAAATAGAAGTGCGATCGCACCCCCATCTTCCCCAAATGCTTTGGCGTAGCCTGTTGTAGGCATTCGCACTTCTATCCTAGAATGCGATCGCTACCATTTTACCAGGATTGTGCTTTCAGATTTAATTTAATGAGGGCAACCACTCAATATCAAGTAATTGGTCAAGCGAGTAAGGACATTCTGGTGGGAAACTGACGGAATTTTGAGTTTTAATTTTCACAAATCCTAACGCATCTTTATAGATAGAATCCAATTCTGAATCTAAGTAATTACGGAGATTGGTAGTAAGTATTCGTCTCAATTGAATTCTGAAAGTATAGATTTCTTCTTGCCAGTGAACTGCATTATAGTCGGATTCGCTTGTCCAATATTGCAGCAATAATAAATGACGGATAACCTGTTCTAAAAGGCTGGCTACAGCATTTTTCTTTTCCCTGCCCAAATCCTCTAACTCCTCTATTAAATTCTCTAAATCTAGCTCTTTAAATTGGCGATTCTTAATCAATTTAACAGTTTCTTCTAGCCATTGAGAATCATCAATATCGTAGAGGTTTTTTAAATCGCTAACACTGTTCATAACTCACCCCTTTTAGTTGCAATTCCTCTTTTAATTGTCTCATTGCTGTTTCCCCATCTATTTTTTCTCCCCGTTCAAGTTGTTAGGACTTACGCATCCAGTTTTGGTGTAGGGGCGGGTTTTGCCATGATTCTTGTCGGTTAGCCACAAATTATCTGCCAAACCCGCCCCTACTTTCGCGCTATGAAGGAAATCATTTTATTGTACCTCACGCGGCTGTAAGCCGCTGTAGCATTGAAAATAAAACCTTTCACAAGTGTCCTTGGGGCAGGGGTAAGTCAGGCTGCTGATGAAGGTTGAGAGTATTATTTGGGATGGGATACTCTTGAGTCAAGGGGAATTCACAGAATGTAACCAATATGCGCTCGATCGCAGCAGCACGCCAGCTTCGCCCCAAGCGTCAAAGAATGCCCGAATCGGGAGTAGTCATAGCTAGGTAATGGGTAAAGTACTAATGATAAGCTGCTACGCACCTAAATTTTAAAGTCAATTTAATGAAATTCTTGTGGGATGGGCGTCTCGCCCGTCCCTAACTACAATTTAGATGCGTGAGAGCTTACTGCATCTTGGTACTATTTTAAACGCAAATGACGCAAAGGTCAACGCAAAGTAACGCTAAATTTTTCTTTTTCTCTGCGTACCTCTGCGTTGAAAAAAAAATCTTCAATCTCAACGAGTAACTAACTTCTTAATATCCCCAAAAGCACGATAAAATCCACCGCGAGAAGATTCGCGCACCTCTTCCACCAGATAACGCGCACCTTCTTCGCGAAGTTCTTTAGGAAATTGCACTTTCCAGTTGGAGTTGTAACCAGGAGAAACAACGCGAATTCTTAAGTTATTTCCTTCTTGGAAACACTCGACAATTACTCCTTGCGTTGTGTTTGAGGTAGTTTCTAAAGTGTGGGAAGGAACGGCGACGGGAACGGCGGCGGGTGCTTTAATATTAACTGTTTGGGGAACTGTACCTGCTTTGGCGGCATTAATTGCACTTTCGCTGGCGTCGATGCAAGCAAGAGAACCGTCGGTAGTGACGATGTAAAGGCGATTATCTAAAAATTGCATTGAGAAGGCGGAACCGCATCCTGTGGCTAGTTTCCAGAGTCGATCGCCTTGTTCGTTAAAGCAATAAATCGACGAACAATTATCGCCTGCAAATACATATTTGCCATCTTCTGCTGTGGCACAAGAATACACTGGCGCATCGCACTGGTAAATTGTTTTAGCTTCCCCTTTCTTGGTGAAAGAATAAACTAAATTATGGCTGGTACTGGCATAAACTATTGCTTCTTCTTGCCAACCAAATAGCACTTCGCCGCGAGTTTTTTGATGCCAAATTTTCTTGCCATCTTCCCAATCATACATTGTTACGCCGTCGCTGTGACCGTGGTAAACTCCTATCTCATCGCAACGTACCATCCAGCCATATTGACCGCTACTTTTTTTAGTCCACTGGGATTCATCTTCGTGATTGATAGTTGTGACGTTACCCTCGATATCGGAAACTCCGAGAATTGCATCTTTAATATCGAGCCACAAAATATTCACATTTTCGGCAATTTCATAAGCGACACGGGGAATTTTTCCAGTTAAATCATAGACTTTGCCATCATCGCATCCCGCATAAAGCCAGCCATCATCGGCGACGATACATTTCACGCCGTCAGGTAATCGCAATTGATTGATTACTTGACCTGTATTGTTGAGAGCAAATATTTGACCGGCTTGATTGCCAACCCAACAGCGCTTTTTGTCAATAAAGATACCGAAAGCGGCAGAACCGGAGGCGAATTTCCACAGCACTGGAGATGGGGAAGCGGTGGATCGATCGCTCTTTATCTCCCGATGAGTCACAGTGCGTTTCTGGCGCACTCCCATGACTGCGTGTTCGTAACCTTTCTTCAGTTTATCGTTAATCTTTTTCGTTGCTTCGGCTTTGGCTTTTTCGGCAGTTGGGTAGGATTTTACTTGACTCTGACCTTGATCGCCAATCCGACCGTAGCGAATGGAAACTTCTGTGCTGTTGACAATTACTTCATAGAATTTATGAGAAACGCCATCTGACTCGGATAATTCTAAATAAGTTTTCTCTTCAGCCATTTTTTTGCTCCTGTTAGATCTCTCTTACTCCCTTCCCGGTGGAAGACTATGTATAGTGGGAGGGCGAAGCATTGCGGGATTAAGCTTAACTCAAAACCGAAAAGTTAATTCCGCAATGCTTCGCCCCTACATAATCTTGTGGC
>CASBRD010000021.1 GCA_949128025.1 Oscillatoriales cyanobacterium PMM_0008 | reverse complement strand
CCCCTCTTTCCCAATCCCCAATCCCCGCATTTTCAACAAAATGTAAAAATTAGAATGTTGACCGACACGATTCCCATATAGATCCATGCCTTCCTCTCCCCAGTACCTCAGCGGTAACGAAATTCGCCAAACATTCCTAGACTTCTTTGCCCAGCGGGGGCATAAAATCCTGCCCAGTGCCTCCCTAGTGCCAGAAGACCCGACAGTACTGCTGACGATCGCAGGGATGTTACCATTTAAGCCCATCTTTCTCGGACAGAGAACACCAGAATTTCCCCGCGCCACCACATCCCAGAAGTGTATCCGCACCAACGACATCGAGAACGTGGGACGCACCGCACGGCACCACACCTTCTTCGAGATGCTGGGTAACTTCAGCTTTGGGGACTATTTTAAAGAACAAGCGATCGCGTGGGCATGGGAACTGTCAACCAAAACCTTTGGATTAGCCCCAGAACGCCTCATCGTCAGCGTCTTCGAGTCAGACGACGACGCTTTTGCCATTTGGAGAGACAAAATCGGCATCCCAGCGCATCGCATTCAACGGATGGGAGAGGCGGACAACTTCTGGGTGTCTGGCCCCACCGGCCCATGCGGCCCTTGTTCGGAAATGTACTACGATTTCCACCCAGAACTGGGCGACGACAACATCGATCTAGAAGATGGCACCCGGTTCATCGAATTCTACAACTTGGTGTTCATGCAGTACAATCGGGATGCAGAAGGTAACCTGAAAGCGCTACAAAACCAGAACATCGACACTGGAATGGGTTTGGAGAGGATGGCGCAAATCCTCCAAAAAGTGCCGAACAACTACGAAACAGACTTGATTTTCCCGATTATCAAAACGGCGGCTGAAATTGCGGTCATTGATTACAACCAAGTTGATGAGAAAACCAAAGTTTCTCTCAAAGTGATTGGTGACCACGTTCGCGCAGTCGTCCACATGATCGCCGATGAAATTCGGGCATCAAATGTCGGTCGCGGTTATGTGTTACGCAGGTTAATTCGTCGCGTCGTTCGTCACGGGCGACTGATTGGAATTGAGGGAGAATTTACGACTAAAGTAGCCCAGAGTGCGATCGCACTTTCCGAATCCGCTTATCCCAACGTGCGACAACGCGAAGCGCAAATCAAAGCCGAACTGCAACGGGAAGAATCCCGCTTCCTCAAAACACTGGAACGCGGCGAAAAATTGCTCGAAGAAATTATCGATCGCGTCAAGCAGCAAGGAAAAACTGAAATCGACGGACGCGACGCCTTTACTCTTTACGATACTTACGGTTTTCCAGTAGAACTAACTGAAGAAGTTGCCGAAGAACACGGACTTACTGTAGATAAATCCGGCTACGAAGCGGCGATGGAAGAACAAACGCAACGTGCTAGAGACGCCCACGAAACGATCGACTTAACCGTGCAAGGTTCTCTCGATAAATTAGCTGAAGATATCCAAGTTACCGAATTTCTGGGTTATACTCAACCAGCTAGCCAAAGCGTTATCGAAGTAATCCTTATTAATGGGAAATCGGTAGAAGAAGGAGAAGCGGGAACACAAGTGCAAATCGTCCTCGACAAAACTCCATTCTATGCAGAATCGGGGGGACAAATCGGCGATCGCGGTTACATCACGGGGGATGACATTTTAATCCGAGTTGAAGATGTCAAAAAAGAATCTAATTTCTTTGTTCATTTCGGACGGATCGAACGCGGTACATTGCGCGTAGGCGATACCGTCACCGCCCAAATTGACAAATCTTGTCGTCGTCGCGCCCAAGCAAATCATACCGCAACTCACTTATTGCAAGCGGCGTTAAAGAAAATAGTCGATGATTCGATATCGCAAGCGGGTTCGTTAGTAGCCTTTGACAGACTGCGTTTTGACTTCAACTGTCCGCGTGGATTAACAGGGGAAGAATTACAACAAGTTGAGGAACAAGTTAATACTTGGATCGCGGAAGCACACGCTGCTAGAATAGAAGTTTTACCGCTAGCTGAAGCAAAGGCAAAAGGTGCGATCGCAATGTTTGGCGAAAAATATGGCGACGAAGTACGAGTGCTGGATTTCCCAGGCGTTTCAATGGAACTGTGCGGCGGAACTCATGTCAGCAATACCGCTGAAATAGGAGTGTTCAAAATTATCTCAGAATCCGGTGTAGCTTCGGGAGTGCGACGCATTGAAGCCGTAGCTGGGCCATCTGTTTTGGAATACTTGAATGTGCGCGATAAAGTGGTGAAAGAGTTGAGCGCAATCTTCAAAGCTAAACCGGAAGAATTGCCCGATCGCATCAACAATCTGCAAAACGAACTAAAATCAACTCAGAAACAATTAGACGCACTGAAAGCAGAACTTGCGATCGCCAAATCCGACCAATTCCTATCACAAGTCGAGACAGTTGGCGATTACAAAATCCTAGTTGCACAGCTGGGAGACGTTGACGCCGAATCCCTCAAAACAGCCGCAGAAAGATTACAGCAAAAACTCGGCAATGCTGCTGTAGTGTTAGCGTCAGTTCCCGAAGCACAAAAAGTGAATTTTATAGCACTTTTTAGTCCAGATGTCAACAAAAAAGGGTTACAAGCTGGAAAATTTATTGGTGCGATCGCTAAAATTTGCGGAGGCGGCGGAGGCGGACGACCCAACCTAGCTCAAGCTGGCGGACGCGACCCCAGCAAGTTACAAGAAGCCTTAGAAATAGCTCGCACTCAGTTACTTGAGGGTTTGCAAACCTAAATTTGGACATTGCTAATCCCTGACAATAACTTTTGGGTGCGTTACACTGCGTTAACGCAGCCAACTTTTTTTGTAGGGTGCGTTAGGGTTTTGCCGTAACGCACCATCAAAGAAATAGGGTGATATCATGTCCTTACGCATCGGTTACCTAAAAAAATCGTGTGATTATTCTGCATCTGCGTTAATCTGCGTTCATCTGTCTTCATCTGCGGTAAAAATTTAACCAACGATGACAACAGACAATTTGACTATCTCACTCATATACTAACGATGCAACCGGTCACCTAAAAATCCCCGCTCTTATCTGCGTTCATCTGCGTTCATCTGTCTTCATCTGCGGTTAAATTTAACCAATGATGACAACAGACAATGCCGATGTAACCGAACATGATATGAGTTATACTAAGCCTGGACAGAAATGCAAATTTAAAATTTTCAATTAAACAGGACTAAGGCCAACTGTCACACTTAAATCAACTTGTAGGGTGCATCAGACGAAGTTATACATGGATAGAATAAGGATTTCAGCCTCTGACGCACCCTACTCTATGTGCCAGTTGCGTAAGTCCTATTAAATTCAACCTGCCAACTCAAATCTTCAAATTGAAATTACCATCACTAATTTCATGAAACTGCGTCAAAAGACACTGCTGGTTATTGGTCTAAGCCTCGTAGGGCTAGTTGGGGTTTTGTATGCTACCGCATACATCCATCTCATGAAGCATACCCAAGACTTGGAGGTAGATTATACTACTCAGGGAGTGAAACGCGCCTTAGATGCCTTAGATGAGGATGTTAGCAACTTGAGCGTCTTGGTTCGCCAGTTAGGTGCTTGGGACGACACCTACAACTTCATGGTGGATACCGACAAACGCTATCTCAAAACGAATCTTTCTAATCAGACTTTCTTAGATTTTAGGCTCAACACAACCGTATTAATCGACTCTGACCGTCGAACAGTCCTCAGCAAAGGCTTCGATTTCAAGTATCAGAAAGGGATTCCCGTATCAAAGGGACTGCAACAGCATTTGACGGCTAGCAGCCTTTTAGTGCAACACGCTACACCAAAAACCAGTCATGAGGGAATCGTTATAGTACCAGAAGGGCCATTGCTGATTGCCTCTCATCCGATCGTCACCAACAAATTCAACGGCCCAATTCGCGGCACGCTGGTCATGGGACGCTACTTAAACGCTGACGAAATCAAGCGTTTAGCCACTCTGACTCAGTTATCTATAACTATCCATCCTTTAAATAATGTACAGCTACCTCCCAACTTACAGGCAATGAGTACCGCCTTGGCAGAAAAAGAGAAGCAAGAGGTGGTGGGAGAAATCCCAAATCCCAAATCCCAAATCCAAAATGGGGAGATTCTCGTCCGACCGCTAGATGAAAATGCGATCGCAGGTTATACCATATTGAAGGATATCTACGGCAAACCAGCTTTACTAATGGAAGTTAAATTTCCAAGACTTATTTACAACCAAGGAAAAGCTAGCCTAATTTATCTCCTCTTCTCACTCATTGGAGCCGGGTTTGTGTTTGGAATCGGCAATCTATTGCTATTAGAAAAGATGGTTTTGTCGCGGTTGGCTAGTCTCAGTAATGGAGTCAAAAGCATTGGTGCAAGCGGCGATCTTTCCTTGCGCGTATCCAGTGCTGGAGAAGATGAATTGTCCAGTCTTGGAGGAACCATTAACTGGATGCTAGAAACATTAGAATATTCTTTAAAACAACTCAAATCCGAACAAGAAAAAGCAGAACACCTACTGCTAAATATCTTGCCATCAGCAATTGCAGAGCGGTTGAAAAAAGAAGAATCTATCATTGCCGATAGCTTCCCCGAAGCCACTGTTCTATTTGCTGACATCGTTGGCTTTACCAAACTGGCAGCGCGTACATCTCCGGTAGAACTGGTGAGCTTACTTAACCAAATATTTTCCGCATTTGACCGACTGGTTGAACTGCATGGGTTGGAAAAAATTAAAACAATTGGCGATGCTTATATGGTGGTTGGAGGTTTGCCCAACCCACGGCCCGATCACGCCGCCGCCGTCGCCGAAATGGCTCTTGATATGCAGGAGGCAATCAAGGAATTTAACATGGCAAATAATGTAGATTTCAGTATCCGAATTGGCATCAACACAGGGCCTGTTGTCGCCGGAGTCATAGGTATCAAAAAGTTTATCTACGATTTGTGGGGTGACACGGTTAACACTGCTAGCCGCATGGAATCTCATGGTGTGGCAGGCTGTATTCAAATGACAGAAGCAACTTACAAGTGTTTAAAGGACAAGTTCGATTTTGAAAACCGGGGTGTAATCCAGGTAAAAGGCAAAGGAGACATGACCGTTTATCTACTCGTGGGCAAGAAAGCTATAGCTAGGGGCTAGGGAAAGAGAAGAGCAGAGGGGCAGAGGAGCAGAGGGGCAGGGGGGCAGAGGAGTAGAGGGGCAGAAACATGAAAATGTGATTTTTTGAACAAAAACATCACAACTCCGAAAGAGCCAGAATTTCAGGAATCATCTTATTTGTTTTTGTAGCTGTAGGTAACTTATAAGCAGACTCAACAAATATGAACTTTTCCTGGTTGAAATCCTCAAAGAAAGGCTGGATTTTTGCTTTTTGGTTCTACTTTGCTCTTTTAATCACAATATCTATCTCAGCATACTTGAAAGTTCTCCCTGTTAAATCCTCCACCATCCCTTATTACGATACAATAGGCCATTTTATATTGTTAGGTATGGCAGCCTTCTTCGGTCATCTAGCCCTAAGCAAACGAAAAATTTCTGTCTGGTCTATTTCAATACCGCTGGCTCCACTTCTAGTGGCAATTAGTTGTATAGCTGATGAGCTGCTCCAGACACTTTCACCCAACCGAAGTGCTAGTTTTTACGATCTAGCAGCTGACTGGGTGGGCATCGCGATCTTTTATTTATTAGCAGAACGAGTAAAATTGCAAAAGTCACTAGGTGAGGAAAAACTATGAAATGTCCTGCTTGTGAAAATCAGTTAACCCAGATAGTTGCTGGAAGTATAACGGTTGATGCTTGTAAAGGCGGTTGCGACGGAATGGAAAGGTAACCAGTAAACAAAGATGGGGGAAAGCTGCGATCGCATAATTCAGAAAAGACCGCTCAACTAAATAAACTCTTCAGAAATTTGGCTTGCTTTGTTCCAGCTACTATGTTATGTAGTTTGGATTTATTTCTGCTACAAATGAACACCCTCTGGTGTAGAGACGTTGGTTCCATATAATGGGTACGTTGTTGCGCTTTAGCGCTCTTTGAGCGCTAAAGCGCAACAACGTACCTTATAACTAGCAACTTACGTTACTACAGATGTAGAGACGTTTCATGAAACGTCTCTACATCTGTAGCTTGTCTGCAAAAAGTTAAAATAGAAGCAGATTGATTATTGTTATGCCTCAATTTGTTAGCTCATGACAACCGCTGCACCAGTTAAAACTCAGTACGAAGCCGTGATCGGTTTAGAAACCCACTGTCAGCTTAGTACCGACACTAAGATTTTCTGCAATTGTTCTACCGAATTTGGCAGTCGCCCAAACCAGAACGTTTGCCCAATTTGCATGGGTATGCCGGGAGTGTTGCCAGTACTCAATGAGAAGGTACTGGAGTACGCCGTCAAAGCTGGGATAGCCCTCAACTCTGAGATTGCACCCTATAGCAAATTTGACCGCAAACAGTATTTTTATCCCGATTTGCCTAAAAATTACCAAATTTCTCAGTACGACCTGCCTATTGCCGAGCATGGTTGGCTAGAAGTTGAATTGGTGGATGAAGCGGGTAAAGTTACCCGCAAAAAGATTGGTATCACTCGCCTGCACATGGAGGAAGATGCGGGAAAGTTGGTTCACGCGGGTAGCGACCGCCTTTCGGGTTCCACTTACTCTCTGGTAGACTTCAACCGCACGGGTGTAGCTTTAGTAGAAATTGTCTCAGAACCGGATATGCGATCGGCCCTAGAAGCTGCTGAATATGCCCAAGAACTGCGCCGAATTCTGCGCTATTTGGGTGTCAGCGACGGCAATATGCAGGAAGGTTCCCTGCGCTGCGACGTGAATATCTCCGTGCGTCCGGTGGGACGAAAAGAGTTTGGCACGAAGGTAGAAATTAAGAATATGAACTCCTTCAGTGCTATTGAAAGGGCGATCGATTACGAGATCGATCGGCAAACCACAGCACTGGAAGCCGGTGAGCGGATTGTGCAAGAAACTAGGCTGTGGGAGGAAGGCAGTCAACGCACTATCAGTATGCGGATCAAGGAAGGTTCCAGCGATTACCGCTATTTCCCCGAACCCGATTTAGCTCCCATTGAGGTGACATCCGCGCAGCTACAGAAGTGGAAGTCGGAACTGCCAGAACTCCCGGCCCAGAAACGACACCGCTATGAAAGTGAATTGGGACTTTCTGCCTACGATGCGCGGGTACTGACAGACGATCGCTCCGTGTCCGAATATTTTGAAGCCGTTGTCGCCGCTGGTGCCAATTCCAAGCAAGCGGCTAATTGGGTGATGGGCGATATCAGCGCCTACCTCAACAACGAAAAACTTAGCATCGCCCAAATTGCCCTCAAACCGGACACCTTAGCTGAACTGATTTCCCTAATCGAAGCAGGCACTATCAGCGGCAAGATTGCCAAAGATATTCTACCGGAGTTGTTCTCTAGTGGTGGTTCGGCTAAGGAAGTGGTCGATCGCAAGGGATTAACCCAAATCTCGGATACTGTAGCTCTAGAAACCATCATCGATGAAATCTTGGCGGCAAATCCCAAAGAGCTAGAACAGTACCGCAACGGCAAAACCAAACTGTTGGGCTTCTTTGTCGGACAGGTGATGAAGAAAACATCTGGTCGAGCCGATCCCCAGCTGACCAACCAACTGCTGGCCCAAAAGTTGAAATCTTAGTCTCAACTTTAACAAAAAGCGGCCAGACTTCACCAAAAAAATACAATAAGGGGTATCACCCCTCACCCCCAACCATTTATAATCGTGTATGTAGATGCACCCTGATGATCGGGAGAGTCGTCCATCCAAGCGACTCCCCTTTTTTTTTGAGGAGCTAGTGCCGCTACGCGGAAGTCAAAAGTCAAAAGTCAAAAGTCAAAAGTAAAGAATGGAGCGGTCTTAGGGGGAGTATGTAAACGGAAGCGATATTAGACAAACATGGGTTGACTTGACTGAAAATCCCTCGCAGCAAGAGTTTCTTCAATTCTTTAATCTAAAATCTAAAATCTTTAATTTAAAATCTAAAATGGTATGATCCGCTCTCAGACAAGCAAAAGGCTGGAGGGGAAAGTTATGACAGAATGGCAGGAAATCAGCGGTAGCGTGACAGCACCCAGGGGGTATCGTGCGGCGGGGATTACGGCTGGACTGAAAGCTTCGGGATTACCGGATTTAGCTTTGATTGTGTCGGATGTGGAGGCGATCGCAGCTGGAGTATTCACCACCTCTGTTGTACGTGCCGCCCCTGTGGATTACTGCCGTCAGCGGCTGCAATCTAAACCAGGTGCCAGCGCTATTCTCTGCAACGCTGGACAAGCTAATGCTGCTACAGGTTCCCAAGGTTGGATTGATGCGATCGAATGCGCCCAAAATTTAGCTCAAATACTGAATATTCCCTCAGACTCTATCTTGCTAGCATCTACTGGCGTCATCGGTCAGCGGATTAAGATGGATGTGCTGAAAGCAGGAATTCCTGAACTCGTCGCCGCCTTATCGGAAACCGGAGGCGATTCAGCTGCAAAGGCGATTATCACCACAGATTTAGTGCCAAAATCGATCGCCCTAGAAACAATCATGCACGATCGTCCAGTCCGAATCGGGGGAATTGCCAAAGGTTCGGGTATGATTCATCCCAACATGGCGACAATGCTATCTTTTGTTACCTGCGATGCAGCGGTTTCTCCTTCCCTGTGGCAACAAATGTTGAGTCGCGCCGCCGATAAAAGCTTCAATCAAATTACTGTTGACGGCGATACCAGTACCAACGACACCTTAATTGCTTTAGCTAACGGACAATCTCGCACACCCGCGATTACCGAAATAGGCCCAGAAGCAGAAAAGTTGGAGGCCATGTTAACAGCAGTTTGTCAGCATTTGGCAAAAGCGATCGCACGGGACGGCGAAGGTGCCACCTGTCTCGTTGAAGTAGTAGTTTCTGGCGCAACTGATGACAAAGCGGCGCGTCAAGTTGCCAAAACGATCGCCGGTTCATCTCTAGTTAAATCAGCTATTTTCGGTCGCGACCCCAACTGGGGAAGAATTGCAGCAGCAGCTGGACGTGCTGGTGTCGCCTTCGATCAAGAAAATTTGCAAATCAGGTTAGGTAATTTCTTACTAATGGAAAACGGACAACCTTTAGCATTCGATCGATCTGCTGCTAGTGCATACTTGAAAACAGCAGCATCTGGTGCTTATTTGAAAGAAGATACCGTTTTAATTTCAGTAAGTATTGGCAATGGAGGTGGTTTTGGTAAAGCTTGGGGATGCGATTTGACTTACGACTACGTGAAAATTAACGCCGAGTATACGACTTAATCTCTTGTGGAGCAGGCATCTTGCCTGCTATGGGGTGTGGGGCGGGCTACGAGAACCTACCCCACAACAAAAGGGGCGGTATATTGTAGGTTAGGTTTCTTTACTTAACTCAAATTGCTAGTTACTTGCATCAGGTCTTGCTCGGAATGGGTACGTTGTTGCGCTTTAGCGCTAAAGCTCAACAACATACCTACTGCATACAAAGAGCCTCAATCTTATGACTAGCAACTTGAGTTACTCACTGAACCTACTAAGCAATGACCAATGACCAATGACCAATGACTAAATCAGCAGATATCGGTAGCAAAAGTTTAATTAGTTTAGCACCCGATGCTTGGGTGAAATGGGTAACGCAGTCCCCCAATATAACGGCGCGAGATATTCTTACCTCTGAGTTCCAATGGATTAGTCGGGAGGGAGATGTAATAGTAAAAGCCTACAGTCCACAAATCGGCGAGTTTTTAGTGCTGAACGAGATACAATTGCGCTATAATAATCGGATGCCTTTACGAATGCGAGCTTACGCAGCACTAGCAGAAGAGCGATACAACTTGCCAGTCTACCCGGTACTGATTAATATTTTGCAACCAACACCGGGAGTGGTTATAGCTAGAGGCTATGAATCGCAGGTTTTCGGATTAAGAGCAACTCAGGAGTATCGCGTAATTAATCTCTGGGAAGTAGATGCCCAAACAGTTTTTCAACAACAGTTAACATCTTTGCTTCCCTTTGTACCAGTGCTGAGAGGTGGTGGTGAGGAAGCAGTAGTGCAGCAAGCAGTCCAACTTTTACGTGCTGATGAACAGTTGAATGAGTTGGAAAACCTGTTAGCTTTTTTTGCTACCTTTGTATTGGAAACTCGTTTAGTCCAGCAAATTATGAGGTGGGATATGGCTGTTTTACGAGAATCGCCTTGGTATCAAGAGATTTGGAGGGAAGGAGAACAACGAGGTTTACAACAAGGTTTACAACAAGGTTTACAACAAGGTTTACAACAAGGAATCTTGTCAGCTATTGAATTTGGTTTGGAGCTAAAATTCGGTAGTGAGGGATTACAGCTATTGCCAGAAATATCTCAGATTTCGGATGTGGATGTATTGAAGGCAATTCAGGAAAGACTCAAGACGGCAAATAGTTTGGAAGAGGTGCGGCAAATTTATGGAGTAAGTGAAATTTGACCATCAGTGTGAGGTTAGAAACCCGGTTTTTTGAAAAAACCGGGTTTCTATTCTGGTGCTTATCCGAACAGATTCGTAGGTTGGGTTGAGGAACGAAACTAGGGCAAATTCGTTGGGTTTCGCTTCACTCAACCCAACCTACAAAGAAATGGCGAGGGTATTGTTCAAAAAACCGGGTTTCTATTCTGGTGCTTATCTGAACACTATTAAGTGGTGCGTTACTACAATTTTCTCATCCTGTGTCACAATAAACCAAAGTGTCTGGAAAGCGCGACATGGTTTGGGCAGCAGGTCAGCGGTTGCAGAATGATAAGTATATTATCGAGAAAATCCTGGGAGAAGGCGGTTTCGGGATTACTTATCAAGCACGACACACGCTGCTGCAACAGCTAATGGTGATTAAAACGCCCAACGAAAGGCTGAAAAATGACCCCGAATACCCGAAATATTTGCGGCGATTCGTGGAGGAAGGGCGGCGACTGGAAAAACTCTCTGAACAGAAGCATCCCAATATCGTGCGCGTCAGGGATTTGTTTGAAGAGGGGGGGATATACTGCCTGGTAATGGATTTTGTAGCAGGGGAGAGTTTGTTTAATTTGGTGCAGCGGCGAGGGGCGTTACCTCCCACAGAAGCGGTGGAGTACGTGCGACAAATTGGGGAAGCTTTGACGGTGGTACATCAAGCGAGACTGGTGCATAGGGATGCTCACCCAGGCAATATTATGGTACAGAGAGATGGTAAAGCAATTTTGATTGATTTTGGCATTGCTGGGGAAATT
>CASBRD010000020.1 GCA_949128025.1 Oscillatoriales cyanobacterium PMM_0008 | reverse complement strand
GCCATAAATCTGGGGTAGGGGCGAAGCATTCGGGCATATAATTTATTGGTTAAAACCGAAGATTTACTACCCGAATGCTTCGCCCCTACTGCCAAGAGTCGCCTTGGCGGTTGCTATATCTCATTACCAACAGAATATTTTACAAAACCCGCCCCTACTAACTTTTGACTTTTCTAGCCTCTAGCCCCTGAGAAAAGGTTTAACGACGACCAGAAGAGCGCTTATCTCGGTCAATACGCCTGCGATCGCGCCACTCTGCCACCGTCAGATAGATGACTCCGCCTGAGACTGCTAGTAACAGCCCAAAGGCAACCAAAGAAAGAACAGTTAGTGTTGAAGTTTCCACTTTTCTAGAAACCGTTGCGGCCCCAAATCACCATAGAGATCGAGAAGGTAAACAAAACGAGTAACGAAACCCAACCCAGTGAGAGAATATCCATAGCTGTGCGTTCAACCAAATGTTACAAAATGACTCTAAGCTTTATCATACTTTGAAGCGATGGAGTTTCACTTTGAACGTCTCGAAAGCAGAACGGATCGAATCTGTCAAGTCAGGAAGCTTTGCTGCTTTGTCTCTTTCTCTGGCTTATGGTATCATCGCGCTGGGAAATCAGCTAGTTTTGGCAAAGCAGTTTGAACCGCTAGCCGATTTGGAAATATCGACGGCAGCAAACTTGCTCTTGAGTGGGGCTTTAGCCTGCTTAAGCGGTTTCCTGTTCGGTATCACCTACCGCTACATCATCCGCGAGGATCGAAATTCCCACCTTGAAGATGGGGCGGTGCTGGCTTTTGGGCTGGTGCGGGGATCGGCCCAGGTGGACGTGGGGCTAAATTTCCAGAATGGCTTTTGGTCATGCGGTGTTTTGGGCGTCGAGAGTATTTTATTATTTGCGATCGCCAGATTTACTCTCGACTTGGCTATCTCTCGCGGCTGGGTAAAACCTTTCAAGTCAAATTAAATTCCTCCAATTCTACTTGACCGTATATCATATTTCGGTCAACAGCAGAGAAAACTTTCTACAATCGAAAATTATGGCGCGATCGCACTTTTTATCCGCCAAAGTTTGATATTGTCAATAATCTGATATTATTGTGTATTTTATTGTAGTTTATTTTACTTTGTTATCATTTATTAATTTTGCCTCTTAAAAGAGTAATCATAAAGAAAGTAAGAAATAATTTTTTTGTAAGGCGTAGCTGGGGGTGCAGTGTCATGCTAAGGCTAAGTCATTCGATTAGTGAAAATGAATATTTAGGCACTTCGGCTGTCAAAAACTTCCTTAACAAGTGCCAGCTGTTAATTCAGAATGCCAAGGTGTCTATATCCACTATATTAAAGTGCATAGTATTCCTGGCTTTGTTGCCTGTGGCAGTATTGCCTCTTTTCAGCTTGGTATTCTTGGTGAATGAAAATGAAGATGAACTGCTTTAGTCATTAGTCATTAGTCATTAGTGAACTCCCAGAAACCCGGTAACTCCTGCCAATACCTTCGCCAAAAACCTAAAATGCTTAATTTGTAGGTTGGGTTGAGGCACGAAACTAGGGCAATTGCGTTGGGTTTCGCTTCACTCAACCCAACCTACAAAGAAATGGCTGAACTAAGAGAAACCGGGTTTCTAAGGGCCTGGCAGTTTTACGTTTAATTATGCCCACCTACTTAGTCATTAGTGAAAAATCAAGTGAAACATTATTTGTTTTTTACCAATGACCAATGACTAATGACCAATGACCAATGACCAATGACCAATGACCAATGACCAATGACCAATGACAAATGACAAATGACCAATGACAAATTATAGCTACAAGAGTTCCCAAGCTTTGCCTTTGTAGCCATATTGAACGGTTTCCGGGTGCAGAATCTCCGCCAAAATTTCCACCGAATCTGCCAATCGCGGCCCCGGACGATTGAAGTAGGAATTACCATCTGTAATGTAGACTTTTCCAGTCTTTACGGCCTGCAAATTCTGCCACTCTGGACGTTGGGCTAATATAGTAGCTTCTTGACGAGTGCGGTTGAGATCGAAGCCGCAGGGCATAAAGATAATCACGTCTGGATTGGCTGTTACCAGAGACTCCCATTGCAAGTGAGGGGCAGGCTGACCGGGTACGCCAACGAGAGGCTGACCGCCTGCTAGTTTTACCAATTCTGGAATCCAGTTTCCGCCTGCCATCAGGGGGTCTGTCCACTCGATGCAAGCGACGGTGGGACGCTTTGTATCGAAGTTAGGTTGAGTTTTTTGCTCGCAAATTTTGACACGAGACTGTAAATCTGATAGAGAAGTCGGTATGCCGACACCCATCGCTTCGGCAACGTTTTGAATATCTGCCCACACATCCTCTAACAGGTTGGGCTTTAAGGAAATAATTTGGGGTTGGGCGTGGATGAGTTGGGCGACGGCTTTCTCCACTTCCGATAGGCTGACGGCACAGACATCGCACTGATCTTGAGTGAGAATGTGTGTTGGTTGCAACTTTTCTAAGAGGTCTAGTTTGATTTCATAGATGCTGAGGGCGTTTTGCAGGAGATAGGTAACGTCTTGATGAATTTGGGCGCTGGGTTGGGAGGAATTCAATCGGGCTTGGGTGCAAGCAGGACGGTCTTGGATTTCCGGCGGATAGTCGCATTCGTGCGATCGCCCTACCAGAGCATCAGTTAGGCCCAACAGTGCTACAATCTCTGTTGCACTGGGTATAAGAGAGACAATTCTCAGATTTTTTGCATCAGTCATAAAAAAGGTTGGTAGTGTGGAAACTGAGTCTATGAGAGAGCAGAGAGGAAACACGCCAAAGCGCGGTTTTAACTTTGTGAATATTGATTATTGCTACCGCCTTGGGGTGGCAACTTGATATTACCAAGCCGGTTTAAGCAGTACTTTTAAAGTAGCGTTAATCTTTATAATTGTTATCCTCCCTGCGTTGCATACTGAAGTAGGGATCTTTTATAAAGAAATCGTTACAAAAAAGTGGCGAGAGCTAATCCCGTACTAATCTAATGTTGAAACCCCTTCATCTGTAACAATACCTTCGCCAAACCGAAAAATGGACTGGCGAGAGTAAGTTGGGTTGTTGGGTCTTGTATCTCAACCCAACTTACAAAGAAATGGGGAGGGTATTGCTGTAGAGGTATGTGGTTGGTTAGGAAAGGTTGGCAATCTTAACAGCACAATTGTTACCCTAAAGGTGCTACTTAATCAGTCGCGCCGACCGGGTCAAGTCTGCATGGAACAAGAGCTAGTTATACGCTATGCCAAGGGAAGAAGTGGATGAGTACCAGTAGGGCAAGTACTAGAGATAGGACAAGGCAAGTTCTCTTGACGGTCAACACGATGCGAGACATCACAACTCCCAAGCAGACAGAGGAAAAGCTGACCCTCTATCGAGAGATTATTGCCAACTCCAACGATGCGGTCGCCATTCTCGATACGCAGGGCCACTACGTCGAACAGAACTCAGCCCATAGAGCCTTATTAGGTTACGCAGATGAGGAGTTGCGGGGGAAAACGCAAGCTATTCACGCTGGTAGCGATTTCTGCTCGTTGTTTTTTCAGGAACTTGTCAAGCATGGTTCTCACCGTGCCGAAATCACCAGTCGCACCAAAAGCGGGACTCTACTATACATTGAAGTTTCCTCGTTCGCAGTCCGTAATAATGCGGGCAAACCCATCTGCTATGTGGCGATTAAGCGAGATATTACCGATCGCAAAAGTACAGAGGTGGCGCTACGCCAGAGTGAAGCCAGAAATCGCGCCCTTGTGAACGCAATACCCGATTTAATGTTTTGCATCCACAAAGATGGCACCCTCCTGAACTTTAAAGCTAGCAAAGAGGATGAGCTGTACTTGCCTCCGAGCCAATTTTTAGGCAAAAAAGTAGAGGAAGTGCTGCCAGGTGAACTGAGTCAGCAGATTATGTCCCACCTGGAGCAAGCGTTACAAACCGGCTCGATCCAAATTTTTGATTATCAATTAACGATCGCTGGCAATCAGCGCTATTATGAGGCTCGGTTAGTTGTGAGCGGCGAAGAGGAAGTACTGATCATTGTTCGCGACATCACCGATCGCAAGCAGACAGAACTAGAACTGCGTCAGGCTAAAGAAGATGCCGAAACTTCGAGTCGCTCCAAGAGCGAATTTTTGGCGAACATGAGCCATGAATTGCGAACCCCGCTCAATGCCATTCTGGGATTGTCGCAACTGCTGGGGCAACAAATTTTTGGCGCTCTCAATAAGAAGCAGAAGGAATATGTCAACTGCATTCATAGCAGTGGCGAACATCTTTTGGCGCTGATTAACGATATTCTCGATCTTTCCAAAGTAGAAGCTGGCAAAGAAGAACTGACTCTGATGCCAATAAGTGTGTCAGAACTGTGTAATTCTTGCCTAAGCCTAGTGCGCGAAGCAGCTTTTACCAAGGGGCTGCAACTCGCAATGGAAATAGATCCCGAAGCGGATTTCTGCGTTGCGGATGAGCGACGAGTTAAGCAAATGCTGCTGAATCTGCTCTCCAATGCCATCAAGTTCACACTTTCTGGTAAAGTCGAGCTGATTGTCCGTAAAATACCGGGAGCGATCGCATTTACGGTGACCGATACAGGCATTGGCATCGCTCCAGAACATCTGCCGTTGCTGTTTCAACCCTTTTGTCAGATGGATAGCGACCTCAACCGCCGCTATGAAGGTACTGGTTTGGGTTTAGTGCTGACTCGCAAACTGGCCCGTTTGCATGGCGGCGATGTAACGGTGCGATCGGTATTGGGAAAAGGCAGTCAATTCACCCTTTTACTGCCAGATCGTCGGCAGTCAGTCGTCAACAGAGCAACACTAGCGCAGCTTTCCTCACCACAATCAAGGGATGGGGTAACCTCTAGCCGACAGCTAAAAACTTACAACCAAAAACTTACCGCCGATCGATCGCGCATTTTAATTGTGGAAGACGATAACCGCAGTGCCTTGGTGTTAGAAAATTATCTTCAGGCTATTGGCTATGAGGTAAAGCATCTTCCAGACGGTATTGGGTTTGTCCAAGAGGTACGAACCTTCAAACCCGATGCAATTTTGTTGGATTTACATTTACCTCATGGCGCAAACGGGTTAGATCTACTGACAGCACTGCGACAGGAACCTGACTTGCAAGACCTGCCCGTGGTAATGATAACTGGCTCAGAAGGTGACAGGCAACTTTGTTTGGCCGCCGGAGCTAATGACTACTTCACTAAGCCAATTGGAATTGCCCAGATCGAGTCTATCTTGATGCGATATCTTAAATAAGTTGTTCAACAATGCTACGCTATAGCTCTAATAGTTACCATCTCTGGATAAGCGTTTTCTGAGAGCCAGTTTTCTGAGAGCCATTGCTGATAAGCAAGATCGTAAGATTTTTGAGCCGCGACAATTTTGTCCTCAAACTGTTTAACTTTGTTTGCGTATTTGTCTTTCAGCCATTGGATATCACGATCCATTTCCTGCTCTAGCTGCTGCTTTTTGTGACTGAGCCAGTTGATGCAGAAGTCAGCTTCTGCCATTTGCCAGTTCTTAAGCCGACCGCTGAAATCGCCTTCTTCAATGAACTTTATCCTAAATTCATCGAGATCCATTTTGTACTCTATTTCGCGATCGGCCCCAGCTATTTGCTCATCAATTAGATTTAGTTGTTTTTCTTCTTCTTTCGTGATTTTGTTTAATGACGAGTAGCTTTGATACTTTTCCATCAAATCTGCATTGTCTTTGGGCAAACCCACTACCCGCTTCCAAGCAGCGGGCCGATCGTTTGCTGAATTAGTAGATGCTTTGATCGACATATCTTACCTCTTAATTAAGATTGATTGCTTGTGCTATTACTTCGGTTAAATGTTTCTTTGAGTTTGGCTAACTAAATATCGGTCTATAGGGCTACGGAAATCGGGTTTTTGAGATTACAGATCGCCCTGATAAATTTATAAATATCACCTAACAGCTATTTCTGGGTAGAGGTATCGCACCCTACACCTGGGTACTAAAGTAAAGTTTTTATAAAGTTAGATTAACTACATCGTAATATTACTTACGTAGGAGTAATATTATGTAAGTACACACTTGCTATCCAAGTTGTGATAGAGATAGACTGAAAATAAGTAATAATATTTTTATATTGTTACAAACAGATTTCAGTATAAACAATTACATTTACCATAAAAAAGTAAACATATTTATTTAACAGAAGTTAATATTTTGAAATAATTCCAAGCTGCCACCACATTGCCCTGCATCAGTGCGGCAACACCGCTCAGTGCTTGGAGTTCTGGTAGATTGGGGTTGAGAGCTAGAGCGGGCTTGAGGGCGTTTTGGGCTGAAGAGGGATGCCAGTCGTACAGGTGGACAAAGGCGAGATAGGCGTAGGCGTAGGGGTTCTGGGAGTCCAGTTTGGTGACTCGTGACAAGGCTGCGATCGCACCATTGACCTCTCGCCGCAACACCTTTGTTAGCGCCAAAGCATAAGCCAAGTCTAGGTTTTGCGGTTCCTGCTGCAACCGATAATTCAGCGTCTTGCTAGCCTGAATCAGATAGTCTTGAGTCGGATCGTATTGATTGATCCGTCCAGTTCGATCGAAGACAGCTTCTAGTGCTTTTGGCCCTTCGGGCAATTTGGCTGCTGAAGTCCGTAACTGAGTGAGTAAATCTAATTCGGGTGCAGGTGTAGGCTTGGCAGCTGGGTCGATCTTCAGACTGACTGGCGGTACAGGGATAGGATAAGTTTCACCAGTTTGTCGATTTAGGTAAGTAGCCTCCAAAGTGTAAATTCCAGGGACGACATCGGCGGTAGGAAGCATGGCGGTGCGTTCGATAACTCGAAAAGGCTGACTGTCTGTTGCGACGCGCTTACCCGGATGCAAATTTCCCATCGCAATAGCATGGTCATGCAACCACTGTTTTTGCTTCGTTGCTTGTGCAGGCGAAACACCTGAATTGCGCCAAGTTAGCAGTACCAGGCCCGATCGCAATTGATTCCAGGGGCCAGACCAATCGTAGATAACGGGAATTGGGACTCCTGGTGGCGATCGATCTGGTACTATAACTCGATTTAATTTTAGATTTTGGATTTTGGATTTTGGATTGGGATCTGGGGACTCAGAAATTCTCTCCTGCTTTACTTGTACCGGGGGAATTCGGCTGTGGTAGAGATTCAAAGTACTCTCATCGGGCAAATTCCAAGTTTTCTGTAACTGGAAATCTCCGCCGCCTTCTACAATCCGAACAATGGCAGATTGAGCCTCGCTGGGAACCGAACCTTGATCGCCAGTTTTAGTAACAAACCAGGAGAGACTACGCGCATCCTGCGGCACAAATTTTTTTCGCGTCCCCACCTGACGCCCATAAACCTGAAAATTGCTTAAAGCTCCGTAATAATTTAAATTATGCTGGTTTAGTTCTGGTGTCGAGGGGAGGACGCCTAAAGTCGATCGCAGATAAGGTTCAGTTTTGATAATTTCCCCAATTACCTGCTGATGCGGCCACCCAGCACCAAAATAGGGATAATGCTGAAAGCGAGGGCTGAGAAATCGCGTTAACCAGCTACCTCCCAAGGGATACAAATTTAACAACATTAATAAGATGGCTAGACCGATCGTACCCCAGCGAATATGTTTCTTCCAGCGACCAGTCCAGAGTGTTAAGCAGTAAGCTAAGAACAGCGACAGCACTGGTAAATAAGGCAAAACATAACGAGTATCTTTATTAATATTGAGAGAACAAAGCAGATAAGAACCTATCCAGAATATTGCTAGCCATCTTAGTGCTGAAAGGGAGAGTGGGGGAGTGGGAGAG
>CASBRD010000019.1 GCA_949128025.1 Oscillatoriales cyanobacterium PMM_0008 | reverse complement strand
TGGTTGCCTGATGCTTACACAGAAGCTTCTCCAGCTGTAGCGATTCTTCTCGGTGGCGTACTCGCCAAATTGGGAACTTATGGCTTGGTGCGTTTTGGTTTGGCGCTGTTCCCAGATGCTTGGGCAACTGCGGCACCTGGGTTAGCGATTTTGGGGGCTGTGAGTGCGGTTTACGGGGCATTGAGCGCGATCGCACAAAAAGACATCAAACGCATGGTTGCCTATAGTTCGATCGGTCACATGGGCTATATACTTTTAGCTTGTGCCGCCGCCACACCTCTAAGTTTAGTCGGCGCAGTCAGTCAAATGGTTGCACACAGTTTAATCCTCGCAATTCTCTTCTATTTAGTAGGAGTAATCGAAACAAAAGTTGGCACTCGCGATTTAGATCTTCTCAACGGTTTGATGAGTCCCATGCGCGGTTTACCCCTAACCAGTGGCTTATTAGTTCTAGGGGGAATGGCAAGTGCTGGCATCCCTGGCTTAGTGGGATTTATCGCTGAATATTTAGTCCTGCAAGGCAGTTTTTCAACCTTTCCAATACCAACACTTATCTGTGTGATTTGTAGCGGCTTAACCGCAGTTTATTTTGTCATTTTGATCAACCGCACCTGTTTTGGTAAACTGGACAACAATACCGCCTACTATCCCAAAGTTCAATGGCAGGAACGCACCCCCGCTCTAATTTTAGCCGCCCTGATCGTAATCTTGGGAATACAGCCTAGTTGGTTAGTGCGCTGGAGCGAACCGACTATAAATGCGATCGTTGCTTCTTTTCCCGCTCATAGCTATCAAATCGCTTCCCTCTCTCAGGATTCAGGAATCCATAATCAGAATCCAGAATAAATTCTGAATTGTGTTGTTTTTGATTACAATCACGCCAAAACAATTTTAGATTTTAGATGTCTCTTAGTCATTGCTCATTTGCGATTGCTAAAATATTACATACAAATGACAAATGGCCATCTAAAATCTAAAATACGATGTCACCTTCACCCCAAGTAGAGCAACAACAAAATCATAGCTGGATGAAATACATTCCCTCTGTGCTTGTACTCAGTCGATTTCTAATTTCTCCATTCCTGCTATGGGATGCGCTTGATGGCAAGACAAGTATTTGGTTCATTGTTGGTTACGTGGCAGCTTTCCTATCGGATATTTTCGATGGAGTAATTGCGCGACGTCTGGGTGTCAGCAATGCCAAACTGCGTCAAGCAGATAGTTTCGCTGATGTTTCCCTTTATGCTTGTATAGCTGGTAGTGCGTGGCTGGCATATCGAGATGTTTTAATTGCCTACAAAGTACCATTGCTGATGGTTGTTTTTGCTCAGTTGGTGTGGTTGGTAGTGAATTTGGTGAAATATGGCAAACCCGCTAGTTATCACACCTACTCGGCTAAATTTTGGGGAATAACGCTTTTCGTTACCGTTGTTGCTTTGTTCGGTTTTGATTACGCCGGAATAGCTTTATGGCTGAGTTGTATTGTTGGCACCATCCACAGTCTAGAAGAAATTGCTATGACGCTGCTGTTGCCAACCTGGACGCATGATGTTTTAAGTATCTTCCATGCTTTGCAAATACGTCGTGAATTGAGTAATTAAAGGAACTGAAAATGGTACAAACTCCAATTAAATCCGAAACAAAATTACCTGCTTCTACCCATGAATTTGCTGGCGTAATTCATCGCCTAGAAGCAGGCGGCGCGATGCTACCGGATACGCCGGAAAATCTTATGCAAATCATCGGTCTTTATAAAGCTTATGCTGTACCGATGGATTTCTACTGGCGCGACTTACTTTATATTGCTGAGCGCGAATTTTTGAATCCGTTTCCTTTCTTTAAATACTTCCTGCCGAAGGAGTATTTAGAGCTACACAATCATTACGCCGGAGATGATGCCGATTTGCGGATTTGGCAAAAAGGTGCTGCTACTGCCCATCCTGAACTTTTGGCGTTTATGGAGAAAGGCGAAACTTTCAAAATGCCGAAGTTATTTCATCACTTGTGGCACGATCGCATCAACATGGAATTTGCCGAAGCTTGTATGCGTGCGATGCTTTGGCATAGAGGTATGGGTGGAAAATTTGACCCCTACTTGGATAGCGATGAATATAAAGCTAATGCAGATCGAGCAATTAAGGCTTATTTTCAAGGCAACCCAGCGATGTTGGGACTCTATAAACTGTTTCCAGATATGTTTTTGGAACAGGTACGGCAATTGTCTTACTATAGCAATCTAGGATTGTTCTGGGAAGTGATGGCTCCGGTTTTCTTTGAAATGAGCGATCGCTACGATTCTGGAGATATCAAAAATGTCCCCGATGCGATGAATTTTCTCGTAAATGGCATATTTGCAGTAGCGGGTCGTCCCATTTATCACCACGTCTACATTCGTGGCGAAATGTACGAAATTATCCCCAAATCAAAAGGTTTCATGTGGCTATACGAAGCAGCATTACCTTATGTAGAAGCTGTTTTCTATCGCACCGCTCCATTCCGGGGTACTAAGTCTTACAATGCTCAAGCTAAACAAGTTCCTGATGAGCAGAAAGATTTCCATTACGGTATTCTTTATGCCGATGTTTTTCCAGTAGGTACAGCTGGTATTCCCCCGACATTGTTGATGCAGGATATGCTTCACTTCTTGCCACCATACCTGGTGGATTACTATAGCAAACACTGCCGAGGTGAAGATGATATGTTAATCCAACTGGGGATTAGTTTTCAGCGCTCGATGTACAACGTTACCTCAGCTGTAATTCAAGCATTGCGGCAGGCGTTACTTTATCCTTTGGACGATACTAATCCGAAACATCTAGAAGCTAATCGCGCTTTTTTTGAAGCGCAAATGGATCGATTTAAGCGTCAGGAAGCTCGTTTGCGGGATATTCAGAGACAGGAATATAGGTAGCAAGTAGTAGGGTGGGTAATCCCGCCCTACTATTTCCCTAGATCGCGCAAGTTGCTAGTTAGATAATTGAGGCTGGTATTAGGTACGTTGTTGCGCTTTAGCGCTCTTAAGCTGTCGCGCATCTAAGTTGTATAAATGTGGCGGGCAAGATGCCCGCTCCACAAGAGTTTCACAAATTGCGCTCCTACAAACTCTCCGGCGCGACAGCTTATTACAACTGGGATAAGAGCGCGGCATCGCAACAACATACCCGGAAAGCAAGTAACTAGCAACTTGAGTTAGATAATCCTTTGCCATTCACTGCAAGCTGTATGCAGTGATGGTGGAGCATCTTCAGCGAGTCCGCGATCGCATTGATTCACCAACTTTTCAACGCCAGGTTTGCAATCTCCTTCTTTCTCCAGCTTTTGATAAGCAGTTTCCTCATCAACCGTTTCTTCCTGTAAATAGTGAATCCAAGTTTCAATATTTCTTTTCGGCACAAACACCGCAATTTTTTCATGCTCTTGGCGTTTTGCTTGTGAGTCATCCTCCAGGGCTGAATCCAACTGATTTAGCCGTTCAGCTACGCTTTTATTATCTGCATCTATAAGGACAATTAATGCAATAGAGAGGTGGTTTTTGTTGCTACGGTATGCTTTGACTTCTGTGCGATAACATTCACGCACATACTGTTCTCCTGATTGCGTTCCTTTAGGAAGAAGTAAGTATCGTATTTTTCTGGGATGGAACCCGCGCTTCTCCAAAAAATAACGTGCGAAAACTTCTTGTTGCCGATCTTCGCATAAAACTGTGACTCGTACTTTACGCTGAGTCACGGAGCCACCCTCGCGCTATAAGCTCTGAAATGGGAAGCCCTGTATCATTATCGCTGCCGATTCGTTTTACCCGAACTGGGGTATTACTCTGACGATCGAACCAATAGCCTACAGGTGATGCCAAAAGATAGTTAATTAATTCTGGATGATGTGAAATTAGCAAAGCCTGTGTTTTTTTCTCGCTACAAAGGTCATAAAGTTTAATCAGCCAAGGTTGGATTTCTGCTAGGGCTAAAAAATTTTCAGGTTCGTCAATACATAAAGTATAGTCCTCAGACTGAGTACAGTAGATTAGCGTATATAAGGCGATGAGCATCCGCTGACCCTCAGATAGTTCTCCAAATCTATATTCAAGAGTATTACTTTTATCAGATTCTCCTGAAAAATACAATTTAAGGATGCGGTTTTGTTGGCCAGCTTCGACAAACTTGAAATAGGCGAATCCATCCAAAATTTCTCTTAAAGCATTCGTGAGTTCAAAAATTTTACCTTGATCCTGAGACAGGTAACGATACCAAGAAACAAAGTTTTCCATTCTGGCAGATAAACGCATTTGCTCTCGATTACTATCATCATCCATCATAGTAGGAATAATTTGAACGATGATAAACCGTTCCATACGCTGTTTGAACCAAGTAAGTTTTGTGTTGTCAGACCTGGGCATAATTGTAGGCAGAATTGATTGAGACCAGGCAAAGGAATAATTCTGCCCTTCTGAGTAGTTATCTCGGTAGAGTTGAACCTCTCCAGATTCAAATTTTATTAACGGTTGGTTATCGAACCACAAACGTTCGTATTCTACACGGGCGCTGATTCTCTCTTTATCTTTATAATTATCTATGGCAAGTTCATATTTATACTTTCCCCCATTACCTTCAATCTCCAACTCGAAGGTCTGGATTGGAGATGTCTGCCATCGCGTACAATCAACGGACTTGAAAATAACATCAGCCTTGCTGTCACCACTCACAAAAGCTTGTATTTTTCGCAGAACATCGAAAACAGTAGATTTTCCCGCACCATTAGGGCCGAGAAATAAATTAATCGCGTCAACAGAAAGATCGAAATTTACCAGACATCGGAAATTGTCGATATAGATTCGTTTAAGCATAAAGGTTTTTCTTGTTTGAGTAGTTGAGGTTTTTAAAACATTTCGGGATTTAGTAACGCCCTTGATTAGTAAATTTCTTCTTCTTGATGAGTGATGATAGTGCAGTCTGATTTTGTCAAAGCTACAGAGTGGAAATGGTGCGTTACTGGTAGCGTAACACACCCTACAATTACTCAGCATTCAGGACTGACAAATTTCCTAGCTTAAACTTACCCCATGAGAATCACGGTGTCAATCACATGAATAACACCGTTATCAGCTTCGATATCTGGTGCTAGAACCGTGGCATTTTTTACCTCAAAACCATCAGCGCAATCAATCTTGATAGGTGAACCTTCAACAGAGATGACAGAATCAACTTTGGCTAGATCTGCTTTCATCAATTTACCAGAAACGACATGATAGGTTAAAATCCTTGCGAGCTGGGGAATATTTTGCAACAGGGTTTGTATTGTTCCCGGTGGTAGCTTGGCAAAGGCGTCGTCATTCGGGGCAAAGACGGTGAAGGGGCCAGGACTTTTGAGCGTATCCACTAAACCAGCGGCTTGGACAGCTGCGACCAAAGTCTTGAAAGAACCAGCATTGACCGCAATATCAACAATGTCAGGCATATATCTTAGTTGATTTTTTGGGAAATTGAGTATCGGGGTAGTGTTTGAATATACTATACGCGATCGCTACCCCTATTTGTCATATAATAAGAAGTACGCAAACTACAGCTTATCCTGGCTTTGTTAACTTATATAACAAAGTTAAAGGGTTAAAAATATCCCGGCAAACTCTAAAATTGTTCGGGCTCGATATCAAGCATAGTTTCTATATGTTTACAAAAATACATATATTGTGTTTTGCTTGCACTAGATTGAAACATTTTAATACAAAACAAACCAAAGGAGAACAAGTTAATGAAAAAATTATTGTCAAGCAATAAAGTGAAAGAAGTTACGGCCCAACAGGAGAAAGTACAGGACGCAAGGCTATTACGTCCGTCTGAGCGAGATAATGCGCGATCGCACCTATTAAGTTTAGGCGCAGAAGTCGCAGTAACCTTGGCCAAAGGCGGAACTTTAGCCCATATTCTCCCAGTTTGCGCCGAGACTATAGCGCACTACCTGGATACAAATAATGTGTGTATCTGGACTTTTGACCAAAGGACAAATCTGCTCACGATGGGGGCATTTGCAGGACAGGATATTTATAGGGCTAGCTTGCCTAAGTGTATCTTTTGGCAGCAAGATGAAGTGGAAAGTATGAAAATTAAATTAATACCTTCTTCATTCAAAAATTTGCCTTTAAGCTGCCGAGTATATACTCTTATTGTAGAGGAAAATTTAGTCGGTGTGATGGAAGTCTTCGGCTGTAAATCTTTCACAGAAACAGATGACATTATATTGGGTTGGATTGCCAATAATATGGCGTTGGGAATTGAGCGTATTTTGGCGCGGGAAGCACTGCAAAACCGTCGAGAATCTCTGTTGCTTCATCTAGCAAGCCAACTGCGGAATACTCTGGATTTAAATAGTATATTGGAAATTGCTGTTAATGAAGTACGTAACTTATTACAAATTGATAGATGCCATTTTTTATGGTGTTTTCCCCATCTCCATAATCCAAGGTTTACTATTACTCACGAAGCGCAAGAGCATAACCTGCCGAGTTTATTAGGCGATTTTCCAGCAGATAGGAGTAATGCCTTGGTTAGCAAAATATGTAATTTGGAAATCATTCGTATACAGGACGTAGCTAAGGAATCTCGCTTAGATATTCAAACGCAAGAGATGTTAACCAACTGGGGTATTACTGCTCAACTTGTGCTACCAGTTGAGACTCATTCCGGTCAGTTCGGAGCGATCGTCTGTAGCCATTGTAATGGTTCTCGTTTTTGGAGCGATAGTGAAGTTGAACTGCTGCAAGCTGTGTGCGACCAAGTGGCGAGTGCGATCGATAAAGCTGAATTTTACGCCCAAAATCGCGCTAGTACCTTAGCTGCACAAGCTCAAGCTCAACAGCTGAGTGGAGCTTTACATAAGTTACAGCACACGCAAGCTCAACTTGTGCAACAAGAAAAAATGTCTAGCTTAGGGCAAATGGTGGCAGGAATTGCTCATGAAATCAACAACCCAGTTAACTTTATCAATGGCAATCTAATCCACGCGAGCGACTACATAGAAGACTTGTTGGAGTTATTACATCTCTATGAGGAATCCTATCCCAATGCAGTCCCCGCCATTCAAGATAAGATGGAAGCAATTGACTGGGAATTTCTGGCCCTGGACTTGCCCAAACTGTTGTCTTCCATGAAGATAGGGGCCGATCGCATTAGTCAAATTGTGTTATCGCTGCGGAATTTTTCTCGCCTCGATCAAGCCGAAATGAAGGCAGTGGACATTCATGAGGGAATTGATAACACCCTGATGATTCTACAAAGTCGCTTAAAAGCTAACGGTAAAAATCCCGGCATTCAAGTTATTAAAGAATACGGCCAACTGCCGCTTGTAGAGTGTTATGCCGGACAGCTTAATCAGGTATTTATGAATATCATCAACAATGCGATTGACTCTTTGGAGTCACGCTTCGCGAACGATGCTCTGGAACTGGGGACTGGGGATTGGGCACTGGGGATTGGGGAAAATTATTCTCAATTCTCAATCCAAAATCTGGAAATTCGGATTCGCACTGAAATGCTGGACGGCGATAAGGTGGTCATCCGAATTAAAGATAATGGATCGGGCATGACGGAAGAGGTGAAAAAGCGGTTGTTCGATCCGTTCTTTACTACAAAACCAGTGGGTAAAGGAACCGGACTAGGGCTATCGATTACCTACCAAATTGTAGTAGAGAAGCATGGGGGAACGATCGAGTGTCTGTCAGAACCGGGAAAAGGATCGGAGTTCCTGGTTCAAATACCAGTTATAGCTAGGGGCTAACTGACCCCAATTTCAGATTGACGATTTAAAATTTCAGATTTAAAATCGTCAATTCAAAATAAATTTGAAATCTAAAATCTGAAATTTCCTTATGCCCAATCAAAACGACATCCCGCTGCCTAAAGGCGCGGGATGTCGTTGGCAAATATAGCCTTTTAG
>CASBRD010000018.1 GCA_949128025.1 Oscillatoriales cyanobacterium PMM_0008 | reverse complement strand
GTGCGATCGCACTAATGGACTTTGAATTTCGCTTCGTCCCCTCATGGCAAATGTTGGCAGAAATGTTATCAGCAGAATATGTCGGACAAAAGCGTTTAATCAAGATAGATTGCTTAATGTCGAGTCGTGCCGATGCCACACGCCCTTGGAACTGGTATGCTCGAAAAGACCAAGGCGGTGGCGTACTAGGAGCAATAGGTTCTCACGTCTTCGATTACATCAGTTGGTTATTTGGCCCTGTAGGGCGGTTGTGCGCCCAACTGAGTACATCAATTCCCACCAGACCCGATCCTACTACTGGTGAAATGAAGCCTGTTGATGCCGACGATACCTGCACGATCGTGCTAGAGTTGGCAGATGGAACGCCCTGTCAGGTTTGCATTAGTTCCGTGACATATCAGGGAAGAGGACATTGGGTGGAAGTGTATGGCGATCGCGGTACACTAATCTTAGGCAGCGATAATCAGAAAGATTACGTGCATGGTTTTCGTCTTTGGGCTTCATCAGCAGGAAAACCCCTGACAGAGGTAGAAATTCCATCCAGGCTAAATTTTTCTCAAAATTACGCAGATGGAAGAATTGCACCTTTTATTAGAGTTGTCGATAATTGGGTGCAAGGGATTGATGCTGGTGAAGCAATGACGCCGGGATTGCGGGAAGGCGTTTACTCTCAGTTATTGATGGATTTAGCCCATCAATCTAACAATATCAATCAATGGGTAGAAGTGCCCGATTTGGGAGATTTTCTATAAAGGCATTTCATGAAACGTCTCTACAATGTTCTGAAAAACGAAACCCAACGCTGAGGATAATAGAGTTGGGTTTCGCTATCACTCAAGCCAACCTACAATTCCGATAAACGGGATGGTGGGGTAGTAACGTAAGTTGGTAGTTATATTATTAAGGCTTTTGCACCAGGTACGTTGTTGCGCTTTAGCGCTAAAAGAGCGCTAAAGCGCAACAACGTACCTAACTAGGAACTTGAGTTAGTAGATGATTGCGGTTGGAAGAACTACTACCTTGCGCTTGCTGCTGGTACAAACCCAGCACTTTTTCCACATAGGAAGCAGTTGCGCCACTGCTGCAACCTGTAGCATTGCCAGTCATCCACCAACAAGCTGTGCCGCGCACTGCTGCCGTCTCGTTATTATTATTGGCGCTGTACTGCCTGTTTAACTCCCGTTGCATGATACAGGACACAACAGTTCGTGCTGCTGTCGCGTCAGCCTCAAATTGTGCGGGAGTAAGTTCTTGCCCGACACATTGTTTAGACCAACTGGGAATAATGTTTGGTAAAACTTGCCATTGACTGAACATACCATCATTTGGTCGATTGGGTGGTGCAGCTTGCCGCAACGCTTCCACCATTGCCGCCACTTGGTTATCGGAAACCAAGGTGACTGCTGAGGGCGATCGTGGTGTAGATTGTGTAGATGACTGAGTTGTAGGTTGGCGCTGAGTGTTTGCAGGTTGGCGTACAGGAGTATTATTGCCTCCCGCCTGCTGCTGATAGAAACCCACAACTCTTTGCACATAAGTAGCCGTTGCACCGCTATTGCAAGCTGTGGTGCCAGTCATCCACCAACAGGCAACGTTGCGTACAGATGCAGTTTCGTTGTTTCTAGTCGCTTGATACTGCTTGTTTAACTCGCGCTTGACGATACACGCCACAGTATTGCGTGCTGCTGTAGCATCGGACTCAAATTGAGCGGGTGTGAGTTGGCGTCCGACACATTGTTTAGTCCAGCTGGGAATGATGCCCGGTAAAACCTGCCACTGGCTGTACATACCATCATTCTGGCTGTTGGGTGGTGCAGCCTGCCGCAGTGCTTCCAGCATTGCGTTTACCTTAGCATCCGAGACTTGTGCTTGAGCTGGCATTGCCCACAGTCCGACGCTAACCATCAGTCCGCTGAGCAGTAGATGTCTTGCTTGCCTGATTAATTTGGAACTCATTGGCGATACTCAGTTTTAATCCGACTGTATTTAAGAAGGATTACTATGGACTGAATCGGATGCCTCTGTCAAAAGTATGATTTTTTGCCTCAATCCCGATCGTCAGAATCCTCAAAACCCTGATGGGACGCGATAAATCTAAATCTACATCTGCGTTTATCTGCGTTCATCTGTCTTCATCTGCGGTTAAAAAAAAATCTCAAACCTTTTGCATGAACTAGGATTTCGGATTGAGGTCAAAATCAAAGATAATATCGAAAATCAACATCTCTGATACCTCATTCCCGGTAACTGAGTTACCAAACCCATTAATTCCAACTGCAATAACGCACTCGAAACAGAACCTGCTGCTAACCCAGCTTTTTGTACAATTAAATCAAACGGCAATACTTCCGAAGAAACTGCCTGGAAAACTTGTTTTAATTCCGGTTCCAAATCTGGTAAAGGCGGCTGATTGGACGGCAAAGACTGGGCAAATAAAGGCAGAGAACCTAAATTTTCCGTTTCTTTAATTGGTGTTGCGCCTAACATTTTTAGTAACTCATCCAATTCTATAGGAATTGGTTTTGCACCTTGGACGAGCAAATTTAAACACCCATGAAAGTTATAATCATCATTACGCGCACTGAGCGCATATACATCTCGACGAAAATCATTAGCAACCTGGGCGGTAATTAAGGCCCCCGATTTTTTAGGTGCTTCCATGACTAACACTGCGCGACTTAAACCTGCAATAATACGATTACGGGCAGGGAAGCGAGTGCGATCGGGTGGCGTACCAGCTGAATACTCACTCAGCACCAAACCATTAGCCAAAATCTGTTCGTATAGACTGCGATTGTGCGACGGATAAACCACATCCACCCCAGTACCAAACACCGCCAGCGTCCTTCCACCCGCCTCCAGACAGGCGCGATGTGCTTCGGTATCGATTCCATCTGCCATACCGGAAACGATCGTAAATCCCTGTTTGGCTAAAGCAGCACTGATTCTGCGAGTCCAACGTATACCATACTCTGAAGGTTGACGAGTACCGACAATTCCCACCGTTGGCGTTATACCTTGATTTTCCTGGGGTTGAACTTTGCCTCGGTAGTACAGCACTGCTGGGGGATTGGGTGTCTCCAGCACCAAACGGGGATATTCCGCGTCAGCTGGCGTCCAGAAATAAGGGTTTTTCTGTAGGTGCTGCTGAAGGAATTTTTCGGGGTCGATTTGCGATCGCTTTCCCACCACCGCCTCAACCGTTTTAGCCCCAAAACCCTCCACTTCCCTCAGTTTAGCTGGACTAGCCTCCCAAGCCGCCCCTAGAGTGCCAAAATGCTGTTGCAGTCGCCTCAGCAAAATCGGGCCAACTCCAGAAATTTGCGACCAAACTAGCCAAAATGTGCGTTCTTCCACCAATTACCTAGATTACTCCATTCTATCTTTAGCCCGCGCAGGCGGGCTTTGTTTGTGTAGCCCCACCCTTTAGGGTGTGGGACGCTGTTCCTTGAGATAAACAAAAACCGACTTATCGCCGATATCCGGTGGAATTGCTTGCACCACTTTTCGCAGCGCAAAGACTAGGAACAAAATAGCCCACATTCCCAGTAAAACCTGTTCTGTTTGCACTGGCAAAAAGCCAGACAAATGTCCCACCAGCAGCAAAGGAACCAGCGGCGTCAGCACCTTTGTTTCCAATCGGTTGAAACAAAAAGCCTCTTTGAAATAAATCCCCGTCAACGCCGCAAAGATAAATCCAATCCCCAAAATGGTGACTGGGTGGTTGTAAACAGTTTGCACCAGAGGTTCGCCGCTTTGCACCGCCAGCACAACTGACACTGTAACACCGATCGCCCAAAATATTTGCAATACTCGATGCAGGGATGCCATATATATGTGGATGGTGAGTAAACTGACACCCAGCCCCAGACAGAAACAAGCATACAGAGGTGTTACTGCGTTGAGAACACCAGGGCTATTCCCCAATAGCACCAGCCAACTACCCAGCGCAAAGCTGAGGGCTGCTACCATTAAACCAGCGCGGTAAACGATCACCCCAGTGCGATCGTCCTTCGTAATCGTAAAATCCCCAAACTGACCTTGGTAAACCCTCTGTTCAGACTGCTCTAGTTGAGTCATAGTTTTCTCCCGTTGCTTGCTGTGGGTATGTTGGCTCTCTTAACAAAAAGCTAAAGTTTCACGCTCTTTTGTGCGGATTCGATTATATTCAAATCAGGCAGTTCAATCAAAGAGCTACCATACAATAAGCTCAACTCGACTGGAAATGTCGATGACAATTTCCACCTAGCTTAAGTATACTCCATCTAAGAATAATAATTTTTAATAGTTGCTAAGGAACATGAGATAATTAGGTCTAGTCAATCCTATCTAGTTAAAAGTTAATTAACTCGTGGATGTAAATAACTATGATTCGACGCCTAGTTAAATCATCATGGCTACTAGCACTGCTAATTGCTATCCTGATTCCCTTCACCGCCGATGCCCAAACTCGCCCTCCCCTTCCTTATGAAGATGTGGGAGCTTGTCCCTTTGAATGCTGTACTTACCGCGAATGGATCGTAAATAAAAGTACACCGATTCATCGAAATCGCAATAATAACTCACCAGTGGTTTTTACAGTTGCTCCAAGGGAACGGGTTCAAGCCGTTACCGGAGTAGTAATTACTACCCAACCAGGAGAAATCAGGATCGCCAGACCAATAACTATTCAAGATTATACCGGATCGCAAGGCACCAATACCTCCAGAGCTATTCAAGCTCGCCCTGGTGATATAATTTACCTGTTAACTTCTCAGGGAGAAGGGTCTTATAAAGCTTGGTTCAAAGGTAAGACAATTACTATTAATGCCATAGATGTGATGGAACAAACTCAATCAGTTCCGGCGAGATATGGACGGAGAATTCCGCCGACAAGAAGTATCTGGTGGGTGCAAATTAAAAATCGTCAAGGGCAAACAGGATGGACCGATCGGCCTGATTATTTTGATAATAAAGATGCCTGCGGTGTGCCAGTCGATCGATCGCTCTAAGAATGTAGCAAAGTTTGCACCGCATCTCCTAAATCTATCTGTAGCTGCGACTTGGCGTTACCATTATTAACCGCAATTTCTAACCAGCCATGACTGCCAACTAAAGCTACAAGACTCCCAACTGGTCTATCAGTGTAAGTTTTATTACCAAGTATGGTGAACCCAGCTGCCTCGACAGACCAAGTTTTCCCTTCAACCAGATTACCTGGGATATTTGTAATTAAGTTGCCGAAGCGATCGACATACTGGATGTAACCTACAAAACCCGCATCTGTTTGAGTACATTCAGGTATAGGTAGTTGCACCAATGTTTCTGGATTAATTGCACGTCCCAGTTCTTCTAGCGGAACACCGCTAGCAAGATGCGCCCCCACCGCCGCAAAAATATCTCGACCGTGAAAAGTTGTACTCGGTGTTGGTGTGCGCCAGTATTCGGAATTGGTAAGTTCTACAGCTGCAATAGGTGGACTCTGACTGAGAACACCGCTAAACAATCCATTATCTGGCCCGACTAAAAAACCACCAGCAAATTTTATCGCAACTCCTCGTCTATTACTTCCCACCCCCGGATCGACAACCGCAATATGCACTGTTCCATCAGGAAAATAAGGGTAGGCATTCATCAGACAAAACCGACCGGCGGCAATATTCTGCGGCCCAATCTCATGCGTAAGATCGATCGCAGTTAGGGTAGGGTTGATTTGGGCAATAACCCCTTTCATTACACCCACATAAACATCGCTAAAACCAAAATCGCTTAGGAGAGTTAGCAGTCTGTTATTAAGCATTTTTAGGGAAAAAATCTGCAAGCTGCAAAGATATAGAAAAGGCTCAAGCATTTCTGCCTGAGCCTTTTTAGATTAAATTCAGTGAGTCAGTGATAGATCGCCAAACTCAGTAAATGGTCTGAATCCCCCGGATTCATCCGTGGGGTAATAACTCAGAACTCAGTACTCAGCACTAATGAAATAGTGGCAAATGGTTTGCGAGGGGCCCGGATTAACTGGGTAAAAGCCCAAGTTCCCTTAAAGCTTAGTACCGGCGAGAGAAGCTGCTGTTACCGTTGCGCCGACCGCCGCCACCACCAGCGGGGCCGCGCTCTTCGCGGGGCTTGGCCTTGTTAACTTTCATGTCACGGCCCATCCATTCAGCACCATCAAGCGCTTCAATGGCTGCCGTTTCTTCAGCCTCGCTGGCCATTTCCACAAAAGCAAAGCCGCGCAGACGACCTGTTTCGCGGTCTGTGGGTAGCTGAACCCGTTTTACAGAACCATATTCTGCAAAAACGCCGCTCAGGTCTTCTTGAGTAACTTCGTAGGAAAGATTGCCTACATAAATAGACATAGATTGTCTCCAAAATCAAAGATGTGCAGAGGTTGAGATTTCGGAGAGAAGCCTGTCCATACCAAAAGGGAAATGCCTATTAATACTAAAAACAAACGCTTTACAACCGAATTTTACTCTCTTGAATTAGAGTAGCACAACCTTGTGAAAAGAGGGGGAGAGGGAAATGAATGTTACAAAAATTAAACTCATGGGGCATTGGGGTCAGTTTGGGCATAGAGAAGAAAACCACTTGCCCCATGCGCTATGCCGACTTTCTCAGGAAATTATGTTGATTAACAAACCACGTTGTAAAATTTCTGTAAATTTAGATACCGTTTTCCAGTCAGTCGCTATAATGAGAGTAGAAAAGATGCACAACTAAATTAAAAAAAAGGTTCACCATGAACAGAATTCGTCGCGAAGAAGTAGAAAAAACAGCCGACATCCACCGCGCCAATCTCCAAAAGAGGCTGGAGCATCGTCTGGAAGTGGCTAGAACCAAGGGTGACGAGAATTTGATCCGGATACTGGAACGAGAAATGCAACAACTGTAAAGAGTAGCCTTTCATTCCAGTTGCTAAAGCCGAATGGCAGGCTTGTTTAGGCTGGACACAGGAGGCTCTGCCTCGTTTAGAGGACTTGAGATATACTGAGTCAACTAGCACAGCAGGAATCCCCCGCTCTACCTGTACCCAGGTGAGCGGCGGGAGGAATGCGAGTGAGTGAAGAGATCCACCCCGAACAAAACCGACAATCGCAGATATCTGTTTTGTTCGGGTGGTCGATGAATGAACAAATTCCTTGACACATTTAACTTCACGGAGTACTCTAATAATAGAGTTCGTGAAGATAATGTCCCAAACAATCACCGCCAAGTTAAAGCTAAACCTGAATACCGAGCAAAAAGCTTTGGTGTCTCAGACTGCCTTAGCTTACCGCGATGCGTTAAATTACACTTCACAAATCGCTTTTGATGCGGGTAAAACCAGTAATGGCGATAAGTTGCAGAAAGCTGTCTATGGCGAGTTGCGAGTTCGGTTTGGACTTGGAGCGCAAATGGCTTGCAATGTACCTAGACAAGTATCTACTACTTACAAAACCCTCTGGACTAAAGTAAAACAATCTAACGATGCCATTGCGAAAGGTTACACCAAGAGACGGTACAAAGGGTTAGATAAAGCCCCTAAATATATCTCTCGGACTTGTACCTTAAATTATCAGCGGGACTATAGCTTTAAAACTGAGCGACGGGTAAGTATTATTACCTTACAAGGTCGGATAGTTGTCTCGTATGATGGTTACAACAAGCACCTAGATTTGATTAGTAATGGAACAAAGATTGGAGCGGCTAAAATTGTCTATCAGCGTTCTTCTAAGACCTACTATTTGATGGTAAGCCTCGAAGTAAAAACGCCTGAAATCGAGCCATTGAAAATAACTAGAGTATCTGGCGTTGATGTAGGAATGCGTTACCTTGCGGTGGAAACAGACTTAAACAATAAGTCTAAATTCTATTCAGGCAAGGCAGCTAGACATAAAGCCAACCGCTATCACAAAGCTAGACAAACTCTTCAGCGCAAAGGCACTCGTTCGGCAAAGCGTAGATTAATTGCTTTGTCTGGAAGAGAAAGACGGTTTATCGCTGATGTGAATCACAAAATCAGTAAGGAAATTGCCAAACCTAATAGCCTAATTGGACTAGAAGACTTAACCGGAATACGGGATAGAACTAGCTCTAAATCTGGCAATAAGGCCAGCAAAAAGCAGCGTAGAACTAATAGAAATAAAGCTAAGTGGTCATTTGCCGAACTGCATGGCTATATCGACTACAAAGCCAATTTAAATGGTTCTTTAGCTACGAAAGTCCTCGCACATTACACATCAAAAAGTTGCCCCAAATGTGGGCATACATCAGATGCTAATCGACCGAATAAAGGACTATTGTTTCGTTGTGAATGTTGCGGTCACGAACTCCACGCTGATCTTGTTGGTTCTAGGAATATTGCATTAAGAACGTTGCTAGTTCGGCAAGACTGGATTAGTACTGGGAGCTTGTCAGCATCCCATAATGTATCGAGGGTTGAAACCAAAGCTGAAATCCTGCAAAGGTTCTCGGAATTGCGGTGGACTTCAGATACAAGCCCACACTGTAGCGGTACTCCGCTCAGTGTTGGGTAGTTGACGCTAGTCTAGCCGACGCCCAGCGCATCGCCCATATAGGCAGTTGGAATTTCGACCTAATCGAACAGCAATGGTATTGGTCTGAAGAACTTTATTGCATTTTGGGGTTTTCCCCTCACGCCTTTGAAGCCAATTATGAAACTTTTTTGCGATCGGTCCATGACGAAGATCGAGACTGGGTGAAAAAGTCGCTCACTGAAGCCTTGAAGCAGCAAAAATCCTACAGTATTAATTACCGCATTATTCGATCGGATGGTCAAGAGCGAATCATCCGCGAACAAGCAGAAATCATTCTAGATGCGACTGTAACGCCAATTCGCATTACCGGCACAGTTCAAGACATCACAAAACAAAAGCGAGTCGAGCAAGCACTAATCCAATCAGAAGCCCAATTGCTCGAACTTGCCCACAACCTTGACCTTAAGGTACAGGAAAGAACCGAGCAGTTGCAACAAAAGAATCAAGAACTAGCCCATTCCCTCAAAACTCTGCAAGAAGCCCAACAGCAATTGATTCAATCGGAAAAAATGTCCTCGTTGGGTAGTTTAGTTGCTGGTATTGCCCATGAAATCAACAACCCCGTCAATTTTATCTACGGCAACCTCACCCATGTCCGCAACTATACTGAAGGTATCTTAGATTTGATCGGTCTCTACCAGGAGGAATGCCAGCATACCAATGCCAAAATCAAAGACCGCATAGAGTCGATCGATCTCGAATTCGTAAAAGCAGACCTACCCAAAATCTTATCCTCAATCGAAGCAGGAGCAGACCGCATCCGTAAGATCGTTTTATCTTTACGCAACTTCTCCCGGCTAGACGAAGCTCAGATGAAGCAGGTTGATATCCATGAAGGGATTGAAAGTACGTTGTTGCTCTTGCAACAGCGACTGAAAAGCTGTCACGGACATACTGGTATTAGCGCGATCAAAAAGTATGGCGACCTGCCGCTGATCGAGTGTTATCCCGGTCAGTTGAATCAAGTGTTTATGAACCTTCTGACTAATGCTATTGATGCGATCGAGTGTCTCCCACAACCAGGGGCGATTACCATCTACACCCAGATGTTAGAATCCAATCGGGTGCTAATTAAAATTGTCGATACTGGTTCAGGAATGACCCCGACAGTACAAGCCCGCATTTTCGATCCATTTTTTACCACAAAACCTGTTGGCAAAGGCACAGGTTTGGGTCTTTCCATCAGCTACCAGATTATAGTGGAGCATCACAAAGGCCAGTTAAAATGTATATCCGAACCTGGAAAAGGCACAGAATTCGAGATCGAAATTCCGTTGCAGCAAAGTCGTTAGCTATTAACGTAAGTTGCTAGTTATATTATTAAGGCTTTTGCACCAGGTACGTACCTAACTAGCAACTTGAGTTATTAGATAGCAGCTATACTGGTGACTTTACCCCTCTTTACCTGGAGATGAGGAATTTATGTTAGGTAACCTGATGTATTGGATAACCTTAGCATGGCAACTTTTACTGAAAAATAGTAACTGGATGGCATGGAATCTGTTTTTGGCTTTGTTGCCTTTTGCATTAAGTATGTGGCTATTTTGCCGAGTTCGATTGCGTTCTTACTGGTGGATTGGACTGTTGCTTTTAGCTACATTTTTGCCCAAGGCTCCATTTATTTTTGAATATGTAATTCGCTTTATGCGAGATAATCGCACTAACTATTTCGTTTGGGGGATAAGTCTGGTTTTGATCGCGTTGGATATCTGGTTATTACGCAATCCGCGATCGCGCTCTTTTTTTTGGTGGGTTGGATTCCTCGTTTTCATCGCGTTTTTACCGAATGCTCCCTATGTTCTGACGGATATTATTCACTTAATTGAAGATATTCGCCAAAGCTATTCTGTGTGGATGATTACGCTGGTTATCCTTCCTCAGTATTTGTTATTTATCTTGGTTGGGTTTGAAGCTTACGTTCTGTCTTTAATCAACCTGGGTAATTATTTAAAAGCACAGGGTTGGGGCAAATTCATCCTTTGGGTAGAGTTGGCGATCCACGTTCTGAGTGCTATTGGCATTTATTTGGGAAGATTTCTGCGGTTCAACAGCTGGGATCTCGTCACCGAAATCGATAACGTGGCTGGTAGCGTAGTGGACGATCTAACAGCAAAACGTCCTATCCTGGTGATGATAATTACTTTTGGGGTAATTACAGGTTTGTATTGGCTGATGAAGCAGGTAAGTTTAGGGATGATGCTCAGAGCAGAGGAGCAGAGAGGCAGAGGGGCAGAGGGGCAGAGGAGCAGAGGGGAATTTTAGATTTTAGATTTTATTTCAATTTCGCGATCTGAAATCTTCCCTCTTCCCTCTTCCCCTAGCCCCTCTCTTCCCCTAGTGCAGCGCAGCAGAAATAATCCACCAGTTGAGAAGTAGTTAAATGCCTTACACTCAAAGGATTTTTGACTTTTGACTTTTGACTTTTGACTTCCGCGTAGCGGCACTAGCCCCTTCAACAAGCAAGCGTTGTTCGGCACGAGCGATCGCACTATAAGTACGCTCGACCGCATCCAAACTCACAGAAATTGATGTGATGCCCCATTCTACGAGGCGATCGATCACTTCGGGATACTTGGCAGGTGCTTGACCGCAAATTGAGCAAGGAATGCCTCCTTCTTTCGCCATTTGGATCAGTTGAAATATAGCTTTCATCACTGCTGGATGGCGTTCGTCAAATGCGATCGCCATCTCAGAGCGATCGCGATCGACTCCCAAGAGCAATTGGGTTAGATCGTTAGTACCAATAGAAATTCCCATACACCCTGCTTTAATATAGTCAGGTAGCAAAAACAGGATGGAAGGCACTTCTGCCATAATCCAAAGTTGGAAATGGGATTTGTATAGCAAACCAGCCTTTTCAACGCGACTCTTGCAGAAAGAGAACTCTTCGACTGTGCGAACAAATGGCAAAAGTAGATTGATATTCGTATAGCCTGATTCGTAAACCCGATGCAGCGCCGCCAATTCTATATCGAATAAAGTAGGGTCTTGCACATAGCTAAATGTCCCTCGCATACCCAGCATTGGATTGACTTCTGTGGGCCAGAGTGGCGCTAGAGATTGAAATTCATGCGATCGCCAATCCAGTGAGCGATAAAAAACCGGACGGGGAGCAAAAGCACTGGCAAACTCAGAGACAGCTTGGGCAAGTAGTTCGATCAGCTCTTGTCTTTGTCCCATAGTCACCCACCGACTGGGGTGTTGTCCCTCCAGAACTTCCAGCATCATTAGTTCCGATCGCAATAATCCCACCCCATCTACTGGTAAGCTGGCTGCACGCTTAATAGTACTGGGCTGACTTAGGTTGACCAATAGTTGAGTGGCTACGATCGGGTATTGAATATTGGTAGTTGGCAATTGGGCATTAGCCATTGGATGTTGCGTATTAGCTAGAGGCAATTCTGCATTGGGTGAAGCTGTAGTATTCCGCCACAACGCCGGAATTGGATGTTGAGTATTGGAAATTGAAGATTGTTCTTCTTGTCCGTGTCCCATACTCAATACCTTATCCCCTGTACTAACCAATTCCTGATTTGCCATTTCCTGTTCTCGTAGCAAATATATTTCGCCTCGATCCCCATCCACCATCACCAACTCGTCAGACTCAATACTCTGGGTGGCATTCCTGACACCGACTACAGCTGGAATTCCCAGTTCTCTGGCCACAATCCCCGCGTGACAAGTCATTCCGCCCTGTTCGGCTATGACGCCAGCTGCTTGTTTGAGGAGGGGTAGCCAATCGGGGTGAAAGCTTTTGACTACTAATATTCTGCCAGTTGGAATAGTTTCTGGGTTCTCGCTAGGCTCGATAATTACTTGGGCTAGTGCGATCGCTCGTCCCCCAGCTGCCCCTATTCCCCTGAACAGTTGAGGGACTGAAGGCCCTGAAGTTTTGAGTTGAAGAGTTTGATTCTCCTTTGTTTCCCTGCTTACCTGCTTTGAAGCTGCATTGTTCTCCATTTCCCGATCGGTGCGGATTTTCGTAATATAAAGTCGATCTGCTGTATTTTCTGATGCCTTGGCTGTAAGCGTCCACTCCAAAGTAAAAGCCGAACCTATTTCAGCCTTAAACTGCTGGGCTAGCTGAATCAATTCTTGGAGGTACTTTTCTTCTAAAGCGTACTGTTTTTGTTGCTCCTCGCTCAGTAGATATGTTTGTAGGGGTAAATTTAGCCCGCTTTTAGTCTCAATCCGCTGCCAGGATTTATGTTCTTCTAGGTTATAAGCGATCGTTTTGACACCTAGCTTTCGCATTAGCACAGCGCCGCTTTCTGGCTGCACCCGGTAATAGTCTGGTAGGACTTCTCCTTTTACCAAAGCTATTCCCAGCCCGCAGGTTGCTTTAATTTCCCATAAGTTGGAGTTGGCTTGCAATACACCGGCTGCTACGCTGTTGTGGAGCGGTTGCACTAAGATAGCCACGTTAATCTGCTGGAGTTGGATACCATTACGCCGCCAGAACAGCAGGCTTCTGGCTCTAAATAGCTCAGCCCAGACTCGCTTGACGGCGGCGGCTAGTGCATCCTGACTGCGATCGCAAACATGGGCATCCAGCAGTCCAGAAATCTTCAGGTCGCGACCCATCCCTGTTGGGGATGGTAGCGCCAGGGAGGGGCGCAGAATGAGCGCTGGTGCTTCTAGATGCGCTGAAATAGATGCTAGTGTCTCTAGCCACTTAGCTGGTAGGGCAGCTGCGGCGATCTCCTGACGGATGGCCCTAGCCACTAGCTGCAACTGCCGGGGATTATCGACATCAAGATGCAGCGAAGAATTAGGCAGGTCGGCAAACAGCGGGTCTAACCAGTGGATACTTTCTAGAAATTCGCGCAATACTTGTGCCTCGATCGCAAAACCGGGGATTACAGGATAACCCCTCTGGGCCAAGTGGCTTAAGTAAAACGCCTTTTCGCCGACTTGCGAGCGATCGCTTTTTTGAATCTGGTCTAGCCACAGGAAATTATCCACAGACAAGTACAACTATTGGAGGAGCTTTTCTATTTTCTTAACATTTATAGCCACAGTCACATAGGTTAGGACATTAACTTTGACAAATATTATCGATAAGGTTTGCGCGTACTATCTCATTCATGGAACGCTCCAAAAGTTGACTTGTTGCCTGTAAATCCTTGTATTCTTTGTCAGAAAAACGAATATTTATAGTTTTCAACAGTTGACAATGGTATTATTTTAGGATTATTTTTAGAGCAACTAGGGAGATCGGCTCCTCAAAAAGCGGGTCTTTCGGAATTATTATGCCGTTCAAAACGAACATTTTGTAGTAGCACAGCTTCATCAGTATGTCGGTCATACCAAGATTTTAATTAGCTGTGCTACTACGACCGCATATTTGACTAGGGAAAAACCGGGAATTTCAGATTAAAGAATTGAAAATTAAAGAATTGAAAATTCAAAATTCAACGATCGGCAAATCTTCTACTTAATCTAAAATCTGGAATTCCCCTAGCCCATTTGTGCTACTTGCGAAGTATAGACCAGTTTCGGTGAAGGCATGACAGTTTCCCAAGCGACTGAAGCACGGCGAGAGCCAGATCCAAAAGCCCAAGGCGGAAATTACGCTCTAGCCACAGCGTCGCCCTTTAGCGCGATCGCGCTGCTAATTGACCTAGCCCAGCGCGGGGAAATTGACCCGTGGGATGTGCAGGTGATCGATGCGATCGATCGCTGCTTGAGTGAAATAGCCGCTTTAAGTAGCACCCAGCAAGGCTTTGATGTCGCTGACCTGTCTCAATCGGGACAGGCGTTTGTGGATGCCGCCCTGCTGGTGTTACTCAAAGCCAACACCCTAGAGAAGCTAGAATCCCCCGAAGACGACCTCGATTCACAAGCAGATGAAGCATGGTCAGATGACGATGACTGGACTGGGACGGGATTGCCAAAAAATCTGGAACGCCAGTTACGGCGACGACCAGCAGCCCAGCCGCCTTCCAATCGGCGGGTGACGCTGCAAGAATTAATTGAGCAGTTGCAGTTGGTAGCGGCTGCAATTGAGGAGAAACCACCTCGCGCCCGTTCTGGCGATCGTCGTTCTTATTCCCAGGCTCGCGCCCAAGCAATGCGGGCGACCCTAGAACTAGCCAATGAGGAAACCTCTGTAGAAATTGCCGCCCAACTGGTGCAGTTTTTGACAATTTATTCCTCCGGGCTACCTGCGGGCGAAGATTGGCTGGATCTGGAGCAGTTGTTAGTACTCTGGCCTCAAAGACGTAAGAATGAAGAGGATGAAGTTTCTGCAAGTGCAGCCCCGGTCGAATCGGAGATTAACGACGATAATTCAATAGATCTGACATCCACAAGCCCTCATCCTTCACTTAAAGAGCAATTGCACGATCGGGTCGGCATTTTTTGGGCATTGCTATTGCTGTCGGCGCAATCCAAAGTGGAGTTAGTTCAAGAGGAGTTCTACCAAGACTTGAAAATGCGCCCTCTGTAGAAGCAGACAAAATGGGCGAGCGAGCGGATTTTTTGTAAATCCGGGTAAATTGATGGCATAAGGTTGAGAGAAAAATATTTATGAAAGCCATGATTCTGGCGGCTGGTAAAGGTACTCGGATTCGTCCCATTACCTTCACCATTCCCAAACCTCTGATTCCTATCCTGCAAAAGCCAGTGATGGAGTTTTTAGTTGAATTGCTACGCCAGCACGGTTTTGACCAAATCATGGTCAACGTCAGCCACTTGGCCGATGAGATCGAGAACTATTTCCGCGACGGTCAGCGGTTTGGCGTTCAAATTGGCTATTCTTTTGAAGGCCGAATTATCGAGGGCAAGCTGGTGGGGGAGGCAATAGGCTCTGCTGGTGGTATGAAACGCATCCAGGACTTTTCCCCTTTCTTTGACGATACCTTCGTGGTACTCTGCGGGGATGCTTTGATTGATTTGGACTTAACGGCGGTGGTAAAGTGGCACAAGGCAAAGGGTGCGATCGCCACCATTGTAATGAAGACTGTTTCCAAAGAAGAAGTTTCTAGCTACGGAGTTGTCGTTACCGACGAAACTGGTAGGATTAAAGCCTTCCAGGAAAAGCCAAAGGTGGAAGACGCCCTCAGTACCGACATCAACACCGGCATTTACATTTTTGAGCCGGAAGTTTTCGACTACATCCCCTCTGGCGTTGAGTACGACATCGGTAGCCAACTGTTCCCCAAACTGGTGGAAATGAACGCTCCTTTCTATGGGGTAGCAATGGACTTCCAGTGGGTGGATATTGGGAAAGTACCGGACTATTGGCAGGCTATTCGCAGCGTGCTGCTAGGAGAAGTTAAAAATGTTGATATACCGGGACATGAAGTAGCCCCCGGCGTCTATGCAGGGCTAAATGTAGCCGTGAATTGGGACAAGGTTGACATTACAGGGCCAGTTTACATTGGTGCCATGACTCGCATCGAAGATGGAGCCAAGATTATCGGCCCGACGATGATCGGCCCTAATTGCTGGGTCTGCAATGGAGCCACTGTTGACAACAGCATCATTTTTGAATATTCTCGCTTGGGTCCGGGAGTGCGCCTAGTGGATAAGCTGGTGTTTGGGCGCTACTGCGTGGATAAAACTGGTGCCGTGATCGATGTTCAGGCGGCAGCCCTAGATTGGCTGATTACCGATGCCCGTCAAGACCCGCCTTCTCAGCCGCCTCAAGAACGGCAGGCGATCGCAGAACTCCTGGGCCACGATGGGGGTTAAAAATTAGAAAATCTTAAGTTTTGAAGTAGCCATTACCTCTCTACAATTAGAGAAAATTCAACAGTAAGGTACAGAGAAACCCGGTTTCTGGGATTACTGAATCCTAGCTCTAGATAATGGTTAAAACCGCGCCTACCAACACAAAAGAAATAAAGATGAAACTGAAAACTCTGACAGCCGCCGTCCTCCTTGCCAGTATCAGCTTAGTTTCTGCTACCACCGTCATGTCCCAGCCTAACAGAAATACAAACAGCAGATCGCCTGGTTTCTGGCAACCCAAAACACAAGTTAATGTCAACCGTCCGATCGCAGTCATACTTTTGAATGAGTCGGGATTGCCCATATCTTATAGTCTTTCTCCAAATCCCGATCGAGTGTTAGCTCCTGGAAGCACTACACAAGTGAATGTTCGGATCGGCAACCAAGCACGGGATATTGCTAGCATTAATGCTTATGCTGCTAAGGAGTTGGTATATGACTATAATGTTAACCCTACTAATAATGCAGTCATGGTGCGGATTCGGCAATCCGACTCAACATTTAGGGCAGATAAAGCGGTTTATATTGACGAAGAAGGGCGCGTTTACTCTTTTTAGGGCATACGCTTTTCATCCGCCGTGGACTATAGGACTTACGCTTTGAATACGTTAGGCTGATTCTAGGGATTCTCTTCTCCAAACAGACGTTGTTGAATGCGTAAACTTTCTGTTTGCAATCCCTTTACCTCAGCCTGCATTTCTTCAATTTTAACTCCTATACTCCTAATCTCGGCAAT
>CASBRD010000017.1 GCA_949128025.1 Oscillatoriales cyanobacterium PMM_0008 | reverse complement strand
CAATTATTCTAGTTAACATTTTGATTCATAACCCACTGCATCAAACCTGGAAATAACCGATAAGCTTCTGTTGCCAAAAATGTTTGCCCAACAACTACTTCAGACCGTTTTAGCCATAATATAATGTCCTTACGCATCGGTTACCTAAAAAATCCTTTGATTATTCTTATCCGCGTTAATCTGCGTTAATCTGCCTACATCTGCGGTAAAAATTTAACCAACGATAACAACAGACAATTTGACGATATCACTCATGTACTAACAATATCCTCTGCTAAAATAGCATAGTAAATAAAGAAGAGCCGGATTGTTTGGATGGAATATTAGTATGCTAACGCGATTCCATCAGCGCGTGGTTCGGAAGCAGCAAAAAAACCTTTTCCTTGCCGCCAAATAATCTGACCTTTACCAAATAATCCCACATCTTTACTCACTCGAATTTCATGTCCTCGTTCGGTAAGTTCTTGTGCTATTTTCTGAGAAACTGTCTCCTCTAAAAGTACTGTTTTTCCAGATACAAAATGCCATCTGGGAGCATCTAAAGCTGCTTGGGGATTCATCCCATAATCTACTATATTTACTATTACTTGCAGATGTCCTTGGGGTTGCATTGGCCCTCCCATGACGCCAAATGGCCCTAACGGTTTGCCGTCTTTGGTGAGAAATCCAGGGATAATCGTATGAAAAGGACGTTTTCCCCCTGCTATTTGGTTGGGTTGTCCTGACTCTAAGGTGAAACCCACTCCTCGATTATGGAGTGCAATTCCAGTACCGGGAACGAGTATTCCACTACCAAAACCCATATAGTTGGATTGAATAAAAGAAACCATCAATTCGCCATCTGCTGCGGCTAAATAGACGGTTCCCCCTTTGGGTATACCATGTTCGGCAAGAGGAATAACATTGTCGCTAATTATATTTCTACGTTCTGCTGCATAATCTTTATTTAAAAGATGTTCAACTGGCATTTCCATAAAGCGGGAGTCGGCAATATAACGATGGGTGTCTGCAAATGCCAGCTTCATCGCTTCGATTTGTAAATGATAGCTTTCGATTGATTCGCGCTGATATTTGGCAATATCAAAACCTTCTAATATATTGAGAGCTATTAAAGCGGCTATGCCTTGTCCGTTGGGGGGAATTTCCCAAACTGTTAAACCGCGATAATCTGTGCAAATTGGCTCTACCCATTCTGGTTGATGTGTGGTAAAATCATCTATTGTTAGGAAACCACCAGTATCGGCAGCGAAGTTAGCAATTTGTTGGGCGATTTCTCCTTGATAAAAACTTTCGCCGCCAGTGGATGCGATCGCACTCAACGTCCTTCCATGCGCTTCACTCCCCCAAACTTCCCCCGCTTCTGGGGCGCGGTTTCCTGGGAAAAATACCTCTTTAAAAGGCTGAAACTCAGTCCGAGTGAGGGGTAAATATATTCTTTCGGCTCTTTTCCAAGCTTGTGCCGTTACTGGCGATACGGGGAAACCTTCTTCAGCATAGCGAATTGCTGGGGCAAATAACTGCTCAAAAGGTAACTTTCCCCAACGTTCCCACAACTTTCGCCAAGCGGAAACTGCACCGGGAACAGTTACAGGCAACCATCCGGTTTCAGGCACATTATTTACCCCGGTAAATGCTTCTTGGGGAAGAGATTGGGGGCTTTTCCCAGAAGCATTTAAACCGTGCAATTTGCTATCCCAAACTAAGGCAAAAGCGTCGCCACCAATGCCGTTGGAGGTGGGTTCGACTACGGTAAGTGCGATCGCCATCGCTACCGCCGCATCTACCGCATTTCCCCCAGACATGAGCATTTCCATGCCTGCCAAAGTAGCTAGGGGTTGACTTGTCGCCACGGCACCCCGCTGTCCCATTATTACCCGCCGTCCTGAAGGATAGGGGTAGTCTGTCAAGTTTCCTAGCTGCATACTAATTTGTCATTAGTCATTGGTCATTTGTCATTAGTCATTGGTCATTAGTCATTGGTCATTAGTCATTAGCAAAGGACAAATGACTAATAACTAATGCCTAATATTGGTTTTATTTTCCGCCATAATAGAAGGCAATTTCTTTGTCTTTGAGGGGGGCAAAGTTGGCGTCTATTAGCATTTGGTTAAGTTCTTCCTGGGGAATGTGCTTAGCGCCAATGCGAACAATGCGCGATCGCATCGTATTCGATACACCGCTTCTTTGCCGTCCTGCTTCTAGTCCCATCACCTTATTGTAGAGTTCCAGTTTGACAGGGGGAATGGGGGAACCGTCAAAGTCTAATCCTTGAGCGATCGCTCGATCGATCGCATCTGCGCCTGTAGTTTCGGGATTTCCTGGAGTGGTTTCGGAGGCCATTGCAACATTAAAAAGAGATTTCTTACCTAATTATTGCTCATTCTTAGTCAGCGTGGATAAGTTGGCCTAAACCGAATTGACTAAGTTTGGTTAGGTTTAGGCAAGTTTTTCGGAGCAGATAACATTGCGGATGAACCTGTAGGCGAGGAGGTGCGATGTATTCTGCCAAAAATCCTTAGCCGCTTCGACAAGGTTCCTTACCGCGCCATGACGGGCAAGCCGTTGTTGCAGCTATCAGATTGCAGAACAGGTACGATCGCTGCGGGAATGGTGTGCCTAAACTTGATAGAACCGAATAATGCGATCGCAAAAAGCGATCGTATCCGTATAATCCCGTCAAGAGCGATATAAATCTTCCTTTTGGTGTAACCTTGTTGATGATACTTCACCTTCTCTAAATCCTGAGTATAGTTCTGGTGTGTATTCCCAACTTAGGGAGATTTAATAGATTGTGAAGCAACAATTTCAAAAATTTGTCTTCGTAGCAAGTTGCACAGCCCTTACCATTATGGGCATTTCAACTTCGAGAAAAAGCTCAGAAGCCATAACCAGCAATGCTGGAACCAAGCGCCCCAATATTGTGTTCTTGATAGCCGATGACCTGGGGTATGCGGATCTACCCATGTATGGAGGTGAAGTTCCCACCCCGAATATAGAAGCTTTGGCCAAGTCGGGGATGATGTTAACTAACTTCCATACCGCACCAACCTGTTCGCCCAGCCGTGCGATGTTAATCAGCGGGGTAGACAACCACCAAAATGGGTTAGCTACTATGGACGGATTACAATCCCAGGCTCAGAAAGGTCAGCCTGGATATGAAGGGTATCTCAATAACCGAGTTGTCCCCCTACCCCAACTCTTGAAAGATGCGGGCTACCACACCTATATGGTAGGTAAGTGGCATTTGGGGGAAGAGCCAGGATATCGTCCTTCGGAACGAGGCTTTGAGCAATCCTTTGCCTTGATGCAAGGTGGCGGCAGTCACTTTAATCTCGTGGGAGAGGAACCAAATGCCACATCGATATTTTTCGATAATGGTAAACGAGTCACCTCTTTGCCAGCTAACCACTACTCTTCCCGGACTTATACCGACAAAGCGATTGAATACATCAATAAAAATCGCGGCGACGGCAAACCATTCTTTGTTTACACTTCCTACCAAGCGGTTCACGCCCCCTTACACGCGCCTGACGAATACATCCAAAAGTATATGGGCAAGTATGACATGGGCTGGGATAAGTTGCGGGAACAACGCTTTAATCGCCAGAAGCAGCTGGGGTTAATTCCCGACTACGTATCGTTGCCACCCAGATGGCCAATGGTGCCCGCCTGGGATAGTTTGTCCCCGGAGGAAAGGCGCTTTAATTCTAAAAAAATGGCAATCTATGGGGGGATGCTAAACGCTCTAGACGATAACATAGGCAGACTGGTTACCCACTTAAAACAGATTGGTGAATATGACAATACCGTCTTCGTCTTTCTGTCTGACAATGGTGGTTCTGGTCTAGACTTTGTCAACACAACGAATGGCAAAGAATCTCCTTCTCCTGAGTTCCAGGAATGGTTTAAGAAGGTAGGAATGAACAACAGCTATGAGAATATAGGAAAAGTTAACTCCTACGTTTCTTTAGGTATAAATTGGGCGCAACCATCAACAACACCTTTACTATGGAGTAAGGCAAGACACTCTGAAGGCGGGGTTCGCGTACCAGCATTCATTTCATATCCTGGTGGTGGCGTGATGTCGGGACGCAAAAGTGATGCCTTTACCCGCGAGTAGACATTGTGCCCACCGTGCTAAATTACGCAGGGGTGAATCCTCCGGGAAATACTTACCAAGGTCGTCCCGTTGTTCCCTTGGAAGGCCGTTCTCTACGTCCTTTCCTAGAAGGCAAATCAGCGCAGGTATATGGTCCGACCGATCCGATTGTACAAGAAGTTTTCGGCACTAGCAACAAGTTTGTGGTTTTAGGAGACTGGAAAATTCTTCAACTAAATCAACCCTGGGGGGATAATACCTGGAAACTTTATAATCTTCGGATAGACCCCAGAGAATTGAACGATCTGTCGCAAGTTTATCCAGATCAGTTGAAAAAGATGGTGGCTATATACGATCGGTACGCAAAAGATATGCGAATCGTCCCAGGCGATCCGGCATCTGGATACTAGCTGTCTTTTGAAGTGTTATGGGTAATCAGAATTATTATTAACTGATTACCCATTACTATTTTCAAATTCCTTGAATCCACTCCCGCACTTCGTATTCCGTCCAGATGCCGTTTTGCCAATATGGATCGGCTTCAATCAACTGGCGGACGGTAGCTTCGTCTGGTGCTTCGTAAATACCGAAGACTTTGGTCAAATCCTTGGTGGGGCCGATCGTAATCAGGACACCAGATTGTTTTTGGACGGCAAGTCCATCTAAATGATCTTGGCGGTAAGGATCTCGTTTTTCTAGGACATCCTCGCAATAACTTCCCCACAACACATACTTAGGCATAGGCAGATTTTGGATGAAAGGATTTTAGATTTTGGATTTTAGATTTTGGATTATACCAAATCTGCTTGCCTAGACGACTAAAGTCGCGGCTACACAAACAAAGCCCGCCTGCGCGGGCTGACAGAAAAAGGGGGTAGTTAACCCGGATTTGGTATTAAATCCAAAATCCAAAATCGATTAACTTCTGAGGTTGACGCTGAACTTTTCGGCGAGGGCTTCGCGGACTTTTTGATGTACGGGTTCGATGTCTTCGTCGGTGAGGGTGCGATCGCTCGATCGATATACTAACCGAAACGCCAGACTGCGTTGACCTTCTGGGACATTCTCACCCTTATATTCATCAAACAATTCCACGGACTCCAATAGATTACCAGCAGCTTTAGCCATTACCCGTTCAAGTTCCGCAACATGAACAGCAGAGGGTGCAAAGAAAGCAATATCGCGATCGGATGTTGGAAAATTGGAATACGGGTGGAACGTAGGAATAAAGTTTTCATCCCGATCCAGATAATCCAGCAACACATCCAAATCCAGCTCGAAAACATAGACTGCATCTGGCAAATCCCGTTCTTTCCGCAATTGGGGATGCAGTTGTCCAAACGTCCCCAAGCGATCGCCCTGCACCCACAAAGATGCCGTGCGTCCCGGATGCAGACGCAGATCTCGCCGGTCTGGTTGGTATTCTACTTGGAAATTTAATCGTCCAAATACGCTTTCCAGAACACCCTTCGCTTCAAACCAAGTCATCGGTTGTTCCCGACCAGACCGACTCCAGCGACCGAGTGTAGGATCGCCTCCTATGATACCGGCTAAGGAGTCTGCTTCCATTAGCCCATCTTCTTCTTGCCAAAATATCCGACCAATTTCAAACCCGTTCAGCGGGCCATTTCCCTGTTCCAGATTGTATTGAAAAGCATCGATGAGCCCGGATATGATATCTTTCCGCAAAGCTGAATATTCGGCGAACATGGGATTCCGAAGCACAATTTTTGCATCCCCTTCCGGTTTTACTAGGGAGTAATGCACCAATTCCGTCAATCCAGATCCCCGGAAAGCTTCTCGCAGTTTTCGGGTTAGTAACTGGTCAGCTGAAAGATACCCTGCTTCTGACTCTTCCGGCAAATCGTCGCAGAAATTGTCGTAACCGTACAGACGGGCAATTTCTTCTATTAAATCGATTTCCCGCTCTAAATCTCGGTAGCGATAGGGCGGTACAGTCACCGAAAAGACGCCCTCTTGTGCCGTGGGAACAACTTTACATCCCAAAGCGGTGAGGATACGTTGGATTTCCTCTGCTTGCAGTTCCCCAATATCATCTTCTCCCAAATCTACCGGGCCTAAAACCTGGTTTACTCGATCGATACGCAGTTCGATCGATCGCGTCCAAGCGGACTGATTTGGCCTAGCGTCGGCCATTTCTTGCCCCACCAGGACGCCACCTGCCAATTCGCAGATCATTGCGATCGCACGGCGACAGGCGACTTCCAATTCTGCCTGATTAACCCCCCGTTCGTAGCGGGCCGAAGCCTCAGTCCGCAAACCTTGACTGCGGGCAGAACGGCGAATTGCCATCATATCGAACAGGGCGGCTTCCAAAAAGATATTTTGAGTTTTGTCGTGGACTTCGGTTTCTTCACCGCCCATGACGCCACCAAGGGCGACTGGTTTGTCATTAGATGTGATCAGGAGAGTTTGCGGTTGGAGGGTGCGGGTTTGATTGTCCAGAGTTTTAAAAGATTCTCCTGTATTAGCTAAACGGACGCCAATTGTCAGGGAATCTTTACCTCCTACTGCTAGTAAGCGATCGCGATCGAAAGCGTGCAGCGGCTGGCCCCATTCCCATAGAATGTAGTTAGTGATATCGACTACATTGTTAATAGGTCGAACCCCAGATGCTTGTAAACGTCGTTGTAACCAATCGGGAGAAGGGCCAATTTTTACTTGTGCGATCGTAGTTCCAATGTATGCAGGACAAGCTTGAGGCTCCTGAATTTTCAGATTTAGGCCCGATCCTTTATCTGGAATTGATACCTCAACTGCTTCTGGTAATTTCAAGGTTGCCCCAGTCAGCGCCGCTACCTCCCGCGCTATGCCTACCATACTCAAAGCATCAGCTCGATTAGCAGTTGCCGTTATGTCTAAAATCGCATCATCTAGACCCAGCAGAGGCCGAACATCGCTGCCCAGTTGCAGGTTTTCTGCTTCAAAACTATGAATTCCAGCCGATTCTTTGGCCAGACCGAGTTCTGCTAGAGAACAAATCATCCCCTCCGAGCGGATGCCCCGCAGTTTTGTAGGCCGAAGTTTCAGATCGATGATGGGCAGATGTGTACCTACAGTAGCTACTGGCACATACAGGTCTGCCCGGACATTCGCCGCGCCGCAGACTATATTTAAAGGTGCCGCCGCACCGATATCGACTTCGCAGACTCTCAACTTATCGGCATTGGGATGGGGTTGACAACTAAGCACCTTGCCGACAACCACACCATCAGCCCAAGTGCGCCGATCTTCAATATCTTCCACTTCAAACCCAGCCATTGTCAGGGTATGAGCCAACTCTTCTGGGGTCATCGTGAAATCGACCAGTTCCCGCAGCCAGTTCAGAGAGATACGCATTTGCTCTTGACGCCTTTACCTATGTCAGACTGACTATTTTATCAAGGGCGCTCACCCGATCCAAGGCTTCTTGTTACCTTTCCAGGCAGGCTTGGGCATTCTAGGTTAGGTGAGTTAAATGGTTAGGCAATTTCATGGTAAGTAAATATTCGGATATTTACGAACACTTTAAGTACTGTTAGTGTTTCTTTATCAACTCTTTAAAATATTTTTTCCACAGATACCACTGTATTTGTTCATTTATGCCCAGATAATGAAAGTAGGGCACTCTAAGACCGCTGATTAATCCTGAAGCGAGTGAAGCTGAATGAGCTATTGCTTAAATCCAGCCTGTCCCAATCCAGAAAACCCGGAGCATACCGACATTTGTCAGGCGTGTGGAACCAAAGTGCGGCTACGCGATCGCTATCGCGCCACAACACCACTGGGACAAGGTGGCTTCGGGGCTACTTTTTTAGCCATAGACGAGTTGTTGCCCGGTCAGCCCAGCTGCGTGATCAAGCAACTGCGCCCCACGGCAACAGCACCGCACGTTTTCCAGATGGCGCGAGACTTGTTTGAGCGCGAGGCCAAAACCCTGGGTAAGATTGGCAACCATCCCCAGGTGCCGCGACTGCTCGATTACTTTGAAGACAATCAACAATTTTATTTGGTTCAGGAGTATGTGTCCGGCTCAACCCTACAGCAGGAAGTCAAACAAAATGGCCCATTTAGCGAAGAGGGCGTCAAACAATTCTTGAGCGAACTGCTGCCGGTGTTGCACTACATCCACAGTCAGCAGGTAATTCACCGCGACATCAAGCCTGCCAACCTGATTCGCCGCCTAGAAGACAAAAAACTTGTGCTGATTGACTTTGGAGCAGTTAAAAACCAAGTAAACCAAACAGCTTCGAGTGCTTCTGAGCAAACAGCCTTGACTGCCTATGCCATTGGCACCCCTGGTTTTGCGCCACCAGAGCAAATGGCCATGCGCCCGGTTTACGCCAGCGATATCTACGCAGCAGGAATCACTTGTATTTATCTACTCACTGCCAAATCTCCCAAAGACTTAGACTACAATCCCTCAACAGGCGAGATGCTCTGGGAAAAACACATCCGCGTCAGCCCGCATTTTGTAGAAGTCCTCAAGAAAATGTTGGAGGTGTCAGTCCGGCATCGCTATCAGTCTTCCAATGAAGTCCTCAGAGCGCTTGAGCTAGAGCCATACATGGATAGCTTAGCTCAGGGTCTAGTCTCTCCCGCTAGTGGTATCTCCCAGCCACAAGCAAGCAGATTGGGGCTGATTTCTGGTGGTTCGGCTGCTGGTGCTTCAGGAGGTTCGGCTGGGTCAGCGAATCAGTCGCGTGCGGCAATGGCTATTCGGGCAAGGCGAACCAGGCTAGAAGGAACGGATATAAACTCCGGCATAGCAGGAAGTCGCAGCGGTATGGGTAGAACTGGTGGTAACACAGGACAGAGCAGCGGTTCTAACGGAAATAAAGCTAAGGTGCCGCGCAAGCTAGATTCCCAAGAGGTGCAATCAGCCTATAACAAAGGCAGACGGGATTTTGCACAACAAAATCTCAGCTTGCTGAATCTGCAAAAAGCTAACTTATCGGAAGCTATTTTTCACCAAGCCAGGTTGAACAAAACAAATCTCCAAGGATCGAATTTGTTTCAGGCCGATTTTGGTCGGGCGAGTTTAAATTACGCAATCCTGAAGGATGCTAACTTGGGCAGGGCTTATTTAAGTTACGCCGACTTAGAAGGGGCTGATTTGAGAGGGGCAGACCTCAGCTACGCTCATCTGAGCAATGCTAATCTCCGGGGAGCGAACCTGTGTGGAGCCAATCTTACGGGTGCCAGAATAACGGAAGAGCAGTTGGCGATGGCAAAGACAAACTGGATGACAGTGCGACCCAGCGGTAAGAGAGGCTTGTGGTGAATTGGTTATTGGTCAGTGGTTATTGGTCAGTGGTTATTGGTCAGTGGTCAGTGGTCAGTGGTCAGTGGTCAGTGGTCAGTGGTCAGTGGTCAGTGGTCAGTGGTCATTGGTCATTGGTCAGTGGTCAGTGGTCAGTGGTCAGTGGTCAGTGGTCAGTGGTCAGTGGTCAGTGGTCAGTGGTCAGTGGTCAGTGGTCAGT
>CASBRD010000016.1 GCA_949128025.1 Oscillatoriales cyanobacterium PMM_0008 | reverse complement strand
CCTGCCCTCGGACTGAGGGGAAGTTACGCTTGAGGAGCTTGCTGAAAGGCAAGGATAGCAGACCGCCATTTTTGGCAAAAGGATTGCGCCCAAGAACCCTAGTAATAGGGGTATTAAGAGGGAAATCTCTTAAGAATCCCACATCCTTGATTGTGTGGGAGTGTCAAAAAAAATGAAACCAACACGCGCTGTTATACCGTTAGCTGGTCTTGCTTCTCGCCTCTACCCGGCCACAAAAGTTATCCCCAAGGCTTTATTGCCAGTTCCGGGACAAGATGGTTCCCTGCGTCCGGCGGTAGATTGGATTGTGCGGGAAGCTTTAGCTGGAGGTGTAGATGAAGTAGTGTTAATCGTATCTCCCCGCGACGGTGAATTAATTCGCGCTTACTTCGACGAACCGCCAGCGGGTATTCTGGAAGGCGTTTCTGGCAAACGGATTTTTGATGCTTGGAACGAGCTTAAACCGCTTTCGGAACACTTGCGCTATGTCTATCAGTTAGAAGCAAGGGGTTTTGGCGATGCGGTGCTTCAATGTCGCCAAGTTGTGGGTGACGAGCCTTTTGTATTACTTTTGGGCGATCATCTTTACAAGTCTAGCTCCACCGTTCCTTGCGTGCGTCAAGTGCTGGATATTGGAGCCCAATTCGGCAAAGGTGTGTTGGGTGTCACTAGGCGCGACGAAAGCGAGATCGGCCAACTAGGTGTGGTGGGAGTCCGTATAATGCCCGATCGATCTTCTGTTTTTGAGTTGACCGATATGCGCGAGAAACCTTCGCCCAGCGACGCACAAGCGACTCTCCGCATCCCCGGAAGTCACATGAGGGAATACTTCTGCATCTTCGGTATTTATTTGCTTCCCGGTCATTTTATGGAATACCTCCAAACTGTTAGGGAACAGCATCAGGGGGAACTGGATTTATCAGCTTCTCTGCGCCGCTGGATAAGCACAGATGGAGGTCTTGCTTATGAAGTGGAGGGCGATTTTTTGGATATCGGTACGCCCAGAAATTATTGCGATACGATCGCCCAAATGCACCAAGCCCGACCCGATTCGGTAGGATGAGCATAGGTTTACTCTAACTAACGCAAGTTGCTAGTTATATAATTGAGGCTGGTATTAGGTATGTTGTTGCGATGCCGCGCTCTTATCCAAGTTGGTATAAGAGCGCGGCATCGCAACAACGTACCCAGAGTGCAAGTAACTAGCAACTTGAGTTAACTACAGCAGCTATGGTTAAAACACCTTCCCCAGGTTTGACAATTCCCTTCCTGGAAAATGGCGATCGCTTAAACCGTTACGAATTTGAGCTACGCTACAACGCTATGCCAAACCTGAAAAAAGCCGAACTGATCGAAGGAATTGTCTATATGCCCGCTGCACTGCGCTTTAAGAGCCACAGTCAACCCCACAGTTGGGCGATCGTATGGCTAGGAACTTACGAAGCTATGACACCCGGCGTTGCTGTAGGAGATGCTCCAACTGTACGGCTCGATATCGACAATGAACCTCAACCGGATGTTGTTCTGCTCATACTTCCAGAAGCAGGCGGTCAAGCGCAACTGAGTGACGATGATTATGTCGAAGGCGCACCAGAGTTAATCGTTGAAATTGCGGCTAGCAGCGTCGCGATCGACCTTCATGCCAAAAAGCAAGCTTATCGCCGTAATGGTGTAAAGGAATATATTGTTTGGCAAGTCCTCGATCGCAAAATTAGCTGGCTGTATCTAGAAAAGGGTGAATATCTGGATTTACTCGCCGATTCCGATGGGATTGTGCGGAGTCGAGTCTTTCCGGGGTTGTGGTTAGCGGTTGCAGAGTTATTATCTGGGAATATGTCGGGCGTGTTGGCGGTTTTACAAGCGGGGGTAAAATCTCCCGAACACGCCGCATTTGTCCAGAAATTAGCCAGCAACTAATCTTAATTGTGCGATCGCTACTCATAAATTCTAGAGCCAAAACCCAAGTAGGTGAGCGGACGCTATTCCTAAAGGTAAATATTTTACATAACTCTGTCTTTAGTTGGATGCCTTGCAGCAGATTTATTAACTATAAAATACATCTTTAGAACTGACTAGATATATATTTGAATTCTCTCATTTGGCTGATGAAGGAGCGTATATAAATTTGGTTTACTGGAAAAGTGTAAAACTAAGGAGTCTTAAAGGATGCGCCCGTTAAATATAGGTTTATCCCAAGAGCAGCGTCAAGGTGTAATCGATTTGTTGAATTGCGACTTGTCCGATGCCTATCTGCTGTTGATCAAAACCAAGAAGTACCACTGGGATGTAGTGGGGCCGCAATTCCGTTCGCTGCACCAAATGTGGGAAGAACATTACAACGCTTTGACGGAAAACATTGATGCGATGGCGGAGCGGGTTCGCACCTTGGGTGGCTACCCTATCGGTACTGCTGAAGGCTTCCTGAAGTATGCCACTATCAAAGAAGATGCTGGAACTCTCCCCAATGCAGAGGGCATGGTAGAAAACCTAGTGGCAGATCACGAGCAAGTTATCCGCAATATGCGCGATCATATCGATCGATGCTCTGAAAATTTCCACGATCAAGGTACTGCCGATTTCCTGACTGGACTGATGGAGCAGCATGAGCAAATCGCTTGGATGTTGCGTTCGTTTATTGAAGGCGAACAAATTAAACCAGACGGTCAACTTTCGTCAGACCTCAAGGTTCCCGTCAAGATGAAATAATCAACCGATTTTAGATTTATGTCAGTGACAAGGGACGATCCACGAATCATAAAAATCTAAAATCGGCATTCTTTAATCTAGAATTGGTTCGGTCAATTGAGCTTTAACCGCACCATAATCTTGACACTCCCACCCCTAAAGGAGGTGGGATTCTTAAGACATTTCAGTCTTAATATCCCTATTGCTAGGGTTCTTGGGCGCAATCCTTTTGCCATAAGGCGGTCTGCTATCCTTGCCTT
>CASBRD010000015.1 GCA_949128025.1 Oscillatoriales cyanobacterium PMM_0008 | reverse complement strand
GCGTGGGCGCGATGGTAAATCACTTCCCAACCTTTCTCGTGTTGATTAGCAATCACGGATTCTTTTTCCCCTTATCGTTAGTTTGACATAAATATAACGATCGCAGGAATACACCCGATCTGGCTTCTGCCATTGGAGAGAAGCTGCCTAAACTTTACCATTTTAGATTTTAAATAATAGCACATCCAAGCCAATTAGAATATTTTTAATATTTTTAAATCACAAATAAACAGGAGCGAAATCATATCAAATAATAACGCATCGCCATCTGCTACGCGATTTGAATTGACAGCAGTAGGGTGGGCTTTGCCCACCACAACTCTACAGCTAACCTCTCAGATCATGTCCGGTAGCATCAATTGCTTAAAAAATCGCTCTCTTATCTGCGTTTATCTGCGTTTATCTGTCTTCATCTGCGGTAAAAATTTACCCCCCGATGACAACAGACAATTTCCGTATCACTCTTACACTAACGATGCAACCGGACACGATATCAAATGTAGATTTGCGTAAGTCCTGACAATTTTGCCCTTAGCATTTTTTTTAGTTAGTTTTAACCAAATCATAGTAATTTCTTAGTCAAATCTAAACCTGAGAGTGAGATAGTTTGGAAGGCCAGTTAAGGGGGGTTAAACTTCCAGATAGTTAGTGAGGTTAATTTTGAGGAAGTATGCTTTAAGAGGGATGCTAATTATTAGGTAATAAAAAAGGCATAAAAACTCCTGCAAAACTTTTTACAAAGAACGTTACTAACAACGCTGGCTACGACATTCGTTGAATTAAGGGAAGAAAAACTTCCCTTAATTCAACGAATGTCGGAAATTTTAAGGTTGCTAACCCACATCGATAGACATCATTAAGCTGGAGACATCTATCATTCATGACTAAGAACATAATCATCATGATTGGCGATGGTATGGGCTGGGAAATGGCTCGTACTGCTGCCATTGCCAAACGTATTGCAGCAGGCGAACAAGGCAATACCCTGAGTAATTTCTACACCGCAGGCAAAGGCCAGGGTCTGAGCTTCCAGAATCTAGCAAACTATGGCATAGTCACGACTTACGGCACAACGATTGCTGGCAGCGACGGAAGGTTTAATACTGGTAACTCAGCCTTAGATAATTCCGATCCGGATACAGGTGATAGTTATGTCCGTCCTCGCTTCGGCTTCGATCCTAGATTTAATCCGGGAAACTCTGACTGGCAGCAATGGCGATGACAACCTTGGTGGCGATTTGGGCAATGATATGCTCTTTGGCAATCAGGGCGTTGACAGAATTTAGTCGCGCCGCAAGCCCACCCATAAGAGGGGTTGGGATAGGCGCTGCGGTTTTAGCCGCAGTCCTGATATTATTTTCTAAGATTTGTAAAGTATTAGAAAAGAATCTTTCTTTTTCCTGTAAAATTGTTTCGATGGGATGGATACACAAACTTGAGTTTGGGAAGCAAATGCCTAACCATTTTAAATGGTACGCGGGGACTCCACGAAACCAGGGATTTATATCCCAAAACGTCTGAGGAGCTAGTTGTAAGACTAGGAGTGCGATTCGTTTAACCTAAATGGGTAGAAACACCCAGGGACGGCTAGCTGGTTCCATTAGCCAGACAACTAATTATACAAGTAGGTGCGAAACCTATCCCGCAGATGCAGCGGTGAAAGCATATCCCCTAGTTTATTAGGTAGCAACTAATAGGCTAAAGCGGGGATAAAAGGCAGAACTACTAGGAGCCGAACCCGGTAACTGTCGAGCCGGAGTCCATGCGTAGCGAAAAATCAAAGATGTGTCTGAACCATCGTAATTGCAAATGGTGTAACGGCTGAACCAAGAATCCGCTGAGAGACGCGGTAAAGAATGGTTAACACCAAGCCAAAAGGCAAGGATAGGGTATAGGCGGTTTCGTAGCCGACCTACAAGCATTACCCATAACCCCGGTGGAAAGCATCACGCTAAAGACTCAAATTTGTGTAATTGGAACGAAGTAACCCTTTTAAATCTCTGGAGAGGTCGAAATCCAGTAAGTAGCTAACGAAAGATTTAAAAGGAAGGGATTGTATCAGAAGCAAATGCCTCGCTGTAATGGTGAGGATAGGCTGACAGATACACGGTAATTCCACAGATGGAGTTTTTAGTAGCAGTAAATATGTCTAAAACGCAGAACAATCTGACGGTGGAATGGAATCAAATCAACTGGTGTAAAGCCGAGCGATTGGTTTTTAAGCTGCAAAAGAGAATCTATCAAGCGAGTGAACGTGGCGATGTCAAAACCGTTCGCAAACTTCAAAAGACCTTGATTAGGTCTTGGTCAGCAAAGTGTATAGCGGTACGTCGGGTAACACAAGATAACCAAGGTAAAAATACGGCTGGTGTGGATGGCGTTAAATCGTTAACTCCAAAGCAACGTACAACCTTAGTTAGTCGCCTAAAGCTAACAGGAAAGGCAAAACCTACTCGTAGGGTAATGATACCTAAACCCGGTTCAGAGGAAAAGCGACCTTTAGGAATACCCACAATAAACGACCGCGCCTTGCAAGCGCTTGTAAAAATAGCGTTAGAACCTGAATGGGAGGCTAAATTTGAGCCAAACAGTTATGGTTTTAGACCAGGGCGTTCTTGTCACGATGCGATTGAGGCAATATACAGCGGTATTAGACAAAAAGCCAAGTACGTGCTTGATGCTGATATTACAAAATGCTTTGACCGTATAGACCAATATGCTCTGATAGACAAGGTAAAAACATACCCCACCTTAAGACGACAACTGAAGTCCTGGCTTAAGGCAGGGGTAATGGAAAACGGAAGGTTCTCCAATACTAATGATGGTACACCACAGGGCGGGGTAATATCACCCTTACTTGCGAATATTGCCTTACATGGTATGGAGGAACGGGTTAAACAATTTGCGGAGACGCTTAAAGGGAATAAACGAGATAATCGTCAAGCCCTAAGTTTAATTCGATACGCCGATGACTTTGTGATAATACATGAAGACGTTAACGTAGTTATCGCTTGTCAAAAGATAATAGCTGATTGGTTAAGTGACATAGGATTAGAATTAAAACCAAGTAAGACAAAATTAACCCACACCCTTAACGAATACAATGGAAATGTTGGGTTTGAGTTTCTGGGATTCCATGTACAACAGCATAAAGTAGGTAACTACAGATGTGCCAAGAATCCACATGGAATCCCACTAGGATTTACTACACTAATCACCCCTTCAAAGCCCAAAATCAAAGCCCATCTAGCCAAGATAGCAGAAGTAATAGACACCCATAAAACCGCCCCGCAAGCTGCTTTAATTAGCAAACTGAACCCAATCATAAGGGGATGGTCAAACTATTACTCCACAGTAGTAAGCAAGGAAACATTCTCAAAATGCAAAAACCTGACTTACGATAAATTACGAGCTTGGGCAAGAGCAAGGGGAAAAGGTAGCATCAACAAGGACAAATACTGGAGAACAGTAGACGACCAAAATTGGTGTTTCAGCACTGAGGACGGATTAGAACTAATGAACCATGCAGCGACAGCCATCATTAGGCACGTCAAAGTTAAAGGTAACGCTAGTCCGTACAACGGTGACTGGATTTATTGGAGCAAGCGTAGAGGAGAATACCCAGAAACACCAAACAGGGTATCATCACTCATCAAGAGGCAAAAGGGTATTTGTCCTCACTGTGGTCTGTACTTCACGAGTACGGACATTGTAGAAATTGACCATAAAATACCAAAATCCTTGGGTGGTAAAGACACTCAAGATAATCGTCAACTTCTGCATAAACATTGTCACGACACAAAAACGGCCTCAGATGGCTCCCTAAAACAAGAACTATGACGAGCATCCGTTTTGAATCGTACCCATGACAAGGGTGGAGTTATCAAGGAGCCGGATGAGGTGAAAGTCTCACGTCCGGTTCTGAAGGAGAGGTAGAGGTAGCAATGCCTCTATCGACTCTAACTAGCAGCCCACCTTTTTTAAGGCAAAAAGATTGCGCCCGGAAACCCTAGCGATAGGGATATTAAGATCGAAATGTCTTAAGAATCCCATCCCCTTTAGGGGTGGGAGTGTCAATCTTTAAACGGCGGTGAAGGTAACGATAGCCTGCGGGGAGGTAAGGACAATGATATGCTCATGGGCGGTAGCGGCGATGACTTCTTGTGGGGGGACTTGGGCAATGATACGTTGATTGGGGGTAGCGGTAGCGATCGCTTTGTGTTGGCAACCGGCGCTGGAAATGACACTGTTCTCGACTTTGAAAACGGTCAAGATTTACTGGGATTATCCGGTGGTTTGACGTTTGAGCAGCTGGCCATTGTTCAAAGCGGCGACGCAACTTCGATCCGTGTCGCCAGCAATAATCAAGTCTTAGCTTCCATAACTGGGGTGCAAGCTAGCAATATCACTCAACAGGATTTCACCGTGGTTTAGGTAATAGGTACGTAGTTGCGCTTTAGCGCTAAAACGCAACTACGTACCTACTACCCACCGATCGCGATAATAGTGCGGTGACGAGGGCTGTTGCGAATAACAGTCGGTGCCGCAAAACCCGCTTCTACCAAGGCTTCTTCAATATCCAAACTGAAATATTCATCCAACCAAGGTTCGGTACTTTTCAGCAAAGTAAGAATATACGGCGGCATCTTGGCATAAATTTCCGATTTAGGATTCATGTCCATAAT
>CASBRD010000014.1 GCA_949128025.1 Oscillatoriales cyanobacterium PMM_0008 | reverse complement strand
GGCAGGGCGAAGCATTTGGGATATCCAGATCTCTAATTTTTCCGTCAAATTCTCCCCCAAATGCTTCGCCCCTACAAAATACTACAAATCAATACAATGTTTTCTGGAGATGTCTAATGACTGATGACTAATGACGACCTGATTAGGTAATCTCGCGGACGCTGGGCTGACCATCTTTGACTTCGCCTACCAGCACCAAATTCGTGACGCCTACGAATAAGCCATTTTCCAAAACACCGGGAATGTTATTGAGTGTTTTTTCCAGTTCGGCTGGGTTGTCAATAGTGTCAAATTTGACATCAATTACCATGTTGCCTTGGTCGGTAATTACCGGGCCAGCTTTTTTGACGCCCATACGCAATTCTGGCTTACCGCCGAGTTTTTGAATGGCACGCATGACGGGTGCGTATGCCATCGGTATCACTTCCACTGGTAGCTTGAAGGTAGATCCGAGTTTGTCTACCAGTTTGGAACTGTCCACCACTACAATAAACAGGTCGGCTAGACTATCGACGATTTTTTCGCGGGTGTGGGCGGCACCGCCACCTTTGATTAAATTAAGTTGGGGGTCAACTTCATCAGCGCCATCGATCGCAATATCAATATGATCGATCGCATCCAGTGTCGTTAGTGGAATCCCGTACTGTTTAGCCAGCACTTCCGCCTGAAACGATGTGGGGACGCCTATGATATCTTTTAATTCCCCAGATTTAAGGCGATCGCCCAAAAACTGGATCGCGTAAGCTGTAGTAGATCCCGTTCCAAGTCCCACTATAGAACCTGACTGTACGCGGTCTGCGGCGGCTTTGCCAACTTGTTGTTTCATCAACGTAGTGGCGTCTATTTCTGCACTCATTACGAAAACTCCTTTTTGGTCAGTGGTCAATGGTCAGTGGTCAGTGGTCAGTGGTCAGTGGTCATTCTCTCCCCATCTCCCGACTTGACCTCACAAATTGTCAATCACAGATTAGAATTAACTCCAGCGTTAACTTTACCGCGTTGAGGGCAGCGTCAAGGATGCAATCGGAACTTCATTCACCCCAAACAGCTAAAAACTTCTGCGAAACTGGCAACCAGCTCAAAAGCCAGGGAAAATTAAATGAGGCTATAGAAAGCTACCAAAAGGCACTGGAAATTCAACCAGACTACGCCCAGGTACATCACGAGATCGGTGAAGTTTATTTGCTGCAAAAGAGATTCCCTGAAGCGACAGCATCCGCCAAACTCGCCCTGAAGCTGCAACCGGACTTTGCTCCAGCATACAAGACTCTGGGCAACGGCCTGCAAGCAGAGGGCAAGATAGAAGAGGCTTTGCGGGCTTACTCCAAGGCGCTGGAAATCAACCCGGAGTTTGCAGAAGCCCTTGTCAACAAAGGTACGATGCTTTCTAAGCTGGGTCAGCCTACTGAAGCGATCGCGTACTATGAAAAAGCGATCGCCATCAAACCAGAGATGGCAGCTGCCCACTGGAATATGGGAAATGTTTTAATGCAGCAAGAACGGTCAGATGAGGCAGTTCCTTACTGGCAAAAGGCTTTAGAACTCAAACCAGAACTCCTTAGCGCCGAAAGCCTCAACGACCTGGGAACGGCTGTGGGGAAAAAGGGCAAGTGGTCAGAGGCGATCGCATATTACAAACGAGCGATTCAACTAAAACAGGATTACCCCTTAGCACACTTTAACTTGGGTACAGCGCTCAAGCAAGAAGGCCAGATCGAAGAAGCGATCGGCCATTTCCAAAAAACTATCGATTTCAAACCAGATTACGCAGAAGCCTACAACCAGTTAGGCAATGCTTTGGTAGAACAAGAGCGGTTTTTTGAAGCGATCGTTCAGTATCAGAAAGTGCTTAAACTTAGACCAGACTCTGGGCGGGCTTATTATAACATAGGCGCGGCTCTGGCGCAACAGGATAAGTTTGAGGAAGCGATCGCCCAGTTCCAAAAAGCGATCGAACTGCAACCCGACTTAGCCGAAGCTTACTATAACATCGGCATGGCAGTGCAGCGGCAAAGTCATCAACAAGGCGAACTTAATGCCGAGAAGTTCAAATATGCAATAAACACCCTTCAGAAAGCCATTGAAATCAAACCCGATGGATTGCTAGGCCATTTGTGTATGTCGCATTTAATCAGCGCTCCTGCTAAGAATTCTAACTTTGAGCTTTTAAGAGAAGCAGCTGATAATTATATTGATAATTGTGGGGAAACAGGCAAGTTAATTGCTGCCGTAACTTTTATCAACACTTATGTCAAATCCGGCCTGAATCAAATTGCCAGAGATAAATTTTTGGAAATAGAACCACTAATTTATCAGCGTCTGAAAGAATTGAAAACCGAAGAAATAGCAATTGTCTACACCCAGGTATTATTTAATATCAACTACTTGCGGGATGATATAGAGGCTAATTTGAGACTGGCTAAACTTATTGGCGAACAATATGTCGAAAAAGTTATCAATGCCAAGCCAAGTCAAATTTCCCATATTCAGCCCAAAGAGCGGAGTTCAGAATCCTTAAGAATAGGCTTTTTATCCAGTTACTTTGTCAGACATTCTGTAGGCTGGTGCAGTTATGACATCATCCGAGAAATGTTCAACCTAACTCAGAACGTCTATTTGTATGTCACAGGCGATCGCAAACCCGATGATAGAACTAAGTTGTTTGAACAAGCCTGTACCAAACTATATAGACCCCTAAAATCTCCAAACGGTGCAGCCGATACTAACGATATTATCGAGCAAATATTACAAGATAAAGTGGATATATTAATCGACTTAGATTCTCTCACAGTGCCAATTCAAGTCGATATTCTCCATAAAAAACCAGCGCCAATATGTATGACGTGGTTAGGATTTGAAGCACCATTTACAGATGCGACTAATTACTTCCTATGTGACCGGCACACGCATCCTGCAGGCGTAGAACAATACTACCGCGAACAGTTAATCCGTATGCCAGATTGTTATGTGGCAATTTCTGGATTTGAATGCAACGCCGTGAATCGAGAAGCTGCCAGAAAAGCCTTGCGGATAGCTGAAGATCAGGTAGTCTACCTGTGTGTTGCACCAGCATATAAATTGAACCCAGATTTAATCAAAGCTCAGATCGAAATCCTCAAGCGCGTCCCAGATAGCGTGTTGATATATAAAGGTCATACTGGCGATCCTGAAGTAATTAAATCCGCTTATAAGAAAGGATGCGAAGAAATTGGCGTTGGGTTTCACCGCCTCAAATTTGTGTCGATAAGCAAGACGGAAGAAGAACATAGAATGATTTACAAAATCGCGGACGTTTTGCTCGATTCTTATCCTTATAATGGTGGAACGCATAACCTAGAAGCGTTGTGGTTTAATCTGCCGGTGGTAACTAGATATGGCGATCCATATCTTTCTAGGATGGGGTATTCTTTCCTGCAAACACTCTCTATTTCAGCAGGTGCGGCTAAGAGTTGGTCAGAGTATACAGATTGGGGAATTCAATTGGGTAATAACCCCGATTTAAGGCTGTCAATTCGAGAGCAACTGGTGCAATCTAAACAGATAGAAACTTTATCACTGTTGTGGAACCCGAAAAAGGTTGCACAAGATATGTACGCGGTTTTTGAAGAACTTTTAGCCAAGCATATCGCTACTGCTAATTCAATGACTAATGACAACTGACCACTGACAACTGACCAATGACAACTGACCAATGACAACTGACCAATGACCAATGACCAATGACTAAAGAACAGCAGCATCCACAATATTGGGCCGATCGCAAAATCGTTGATAACCTCTTGTCAGGACAGCCAAATGACTACAAACAAGCCGAATTAGCGCGACTAAAAATTCGCTACCGTGGCTTTCCAGGCGCTCCAGATATCCAGAAAGACTTAGAAAAAGTTCTCCAAAACTGGGGTATGAGCGAAGAACAGCTTTATGAGATTACCCGCCAAATTCATGAAAAAGGCCAAGTTTATAAAACTCGAAATAGCGACACCGAAGATTGGGCATAATCCCACCCTGGTCGAATAGTTAAATCTTAGGTATGTTGTTGCGCTTCAGCGCTATCTTAAAGAGCGCTGAAGCGCAACAACATACCTAAGAAGAGCCTTTAACAACAGCATAACCAGGTTGAATCTGGTCACGAGAAAATTTATAGTACTTTAAAAACGTTTTATTTTCAGACAAGCTAGCGTCAATCGCGGAATTTATTTCGCTTATTTTCAGCAATCGGGGATGGGATCGGTATAGGTGAATGGTTAGCAGAAGCGGAATTTATATGACCAGTTATTTCAGGAATTTGCATATTCGTTGCTTCCGCCATAGGAGTCAAGAACTGCGCTACTTCAACTTGCTGCTGTAGTTGCTCTGTCGAAGATACCAAACCACTCAACCCATTAACTAGATTGCGTAGATTATTGCGGAAAGCTGGATCGCCTGTCAACTCATCTAGGTCAGATGTGATTTTTTGTGCATTCTGAAACGTTACGCGAGCCGAATCTAAAGTTTGTTGCAGGACTAGCAAATTTGTCGGACTATTGAGAGTATTGGAAACGTCGCGTAAGTTGGCTGAAGCTTGTGCAGCATTGGCAGATAGAGTTTCTAAGTTACGGATCAATTCTCCTTGGGTGACGCGATCGATCGCAGGCGCTAAATTGGCAACTGTAACGCGAAGTTGATCGCTCGTTTGGCTGAGATTATTTAGCGTGTTAACGAGAGTAGCTTGATTCGCTGTAATTAGATTATTGAGGTTGGTTACTAAACCGCTGGCTTGAGTAGCTGTTAAACGCAATTCATCGGCTGTTGTACCGAATTTATTGGCAGTCCTAGTAGCGGTTGAATCAAGTCGATCGACAGTTACAGAAACTCGATCGGCAACGCGACCAAATTTGTCGGCTGTCACGCCGAATCGATTAGCAGTTTGATTAACAGTACCATTAATTTGATTGGCAGTTATCGCAAATTTATCAGCAGTTTGATTAAGTTTAACAGCGGTTCCTCCGAATTGGGCGATAGTTTGATTGAGTCTGTCGGCGGTTCCTCCGAATTTGTCAATAGTTTGATTGACTTTACCAGCAGTTCCTCCGAATCCGACAATAGTTTGATTAAGTCTGTCGGCTGTTCCTCCGAATTTGTTGGCAGTCTGATTAACGGCATTTGCAGCAGCGGATACGTTTCTTAAATCTTGCTTTACCGATCCGAGCAAAGCGGAGAGTTCCCGTGTTACTTGGGTGATTCCCTGCGCCGCAACTGATGTGTTTTCAACGGCTGAGTTGATGTTATCAAAAAACTTGGTATCGCTGTACACTTTAGCAAAGCGAACGGCGACGCGAATAAATTCGTCGAGGCTGATGCCAACTTGACCCTGCAAACGTGCGTTGTTACAAATAATCAGGTTGCTATCTTTGCAGTTGGGGTCTAATGGGTTAGCGCCTTGGAGATTTATTGGTACGGAGTTTGTCGGTATGATGTCGATCGTGTTTTCGCTAATTAAACCTGATTGATTGGCTTCAACTGTAACATCGCGAGGGATTGCCAAATCTGGTTGAGTAATTTCAATCTCAACTTCGACTCCATTAGCACCTGCTTTGATGTTTGTAACTTTGCCAACGGCGACGCCACGATACCGCACTGGTGTCCCTATTTGCATACCCGCTGCATTCGCGAATTCAACTATAGCTTTGTAGGTCCGATCGCCAAAATATGTCCCTCGCAACCACAAAAACAATGCACCAAATAAGCCAATTCCCAGCAAGAACAACAGACCAACAGATCCTTCTCGAACTGTTCGCGATCGCATTTCCTCCTCCTCAGCCGATTTTAGATTTTAGATTTTAGATTTTAGATTTGAAGGCTTGTGAGAACCAAATACTGTCGCAGTTGGCGAATATTCTTTAATCCAAAATCCAAAATCCAAAATCCAAAATTGACTTGTCCAGAGCTATCTTAACCGACAACTTGGATCGGTCCTTCTACACTACCGCTAAAAAATTGCCGTATTAAAGGGTTTTCGGTCGTATCGATCTCCCGGACGCTACCCTCCCACTGCACTTTACCTCGGTAGAGGCACACAATTCTAGAGGCAGTGCGGCGGATGGTGCTATCTTGGTGAGTTACGATCGCATAAGTGCCACAACCGCCGTCCTGACACTGCAACTGGCGGATCAAATCCTCAATCACCGTTGAAGCAATTGGGTCTAGTCCGGCTGTAGGCTCATCGTACAGCAAAACTTCTGGGGTATCTTCAGAATTTTCTGGATTTGACATAATCGCACGCGCAAAACTCACCCGCTTACGCATCCCGCCAGACAACTGAGACGGATAGCGATCGCCAATTTTTGGTAACCCTACCATCTCCAGTTTTTGGTTGACAAGTTCCCTTATTACGTGGCGCGGCAGTTTAGAATGTTGAAAAAGCACAAAGCCGACGTTTTCCTCCACCGTCAGCGAGTCGAACAAAGCCGCCTGCTGGAAAACCATCCCGATCCCGATCGGATCTACTCCATCCTCGACTAACCCCAGCCGCTTTTGTCCCTGAATATAAATTTCGCCTGCATCGGGAGCCAACAATCCAGAAATTATCCGCAGAATCGTCGATTTTCCCGTACCGGATGGGCCTATAATACCCAGTGCTTCGCCTTGGTAAATCGTCAGGTCAACTTCATCTAGTACTACGGTGTCACCAAAGGACTTGCTAATTCCCTTCAGTTCGATTAATGGCTCAGCCATAAAAGTGCTTCGGCTTTAGTTCTGAGTGCTGAGTCATAAAAGTGCTGAGTTCTGAGTTAAAAGAATTACAATCATTTTATCTAATCCGCCGGGAAGACCCTCGCCATATCTGATTGGCGGGGGATGAAAGGCGGGTTAAAATTGGGTACTCGATGTACCCAATTTTAACAAATCATGCTACTGTATTTATAGTCTGCGTTTTCTATAAAATGCTAGTTTACTCAGCAAAGCTAAAAGGAACAGAAGCCCAGTACCGCATCCTTGATGAGATGTTGCGGACTGGGCTTTTTGTACGGAATAAAGTTTTACGATACTGGATGGATAATCCCGGCGTAAACGGCATGGACTTGAACAAATACTGCAAAGTTCTGGCTGACAATCCCGAATTCCCTTGGGTTAAAAAACTTAACTCAATGGCACGTCAAGCAATGGCGGAACGTGCTTGGATAGGGATCTCAAAATTCTTTGATAACTGCAAGAAAAAGATATCTGGTCAGAAAGGGTATCCCAAATTTAAACAGTTGCAGACCAGAGCATCAATTGAATACAAAACTTGTGGCTGGAAGTTGTCGGATGATAAAAGATACATCACTTTTACCGACAAATTCGGTGCAGGTACTTTTAAACTCTGGGGAACCAGAGATTTGCATTTCTACCAAATCAGTCAGATTAAACGAGTCAGAATAGTTCGTCGTTCTGATGGATATTATGTGCAGTTTTGCATTAATTACGAAAGGAAAGAAACTCATGAATTGACAGGCCGAATGCTAGGGCTAGATGTTGGGTTAAATTATTTCTATACGGATTCAGAGGGGAATCAAATAGAAAACCCTCGCTTTTTAAGGAAAGGTGAAAAGTCTCTCAAAAGAGCGCAGCGGCAACTTTCCAGGAAAAATATTGGATCAAAAAATAGAAGTAAAGCCAAGAATCGGTTGGGGAGGAAACACCTAAAAGTTGAAAGGCAGCGTAAAGACTTTGTTATAAAATTAGCAAGGTGCGTAATCCAGTCTAGTGACTTGGTAGCCATTGAAGACTTACAGGTGCGAAATATGGTGAAGAATCATCGTTTAGCTAAATCAATTAGTGATGCTTCTTGGTCGATGTTTAGACAATGGCTTGAATATTTCGGTCAAGTATTTGGAGTGCCAGTTGTAGCTGTCCCTCCGAACTATACATCGCAGGATTGTTCTAATTGCGGTGTAGTAGTTAAGAAAACCTTAAGCACCAGAACCCATCAATGCCCCAATTGTGGGCATATTCAAGATCGAGATTGGAACGCCGCCATTAATATTCTAAATATTGCGCTATCCATCTTAAGTAAAATGTTGAAAAATACCGTCGGGCAGACGGAAATTAACGCCTTTGGAGAGAACGACCTCTGTTTAGTTGGGGAAACTCAATTAAGTAAGCCGACTCGTAGAAAGAGGAAGCCCAAAGAGCAATCTTTGGAATCCCCCGCTATATTCGGTACTCCGACTCTTCGGTGGGAGGATGTCAAATGTCAAGTATCGATCGATTAATAGCAGAAATCCAGCAAGAAGCGGAAAGTGCTGCCTTTCCCATCGATGAACCAGTCTATCTTGCTGCGGGTCTAAAGCCGACTGTGCCAATTCTCTATGCAGGCAATCTAGAAAGCCAGCTGTGCTTTTTTGCGCGGGATTTGGGCAAAGATGAAGTATCTGCGGGTCAACCGCTCTACGGCGCTGCTGGCAAGCTGGTACGTCGGGGTCTGTACCGGGCCATCTATGGCAAAGAGCCGAGTAACAGTGAAGATTTGCAAACCGTTCTCGATCGCGTTCTCCTCACCAACACGGTTCCTTACAAACCACCCGGTAACAAAGCTTACTCGGAGCCTGTGAAGAAACGGTTTCGTCCCTTTCTGGAGCGTTTGCTGGTAATGAATTGGCAAGGCGATCGCATTATCACGCTAGGTAATGAAGCTTTCAAATGGTTTTACCCTTATGCTGGCAAAGGAGTTGCGGCGGAGTTTTTTGAAGGCAGCGGACGCTATACCACCAGCCTTCCAATCACCCTACAAGCCAAAGACGATCTAGGCAATCTGCATCAACGTCTGGTGACGCTTATGCCACTTCCTCACCCTTCCCCGCTCAACCAACAATACTACGCCCAATTTCCCCAGTTGCTTCAGCAGCGCCTTTCTGAAATATTTCCCGTCCCAGCAGAAGAGTAGTTTGGCGGTAGGCGGGGAGGCAGGAACATCCGCTTAGTGCATAAGTCTTAGATATAGTACTAGACTAGGATTAAATCATCAGGCGATGCTAGTTCTGTCATCGACCAAAAGCAAAATAATCTCGCCTTTTGTTTGTTTGACAAATTAGCCGATTTAATCATTGTTCCACAAGCAGATATCTTTATGGTTTGGAAAAAAAACCTCCTACTGGCAACTCTTTCCTTCACCCTATCTCTGGGATTCCTTCTTATCCCTCGCTTCCAAGCGTTGGTACAGGCACAGCAAAAGCAGCTACAGCTAGCCCAAAGGATACCTGGTAGTTGGGAAGTTGCACAGGCATTTCAGCCTCCAAACCGAGGGGCACCTAGTAGCACCGCCGGTGGGGCATCGCGTGGTAGCCAATGTGCAAATGACCAGGACACCAAACTCTCTTTAACTGCATTGATGCCAGCAAATAAGTTCGGATTAACGGTGAGAAGCAATCCGAAATTCTTCTTTTATATTCCTGCAACTTCCGCACGTACAGTAGAATTTGTTCTCAAGGACGACCAGGATCTAGATATTTACCGACAAACCTTTGCCATTACCGGCAAAGCCGGTATTGTCAGCTTCAGTCCCTTTGCAGAATTGAATATACCGCCTTTAGAAAAAGATAAAAATTATAAGTGGCAATTGGCACTCAGATGCAATATCGCCGATCCAATTAACGATCCTTTTGTGGAAGGATGGGTGCAACGAATTGAACCGAGTTCAACTCTAGCCGAACAGCTAAAGCAGACTCAACAAGAGCGCGATCGCCTAGCCCTGTATGCAAAAAATGGGATATGGTACGAAGCAGTGACAACTATACTCGAACTGCCACTCAGCGATCCTAATTATCCCGCCCTTGCAGCTTCATGGCAAGAACTGTTAAAGTCAGTCGGACTGGAGAAAGTAGCCAAAGAACCTCTGATTAATTGCTGTAGTGCAGCAACCACAAGTGCATCGCCTTAGCTCGACTCGATCCATTTGGCTGCTATAGCAAAGTGCTGAGTGCTGAGTACTCAGCACAGTCCCCGCCTTGCTTTGAGCGTTTAATACTGTCCTAACCGATGTGACTTTCTAGAGAGCGGGTGATGGGACTCGAACCCACGACACTCTGCTTGGGAAGCAGATGCTCTACCACTGAACTACACCCGCATTTGGATTTAAGTGTAGCACATTTTGATACAACCGTGGATAATCCTAGCTATACGCGAATGCCGATCGGCTGGTAGCAGTTTATGCGTTAGCATAGAGTGCGATCGCTAACAAGTGGTTTTTTTCGCTAATTTGAATAAGAATAGTAAAAATAATAAACATTAATATCTCGCAATTTTCTCAGACAGCACCCAGCACAAACGAGTAACCATTATGTTTAATGCCACAGAAATTCTGATTGACACATTCGTAGAAAAGCTTCGAGACGGTTACCGCCGCACCTATGGAGGATTCAAGCCCGACTACGGAGACATTATTGGCTGGGCTGGAAGCATGGCACTGGAAAATATCGCCAACAGCGACGCCCTCTATCACGACGTTGAACACACGATCCTTGTGACTTTAGTCGGACAGGAGATCTTACGCGGAAGACATATCCGCGAGGGTGGGGTTTCCTGTGAAGACTGGTTACACTGCATTATCTCGCTGGTATGTCATGACATTGGATACGTCAAAGGAGTTTGCCGTCAAGATAGAGAAGCCGAAGGATTGTATGCGACTGGAAAAGACGGCGGGATGATTTCTCTGCGTTTTGGGGCTTCCGATGCCAGCCTTACCCCTTATCACGTAGACCGGGCAAAACTCTTTATAGACGAACGCTTTGGCGGTCACAAGCTAATTGATGCTCACACAATTAAGCGTAATATTGAACTGACTCGCTTCCCAGTTCCCGCCGCAGAAGATCGTCAGAATACGGTAAACTATGCGGAGTTGGTTCGGGCCGCCGATTTAATTGGCCAACTAAGCGATCCGCGCTACCTCAAGAAAATTACTTCTTTGTTCTACGAGTTTGAAGAGACTGGGGTGAATAAAGCCTTGGGATACCGTCATCCTGGAGATCTACGCAGGAACTATTCTAAGTTTTACTGGCATGGAGTTCATCCGTATATTAAAGATGCACTTCGTTACCTACAGTTGACGCAGCAAGGCAAGCAAATCATTGCTAACTTGTACTCGAATGTGTTTGTGGTAGAACACGAAAAGGCTGAGGAAGAACAAAGGCGACTGGTTGAACAGGTATAATATTAATTTATGAACTGGTGGCAGAAATTAAAAAAGAATCCTCTAGCTCGTTTGGGAGCTTTGTTACTGTTAGTTTTCTATTTGGCAGTAATTGCGGCTGATTTTGTCGCGCCTTACGATCCTTATGCGTCTCAGCCTAATGGTTCGTTATTGCCCCCGACCCAGATTTATTTGAAAACGCCAGAGGGACAGTTTATCGGCCCTCATGTCTATCCTACTACTCAAGGGCCGGTAGATCTGACGACAGGCGATCGCAAATTAATTGTAGATTGGCAAAAACCCTCACCTCTAAGCCTATTTGTTCAGGGGCCAACTTACTATTTGTTTCGGCTGAGCCTGCCAATACCACCCAAATTTGAAGAAGTAGAAATTTTTGGAGGTATTCCCTGCAATTGGCACCTATTCGGCGCAACCGGGTCAGCCAAGTTTAACCTTTTGGGTACTGACGAACAGGGACGCGACCAGTTTACTCGTCTAGTACATGGAGGACGGATTAGCCTCAGCATTGGTTGGGTCGGAGTTGCCATTTCCTTTCCCTTGGGCATACTCTTCGGTGGGATTTCCGGCTATTTCGGTGGCTGGATTGACAGCATTTTGATGCGTGCTGTGGAAGTGCTGATGAGCATTCCCAGCATCTATCTTCTGGTCGCCCTCGCAGCCGTGTTACCGCCGGGACTAAGCAGCGCCAATCGGTTTCTCCTCATTGTGTTCATCACCGCGTTCATTGGCTGGGCAGGGTTGGCGCGAGTGATCCGGGGACAAGTGTTATCCATTAAAGAACGGGAATTTGTACAAGCGTCACGCGCTATGGGCGGCAACCCTATTTACATCATCATCCGCCACGTCTTGCCCCAGACAGTTACTTACGTAATTATCTCCGCCACCTTAGCAGTTCCTGGTTTTATCGGCGCTGAATCCGTTCTCAGCTTAATCGGACTCGGAATCCAACAGCCTGACCCTTCTTGGGGAAATATGCTATCTCTGGCGACCAACGCTTCTATTTTGGTGCTACAACCTTGGCTAATTTGGCCGCCTGCGCTGCTGATTGTCCTCACAGTCTTGGCTTTTAACCTACTGGGGGATGGTTTGCGGGATGCTCTCGATCCTCGCAGTCAGCAGCGTTAGTAATTAGTTATTAGTCATTAGTCACTGGTTAACAACAAAAAACTAATGACCAATGACCAATGACTATTTAGTGAAACATACTGCTAACAGAACTATCTTCGTGAATTCGCCAGATAGTCTCGCCCAATACATTCGCCACTGAAAGCACCTTCAGTTGGTCAAAGTGATTTGCTTCGGAAACCGGAATCGTATTCGTCACAATCACTTCTTCAAACAAACCGCTCGATAGCCGTTCAGTTGCTGGGGGTGAAAACACTGCATGAGTCGCACAGGCATAAACCTGACGGGCTCCTTCCTCCCGAAGCAAGCGGGCTCCTTCTGTAATGGTGCCACCCGTGTCGATCATGTCATCGACTAATACCGCTGTTTTACCAGCGACATCGCCAATTACATTCAAAACTTCGGCCACGTTATGAGCCTGACGGCGTTTATCGATAATTGCTAGCGGGGCGTCGTTAAGCTTTTTGGCAAAAGCCCTGGCTCTAGCCACACCGCCCACATCCGGCGAGACAACAACGATATCGGTTAGTTGTTTGCTCGCTAGGTAATCGAGGATTACCGGCGAACTGTAGACGTGATCGAAGGGAATATCGAAATAGCCTTGAATCTGAGCTGAGTGCAAATCCATTGCTAGCACGCGATCGGCCCCAGCCTCGGTAATCAGGTTGGCAACCAGCTTGGCTGTAATTGACTCTCGCCCTGCTGTTTTGCGATCGGCCCGGGCATACCCATAATAAGGAATCACTGCGGTAATTTGCCTTGCCGAAGCACGACGACAGGCATCAATCATAATTAGCAATTCCATCAGGTGATCGTTCACAGGGCGGCAACTTGGCTGAATCAGGTAAACATCGCAACCGCGAATTGATTCCTGAATTTGGATGTAAATTTCTCCATCGGCAAAATGCTTATGGATCATCGGCCCAAGATCCATACCCAGGTAACGAGCAATTTCCTGAGCAAGTGGCACATTAGCTGAGCCAGAAAACAATCTCAGGCGATTGTTAGCACAGAGTACCTGTGGCGTCGGCTGAAGCGTCAAAGTGGCAGAACGGATCACAGCAGACCCTCGAAGCGTGTTCATTGAGATCTTATCATTCTATTTTCTCCATATTCTCCATAATTTTTGTTTAAGATAGGGGCGTTAGATAGTTTCTCGTTGATTACCTCTAATTGGGGTATTAGGCACGGGTTTTACGGATAGCTTTTCAGGAAAAGACACTATTGTTGAATACGGGTTCGATCGATCTCCGTTAAACCACTTAGATTTAGCCTAAAACCCCCCTCTACTTCCCTTAAGGTCAATCGATTTTTGATTTTGGATTCTAGGATTTTGGATTGACCAGGCCAAAATAATTTAAATATGTTTGCACAAATCGTCAGGGTTATCTGCGAAAATCCCTGAAAAAGGTAATCTAGGAGATTTCGCGGCCTGAAGGCGATACATAATAGTCGTTAAGGCGCACCCTACGCTCTAGCTCTATGACGGTTGAGCTAAAATGTTTCAGTCAAGAATTTCCTCTTAACCCCCTGCCTACCGATTAAACCGCGATGCAACCACCGCTTCCCATTGGAACCCTTCTGCAAAACCGCTACCACTTGGCTAAAATTTTGGGTCAGGGGGGGTTTGGACGGACTTATCTGGCAGAAGATCGGGGGCGCTTTAACGAACCTTGCGCTCTTAAGGAATTAATTCCGCCTCAGACGAGTGCCCATTCCCTGGAGAAGTGCAAGGAGCTTTTCCAAAGAGAGGCTACCATACTTTATCAAGTTCAGCATCCGCAAATTCCTCAGTTCCGCGCCACGTTTGAGCAAGATGGGCGGTTGTTTCTAGTGCAGGAGTATGTGGAAGGGAAAACTTATCGTACTCTGCTTCAGGAACGCAGGTTGCAGGGTCAAAGATTTTCGGAAGTTGAGATTGTGCAACTATTGCAACAACTGCTGCCGGTGTTACACCATATTCACGGCAAGGGAATTATTCACCGAGATATCTCGCCAGACAATATCATACTGCGAGAGCGCGATCGCCTACCCGTGCTAATTGACTTCGGGGTCGTCAAGGAACTGGTAACCCGGTTTCAGTATAGTTCTACACCACCAGCAACAATGGTGGGAAAAATGGGCTATGCGCCTTTGGAACAAATGCAAACCGGCAGGGCTTACCCTAGCAGCGACCTTTACGCTCTAGGTGTTACGGCTGTAGTTTTGCTCACCAGCCAATCTCCGCAGGTATTATTTGATGAAGCGACGCTGAGTTGGAATTGGTATCGGTGGATACCGCCGATTAACCCCGGTCTGACAGAAGTGTTGAATCGGATGTTAAGTTATAGAGCGAGCGATCGCTACCAAGATGCCCGTGAAGTCGGTCGGGCCCTTACCGAAGCCTTAAATGCCCAGCCCCAAGAAAAGCCACCACAGCCAAATAAGCCTCCAGACCGCAATATTTCCCAGATGCAGACTGTCGCCGTCGGGGGTCGTCCTGAAGCTAGGCCAGCAGTTCCCCCCGCCCTACAGAGTGGGCAAACCCCGCCAGTAGAAAGCCAGACGCACTCCCATAAGCCTGCTCCTGTCACTATACCGACTAATAACTCAACTTGGGATAATCCTTGGGCGATCGCCATTGTAGGTATGAGCTTAGCAATATTAGCCGGAGTCGGTTCTTGGGCATTAGTAAGCTACGTTCTCAACCGTCAGGTGCAGGTGCGAACTTCTACGCCACCGCCCTCACCAACACAGGTATTTTCTAATAGCGACAAACCCTTACCAACCCCAGAAACTCCCACTCCTACACCCAGTCCCGAACCCATCACCTACAGCAAGCGCCTCGACGTAGTAGAAGGGGACAATTTTTCTATTTCAGATAAGCTGAAAGCCAACGCCACTGTTAACTATATTGTGACTGGCGAACAAGGACAAAAGTTAAGTGCATCTTTGGAAGAAAAAGGTGTTTTGATGACGGTTCTGGGGCCAAACGAAGAACCAGTTAACAACCAGTCTAAGCGAGTCAGGCGCTGGAAAGGTACGCTTCCTTTTGATGGAAATTATGTTATTCAGCTAGTTACAATTAAAGGAGTTCAAGAAAGTGAATATAAACTAGATCTGCGTCTAACCAACCCAGAACCAACCCCAACTCCCACACCCACACCAACACCAACAGATACGCCCACACCAACACCGACAGATACGCCGACAGATACACCCACACCAACACCGACATCTAGTGACACTCCATCTCCGAATGCGTCAATTGATGCCGAACCGATCGATTTTCCAGATGGTGCGACTGGTACGCAGATTTTTTCTAGTCAAACCAGTCCCCAGACGATTAAGCGCTATCTGGTCAATGTCCAGTCAGGTCAGATATTGAGCGTGAGAGTGCAAAACGGAGAGGCAACATTGGATATTCGCTCTCCCAATGGCGAACTGGTGGACAATGCCACTGGGCTTGGAGAATGGGAGGCAAAAGTAGATGATGCAGGTGAATATCAAATCGATGTAAGGGCAACTAAAAAAACCAAGTTTTCTGTCGATATTAGTGTTCGGAATTAGCAAAAGGGTCATTGGAAAAGGGAAGATTTGAGATTGCAGATTTAAATCTTAAATCTGAAATTAGTAACCCAATGACCACTGACAACTGACAACTGACAACTGACAACTGACCACTGACAACTGACAACTGACAACTGACCACTGACCACTGACCACTGACCACTGACAACTGACCACTGACAACTGACCACTGACAACTGACCACTGACAACTGACCACTGACAACTGACTTTTTTGTAAAGATTTGTAACTTAATTGGAAATCTTTACTTTCGTAAGTGAATCCACTTAACAGTCAAGAGGTGAGAGTGTGACTGTGGGGAATATTAAGAGTTTGCGTATAACAACTAAGCCTGCAAAGGTGGAGCGGGCGAAATATTTTAGGGGTAAATTGTCAACCCTCAGTAAGCCAGAAAAAATCTTTGTAACCCAAATCCACAAAGCCATCTTTGGGAATAGAGAAAGTCTGCCAGTTGAGGGAACCGATCTCGCCAGAGTTTGGGGTAAGTTGGAATTAAATAATATTTCAGTTTCAATTTAAATAAATCAGGGGAAATCAGCAATGTTAAACACTATAGCTCATTCCTTTTTCCAGTGCGGTAAACGGCCTAATTATTTGCAAATCCCGCTGGCTGGGTTGATGCTGATGGTGGGTGTCTCCAGTGGGAACGCTAACGCAATACAGACCAGCGTTTCGGGGGATGCAGCCACATCTCAACAAAATCGAGTCATTGAGGCTAAGTCAGCGTCTCTATCTGAGGTAGTCAGTTCCAACACCAGAGCAACCGAATCGGTCAAACAGATCGGTGATGGTATTTACCTCTACGGTCAGTCAGCCCAGGCGGAACAGATCGGTCAAGAATATATTGTCTTTGAGGTGCGCGGCGATCGCGCGATCGGGGCCTTATATATGCCTCAATCAGAGTTTAGTTGCTTTCAAGGCACCCTCCAGGCGCGGCAGCTGAACGTGACTTTAGCCAACCCTGACAGCGAAATAGCAGAATCTGGCCCCGATGAAAGGCAAGAGTTTCAACCAGTAGCCGTAGGTAGTACTTCCCCTGCTAGCGGCAATAGATTCGATGCAATTACCTTTCCCTTATCCGTAAAACTGCAAAACTATCACCAGATTCCCAGGGTTAGCGAGAACGACCAACGCATTTTGAGTATGTGTAAGGCTAACCATTAAGGTTCTTCCCTTGTCAATTATGCTGAGAAAGGACACGGCATAATTAAAATTTTCATCTATACCGACATATTGATGATGCCGTGTCCCTACAAAAATGTTCAACATGAACATTAGCATAATAATTCCGAAAGACCCAATTAATACTCGATTCCCGCTTGAGCTTTGACGCCTTGTTCGCGAAACGGATGCTTGATGAGTGTCATTTCAGTTACCAAGTCCGCTCGTTCGATTAGCGCTGGTGATGCGCCTCTGCCGGTAAGGATAACATGAGTCTGGGCTGGCTTTTGCTCCAGTCCTGCCAGAACTTCTTCCACTTTCAAGTATCCCAACTTCAAAGCGACGTTAATTTCATCAAGAAGCACCAGTTTATACTCAGGGTTGCGGATAAAGGTTAACGCCTTATCCCAAGCGACCTGCGCTTTCTGGATATCTCGCTCTTTGTCTTGAGTCTCCCAGGTGAAGCCTTCTCCCATAGCATGAAATTCTAGCAGGTCGTCCCAGCGACCGAAGGCAGCTTTTTCGGCAGGTTCCCAGGCTCCTTTGATAAATTGTACGATCGCTACCCGAAAGCCCTGACCGAGCGATCGCAACACCATACCCAAAGCCGCAGTAGTTTTCCCCTTACCGTTGCCAGTGTGAACAATTATTAAGCCTTTTTCTTTTGTTCGTTCCGCTAGACGTTCTGACTGCACTTCCTTGCGCCGCTGCATCTTCCGCTTGTACTGTTCGGATGTCAGCGACGATGACACCTCCTCAGTTAGGTTACTGGCGTTTGGCGCTTCGCCCGAATCGAGATTGGTAGTGTTTTTCATCAAGCTTGTAGAAATAAAATTGCCATGCACAACTTTATTATGGTAAATAGATAAATACATTATCTCACCACAGATCGTTAAAATCCCAAGACTGCTCATCCTCCTCTTCACCCACAAGAGCCATACCACCCTGGTAATTTTTATTCACATAAGTAGCTTTTTCCTTTAAACGATCTGGCACATAGTGCAAGTCTACAGGTAGTCCATGCGCTAATAAAAATTCTGCTAATTGCTCAGAATGAATGTAAATACCTTCAGCGTGCAGCCGCCGCAAAATTGCCCGAAAACTGTGGCTTTTTTCTTCGGGCTGTCGCTGAACCGATCGATCCTTACCTATATTGCACAAGTGAGGTTTCTTGGGCATAACTGAAAATTGCTTGCGTCGAGAGGTAATCATTTTTAAGATGCCATCTATTTATAGTCTAGCCGAAAAGTAGATTAAACTCATATCTTGCACCAGGGTCACAAACCGGGTTTCTTGCAACTGCTCAAAGCTTACAGCCTAGATTTTTCGTTTAGAAACCCGGTTTCTTCAGCCAAGATTGAGAATGGTGCAAGATGTCATTGGCAACTTTCAGATGCGGATTTGGTATCATATCATGTCCTTACGCATCGGTCACCTAAAAATTCGTGCGATCATTCTTATCTGCGTTAATCTGCGTACCCTGCGGGAAGCCGCTTTCGCGTCTACATCTGTCTTCATCTGCGGTAAAAATTTAACCAACGATGACAACAGACAATTTGACGATCTCACTCATGTACTAACGATGCAACCCGACTTGATATCATTTCTACTCAAGTGGATCTGGAAAGCCTGATTTGCAGCACGTAGTAATACACAACTGCCAAAACAGGAGATAAAGCCAATGATGACCCCTACGACATTTGGGCAGAAAGGACAGAACTCTCTTAGCGATCGATTGCTTGACAGCACCAAACGCGGGGATATCCCAGTGACACGCTGGCAGGAGGACAGCAAAACCTCGGTAGAATGGTTAGAATACTTTCGTTTCAACCGGGAGAACCTCCTACCCATTGCGTGGGAATCTTCCTACCGCCTTAGCGATACAGAAAAAGCAACTATCTCCAATTCTATCCGCAGCTTTCAATTGGGCGAAAGTTCCGAAGGTACGAATTTATTGAAGGCGGCTCGTGTTTATGCTGCTGTGTCTGGAGATACAGTTTATGTGGAAGCTTTAAAGCTTTTTATTGCTGAGGAACAACGACACGCCGCAGATTTGAGTCGGTTTATGAAACAGCAGGAAATTCCTTTAGCACGGCGTCATTGGACAGACACAATATTCCGCAAGCTGCGAAAGTTGGCAAACCTAGAATTAGCGATTGTAGTTTTGTTAACAGCGGAATTGATGGCTTTAGTTTATTATAAAGCATTGGGAGATGCAACGCGATCGCCCGTCTTAAATCACCTTTGCCAGCAAATTCTCCGGGATGAAACTCAGCACGTTTGCTTTCAATCCGAACAGTTGACGAAAATTCGTCAACAGCGATCGAACTGGCAATTAGCTTGCCTAGAGTTACTGCACCGCCTGTTTTTCAGTGCTACTCTATTATTGGTTTGGTTTGACCACGGCCAAGTTTTTCGTGCTAGCGGTTATACCTTCAGCAGTTTTTCTCAGTCTGTTTGGCTTGAGTTTAATAATGCGATAAGTCATTAGTCATCGGTCATTAGGTTTGAACAAAGAACAAATAACAACTAAGTAGGTGGGCGTAAATAAAGTGAACACCCAGAAACCCGGTTTCTAAAGGCGCGGCAGTTTTACGTTTAATTATGCCCACCTACTTAACTTTTGACAAATGACCAATGACAATTACAATCCAGAAGTGGGAAAATATCAAATGATACTTAACAGAGTTGCGGTTATCGAAGCAGATATTACCAAACAACAAGTAGATGCGATCGTCAACGCTGCAAATAATTCCTTACTGGGTGGCGGTGGCGTTGATGGCGCGATTCACCGTGCAGCAGGATCGGAATTGTATGAAGAATGTAAAAAACTCAATGGTTGCGAGACAGGCGATGCTAAAATCACCAAGGGTTATAAACTCTCAGCTAAATGGGTAATCCATACAGTCGGCCCAGTCTGGCAAGGTGGTAATTATGGCGAAGATGAACTGTTAGCCAGTTGTTATCGTCGAAGTTTGGAACTGGCAGAGCAACATTTTATCCATACTATCGCTTTTCCAGCCATCAGCACAGGCGTGTATGGATTTCCCCTAGAACGAGCCGCCAAAATCGCTGTTACCGAAATCAGTAGTTTTCTGGAAAAAAACACTTCTGTTGAGCAGGTAATCTTGGTTTGTTTTAGCAAAAGCGCATACGATTGTTACCTGCAAGTCATCCAAGAAATTAGTTAAAGGTAACGCTTAGTTGTTAGTTTATTTCCCATCCCTTAGCGAAACTTGTGCCGAAAAACAAATGACTAATGACCAATGGCTAAGCTGGTCAGCATCTAATTTTTCAACCCGCTCTAGGCTACACCAGGGTTTCAGCCTCCAAATTATACAATTTAAATGCGCGACAGCTTAATGACTACTTTGCAAAACATAGGTAGCATTAGATCCGGTGTATTAACCGTACATTTTTTAGGAGTGCAAAAATGTCAAAAAAATCCGGTCGCAAAATTGCTCCAGCCCCTATGCCGAAGGAAATTGGCGTGGTTGATTTGGTCGATAATTATTTTACCGCCTATAACTCTGCTCGGTTGCGGGAAATCTGCCACCTCCTCAGTCGCGAGGTATTCCGCGAAGGGGTGACGGTGGGAGTCAGTCTTTCCGGTGCGATGACACCCGCTGGGATGGGGGTGGCTGCTTTAGCGCCGCTAATTCGCAACGGCTTTATTGACTGGATGATCAGTACGGGTGCAAATCTTTACCACGATATGCACTTCGGGTTGGGTTTCGATCTTTATTCCAGCAGTCCGTTTGTGGATGATGTACAACTGAGGGAAGAAGGTACTATTCGCATCTACGATATTACCTTTGGCTATGATGTGTTGCTGGAAACCGATGCTTTTATCCGCAAGATTCTGCAAGCACAAGAGTTCCAGAAGCGGATGGGTACGGCAGAGTTTCACTATCTGCTGGGTAAGTATGTCTGGGAAGTGGAAAAGCAATTGGGTATTAAACATTCCTCTCTGCTAGCGACAGCTTATGAGTGCGGTGTTCCAATTTATACTTCTTCGCCTGGGGATAGCTCGATCGGGATGAACGTAGCTGCGATCGCATTAGAAGGTTCCCACTTAGTGCTAGATCCGGCGTTGGATGTAAACGAGACAGCTGCGATCGCATACTGTGCCCGCGATACTGGTACAACTGTAGAAGGGAAAAGTGCGGCGGTAATTATCGGCGGCGGTAGTCCGAAAAACTTCCTGTTGCAAACGCAACCACAACTGCACGAAGTATTGGGATTAGAAGAACGGGGACACGATTACTTTGTGCAAGTTACCGATGCACGTCCCGATACGGGTGGTTTGTCTGGTGCAACGCCTAGCGAAGCGGTAAGTTGGGGCAAAATCGATCCTGAAGAGTTACCCAGCGCGATCGTTTGTTACACAGATAGTACGATCGCCGTACCCATCATAACTGCCTATGCGATGAACCAGTGCGAACCTCGTCAACTGAAACGATTGTACGATCGGCGCGGAGAAATGATGGAAAAACTGATCACCGATTTCAAGAAAGCGAAAACTAAGTCACCCGAAGAAATTCCTGCTGCGGTGGCAGAAATTGCAGGTGAAGAACCTGTAGCAACTTCTCCCACTGGTAGGTTGATTCCTAATCTGTAGGTTGCGGACGACTAAAGTCGCGGCTATACAAACAAAGCCCGCCTACGCGGGCTTTATTGCTTATACTAATAATTAATATGTCTCGGAGATTGACCGTGACTAGCTTTCCTCAGCACATTCCCCAAACAGATCCGCCTCTTTCGCCACGGCAAACGTTGCCAACAATGTACGATCTCCCTAGTGAAGATCCAGAGGAACCCGGTTTGCCCGATCAATTTCATCTGTTGCAACCCCGTCTACTAGATAATACATTTCGCCCACCAAACTACCCGCCGGAGCAAATCTTGGTGGCTAGCGATCTGAATCTCTACTACGATTTGCGCCATACTAACTGGTATAAGCGTCCTGATTGGTACGCAGTGGTAGGGATTTCCAGACTTTACGAAGGACAAGATTTGCGTTTGAGCTATGTGATCTGGCAAGAGGAGGTTAGCCCATTTGTAGTAGTTGAATTATTGTCACCGGGAACAGAAGATGAAGATTTAGGTAGGACAGTTCGGCAAAGAGGAAATCCCCCCACAAAGTGGCAAGTTTACGAGCGAATTCTGGGCGTTCCTTACTATGTTGTTTTCAGTCGCTATACAAATGAAATTCAGGCATTTCGTTTAGTTGGTAGCCAATACGAAAGAGCATCCCTAAATGAAGGGCGTTTGCTTATACCAGAACTAGGATTGAGTTTAGGTTTGTGGCAGGGTGAGTATGAAAGAATTGACCGTTTGTGGTTACGTTGGCTGACTTTAGAGGGAGAATTGATCCCAATTCCCACTGAGGAAGCTAATGCTGCTATAGCTAGAGCTATGGAAGCTGAGCAACGTGCTGAAAGATTAGCAGCAAAATTGCGCGAGTTGAATATCGATCCAGATGAGATTTGAGGAAGTGCGATCGCACCTTTGGCAGATGGGATGGGAGAGCGATCGCTTTTAGGATACTCAAGGCGTGCGAATTCTCAATCTACCAGGCGATGCAGTAACAATCGCACCAGATTGTAGTTCATCTCCATGCTGCGCTAGTACCTGCAAGCAAACTGCGGCTTGCTGTTTGGCTGCTATGTTCACCAAACGTATAATTCCACAATGAGGAGTACCGCGATCGATCGCCATTTCACCAAAATCTTTATCCAAAGTTACTAAAATACGACCAAACAAGCCTGGATATCTTCCAGTTCTAGCCAAGGATAGCCTTCAAGAATAGTTTCTGGGGTATCACCAGCTGCCAGCATTCCCAGAATATGTTCAACAGCGAGACGACGATTCCGAATAATCGGCTTGCCGTTGAAAATTTTGGGATTTATGGTAATTCGTTCTAGTAAGTTTTGTTCATCCATAGTGTCAAAGGCTCCATTTGAATTACCCTTTCTTCTTTAAACGGCAGTTTATTCAAGGATAGAATGTGCCGACTGGAATTGCTATGAGGAGCGATCGCACCCCCTCCTCTTCCCCTCCGCCTTGGCGTTCTTGGCGTCTACCCTTCGGGAAGCCTGCGGCTATGGCGGTTCGTTCTTTCCCCTCCTCCCTCCTCAGCTAGAACACCCCCACATCCCTCACCAGATAAACTAACCATGTCACCATCAATACAGACGACATGATCATTTTCGTCGCCCTACTCGCCTTCTACCTCGCCTGGAACTTAGGCGCAAACGATGTCGCCAACTCGATGGGAACCTCCGTAGGCTCCAAAGCAGTCACCCTGCGGCAAGCAATCATAATTGCCGGTATTTTAGAATTCACGGGTGCTTTACTATTTGGCGGTGCTGTTTCCGAGACGCTGGCGACGGAAATTGTCAATCCAGCTTTGTTCGCCGCAACGCCACAGATTTTACTAATCGGAATGGTGTCGGTACTAATATCCTGCGGTTTATGGCTGCAAATTGCTACCAGTTTGGGCTTGCCAGTTTCCTCATCTCATGCTGTAGTAGGTGCGATCGCAGGTTTTAGCTCGGTTGCTGCTGGTATCAATGCTGTAGACTGGTCATCAATTCGCATTATCACGATCGCTTGGGTATTAACGCCCCTTATCAGTGGCAGCATAGCAGCACTTTTTTACAGTATTGTCAAGCATTGGATTCTCGAAGGGCCCAATTCCCTACAACAACTGCGCGAATGGATACCCTGGTTAAGTGCAGTTTTGTTGAGTGTGTTTGGCGTCATTGTGCTACCGAGCCTAACTCAACCCGTACAGGCATTTCTGACAAACCGCTGGGGACTGGATCTCCCCGGCCACGATATCCCGCTAGCAATTGGTGCGATCGCAGCCGTTAGCCTCAGTGTAATCAG
>CASBRD010000013.1 GCA_949128025.1 Oscillatoriales cyanobacterium PMM_0008 | reverse complement strand
CCCTTGTCCCCTGCTCCCCCGCTCCCCTGCTCCCCTGATTGGGGCATAAGAGGAGCGCCATTGGCTAGCTTTTGGGTGCCGGAAATGATGATTTCGGTTCCCGGTGAGAGTCCCTTAATTACTTCGGCTTTGTCTCCTTGAATCAAACCTAGTTCTATAGGCTGTAGTTTTGCCACCTGAGAACCCTGTCCCGGCTCAGCTACATAGACAAATCGATCCTGACCCTGGAAAATTACGGCGGTTGTAGGCACTACAACCGCGTTGGGGCGCGTACTCCAAACGATCTTGGCTCGCACAAATTGTCCATCTCGCAGTTGACCTTGAGAATTATCAAAAGTGGCTTTGGCGAGAATCGATTGAGAGTTGGGATCGATCTTTGAAGACAAAAAGCCGATCTGACCTGTGCTGGCGGTTTTGCCCTGGGCATCCAACAACTGCATTGGCAGTCCTGGGCGCAGTTGCGAAGCTCGTTCTACAGGAACTGACAGGTTTAAGTCTAAGGATTGGTTTTCGGTAATTGTCGTCAGGGAATCCCCTTTTTTTACGTAGTCTCCTAACTTGATCGGCACATCACCGACGGCACCAGCGAAGGGGGCGTTGACGCTAGTGTCTTCCACCTGTACTTGAGCCCCCCGCACTTGGGCTTGTGCTTGTGCAACTTGCGCTTCGGCTTGTGCAATCTCCTCCGGGCGTCTACCGTTTTCCAGTTGCCTTAAGGCTTGCCGTTCTTGTTCGACTGTAGCTTTTAGCCGATCGATCTCTTCCCTTCGCGTACCGTTCTGCAACTGAGTTAAAGCTTGCCTCGCTTCTGCTACAGATGCTTCGGCTTGGGTAATTTCCTGAGAACGAGTGCCGTTTTGGAGTTGCACCAGACGACGTTCGGCTTCTCGCAGATTGGCTTTGGCGCTACTGTCTCCTGTTACCACTTCATCTAGTCGGTCTTGCGAAATCGCGCCTTCTCGTCTTAATTGCTGATATCGATTCACCCGTTGATTGGTCAGTTCTACCTCTGCTCTGGCTGCATCAACTCTAGCTTTAGCCTGGGCAATTTCTTCCGGACGAGTGCCTGCACGGGATAAAGCCAGACGAGCTTCGGCTTGGGCTAGGCGGGCTCTACCTTGGGCAATTTCCTCTGGGCGACTGCCTGAAAGCGCTTGTGCCAAACTAGCTTCGGCTTGGGCTAGGCGGGCTCTACCTTGGGCAATTTCCTCTGGGCGGCTACCGGCTTTTAGTTCTCTCAGACGAGCTTGGGTCTGTTCTAAATTGGCTTTTGCTTGGTTGAGAGATGCTTGCGTTTGGTCACTTTCCATGCGAGCGATTATTTGCCCTTGTCGCAGCAAGTCTCCGGCTTTGACATAAAGTTGAACCACCCGACCCTCTGTTTTCGATCGCACTTCCACCGATCGTCGGGACTCTAGAGTACCGACAAATTCAGAGCTTTCTTCCACAGTAGTTATTTGCACGGGAGCAAGTTTAACGGGTATCCCCATCGGTTTAGCTGCTGCTGGCGGCGGGGCAGGCTGTGCATTTTTTGACTGCCACCACCGCCACCCGAATGCTCCACCCACTACCAGGAGAATAAGTGCCACAACAGTATAGATACGGCCTAAATTTTTTGAACGAGATGGAGTAGAGGATGGTTGAATCCAATCATCCTCTACTCCATCTCGGAGATTTAGCTCGGATGGAACTTCCTCCTCAAGGAGAGAGGTTTTCGCTGACTTGCCAAAATTAGTTGGTTCGGAAGATTGGTTGTGGTGCATGGTTTTCTGTGTTTCAAGCGATTCAGTGGTGATTGGCAGACGTAAATTCGTGATTTTCAATAATTGGTTGTTTACTTTTGGCGGTTATTACCTTCTGCTGTTCTGGCGTCGCGCTTCTTGGTTCCTTGCCTATTTGCTCTAGAAGCCAATCAATCTCGGCTTGGAGCATGGAAAAATGCCTCCTCCAGGCGTCTGTTTGGTAGGGATCTGGTGGCATCGGTTCAATTTCAAGACTTTCCAGGCGCAGCCGACATACCATCAAGCGATGTTCCAGTAACTTGAGCCTCTCTGCCGTTTGTAAATTGCTAAAAAAGAAAAACTTAATCATAAAGCGAGAGCGCGTGTTGACCCAGCTCTCGTGTGGGTGTCCCAGCATTTCTTGCCGCCAGCGATCGCGCCCCGTGGCGGTAATTTCATAAATTTTGCGACTTGGCCCCGCTTCTCCTGGTTCTTGCATCAGTGTCACAATATCACCGCGTTCTTCCAAACGTCGCAACAAAGGATAAATCGCCCCGTAATTAACGCTGATACAGCTACTCATAAATAGCTCCAGTTGCTGCTTTAATCGATAACCGTGCAGGGGTTCGCGTAAGAGTAGACCTAGAGTAGCTAACTCAAGCATATATATTAAACTGATATATCGAGCCAAAACACCTGCTGATAATGTAACATGGTTTAGCTTGACTGAATTTCGCTTAAAAAGGCTGTATAAGCGGGACTGGTACAGAATGAGTAGTAACTCTAGGTTCTAAAAAAATAGCCTAAAGAGCTTCCCTCTCAAGATTAATCTTCCCGTTACCGCTAGCTTAATGCTTCCTACGGCTGGGTCGCCCAATCGGGTGATACTGGGAGAGAGGGACAAGAAAAGTCAAAAGTCAGTAGGGGCGGGTTTTGTAAAATATTCTGTTGGTAATCAGATGTGTGGGCTAAACCCGCCCGTACTCATTCAAAAGTAAATAAGGCAGGACTTACGCAACTGGGATAATTAATAGGGTGCGTCAGTTGGTCAAAAACAGTTGGTGATAGGGGAAAGAAGGGGGACAAGGGGGACAAGGAGGGGAAATTTGGGATGGGTAACTCCCCACAAGCAAACCCCTCCCAGGGCGACTGAGAGGGGTTAAAATGGCGATCGGGTTGATAGGGTATTGCCGGGACTGAGGGGGAGAGAGAAAAAACTAGGTAGCAAGCGCGATCGCTTTCCGGCAATGGTACTATTCAGTTTTTTGATTTTTGTTGTTGCTATTTGACGGAAACGGCTTGCACGTCAACAACTTTATCTTCTACAGGCGATGCACTATATGCGCTATCGGCAGAAGAGTTTTTGGCAGAGTTCTGACTTTGACGCAATTTGACGTTTTCGATCAACATCTGAGATACTTCTGAAACCAGCAATGCCATAATTGCCGCATCGTCAATTAGCCCCACAACGGGGATAAAGTCAGGTGCAATATCGATCGGGCTGAAAAGGTAAGCCAACGATCCTAAAATCAACCACCAGCGATACTTAGGATTGCGAATGGTGTTGCGATACCAGTTGTAAAGTGATTGGATTGAGAAGTTCATTTTTGTAGCCTCCGGTTACTTTTTATTGTGGCAAATACCACATCTAACTGTGGGTGCGGATATCCGCAATCAGCTTTGTTAGCCTAAGCAAGAAGGGTTTGGAGACTTTTTTCAATAGAGAAAAGGTGATGACCGCACCTGCTGCGCCGCATTTCTTTACAATTAAGTTGCCCCAGACTCGTTACTGGCGATCGGGCCGACAGGACTAGCATAGCGACGAGGGCTTAACGGATCTGATTCCATTTCGTCATTTTTTGGCATAAAATTGGACATTAGGCAACAAAACGGACAATGCTCAGATCGTTTAAAACCAAACTGAAGCTTGACGACCGACAAGCCACCGTCATGGCCCAACACGCAGGCTACAGTCGGTGGATCTACAACTGGGGTTTAAGATTATGGGGTGAAGCCTATCAAGCTGGCCTAAAACCATCCGCCCACAAACTAAAAAAATTCTTCACCAATCACATCAAGCCACTTTACCCCTGGATGAACGAACTGTCCTCAAAAGTATACCAATATACTTTTATCCATTTGGGAGAAGCCTTTAACCGATTTTTGACAGGATTGGGGAAATATCCCCAATTTAAGAAAAAAGGCCGACATGACAGTTTCACCATCGACAATTCAGGCAAGCCAATACAATTGGTTGGAATCAACCATAAATTACCATTCATCGGTCAGGTAAAAACCTTTGAACCAATCCCAGAATGCGTCACTAAAAAAGTGACAATTTCTAGATTGGCAGATGGTTGGTATCTCAGTTTAACCTACGAATTTCCCCCCCATAAAACGGCAAAAATCCGTCAGGCGGTGGGTGTGGATTTAGGGCTGAAAACTCTAGCAACCCTAAGTTCTGGCCTAATTTTTGAGAATCCCAAACCCTATAAGAGAGCTTTCAAAAAAATCAAACGATTGCAGCGAAAGTTATCGCGAAAAGTTAAAAGCTCAAAAAATTGGTCAAAAGCCAGACACAAGTTAGCTTGCGCCCACCAAAAAGTTACCAACATCCGTAAAAACACATTACATCAGATAACTTCTTATTTAGCTAAAAACCACAGCCAAATAGTCATAGAAGATTTGAATGTGTCGGGTCTGATGAAAAATCACTGTCTAGCAGGGGCAATTGCTGATGTGGGATTTTATGAATTTGGTCGGCAACTAGAATATAAGTGTGCTTGGTATGGTAGTGAATTAATTGTGGCTTCAAGATGGTATCCATCTAGTCAATTATGTAGTTCTTGTCATCACCAGCAATCGATGCCGCCTTATGTGAGGGTTTTTAAGTGCGAACAGTGCGGGTTTGAGATCGATCGAGATTTAAACGCCTCGATCAATCTGGAAAACTATCTGTACACTGCCGTTGGCTAAACGGTGGAAGTCTGTGGAGGGTTAACTGCTCCGATGCCCCCGATGAAGCAGGAAGTAAACTTCAAGCGGTGTCTGGTTTATACTGTGATGTTCCGCTTTGTGTCAGTTTTATGTAGCAGCAGGATGTCAACAATGTTAGAATCCTGTCAGAACGGTGGGTGTACGAGAGCTTGCAAGTTGTTGACACGAAACCCTTACTTATATCTATCGAATTGGTAAAGGCTATGTCGGTCGCCCCTAAATCTGCGTATTCTGCTAAAAAACTAGCATTCAGAAAATCGGTTGTAAGTTTAATAGAACCCCAAAAAAAGGGAAAGGGCGGCAGTTCCCAAAGCTCGTTGCGATACATTGAAAAACAAGAGAACCATGAAAAGCAGTCCACAACACGGCGATCGCGTCCTTCGCAACTTCATCGATCGCGTCAGATTAACGATCGAACCGTTAAAATCCTGCCCTCCTCAGAATCAATACCGCCTTGGTTACGTGGCGCGATCGCACTACAGCAGCGATCGACATTCGTAACTTTTCTCCTCGTGGGCGCGGTACTCCTAGTTTACGGCGGGACAGTTTATGCCCAGCAACAGTGGAGCCAAGAGTACCGCAAACTGGAAATACTCGAACGAAAAGAGCGACAACTGACAACAGCAGGTGAAGTTTTGAAAAATAAGCTAGCCCAGGGAGCTGAACACCCGGATAATGGTTTGGTGTCTCCAACTCCAGACAATAACTTGTTTCTCGTGCCATCACCGCGATCGACAGCCACGGAAAAAACTGCTCCTCTTCCAGCTTCTAGTCCCAAGCTAACCCCAACGCCAGTAGGTTACTAGAAAAAAAAGGCAAAAGTCAAAAAAAAGAAGGGGCTAGGGG
>CASBRD010000012.1 GCA_949128025.1 Oscillatoriales cyanobacterium PMM_0008 | reverse complement strand
TCCTTTCATTGAGCCCGCTAAACGACTTTTTTCAGGGATTTCCTCGGCTTTTTTAGTATTTTCTTTAGCATTTGGATACTTTTTAAGCAAATATTCTGCATAATGCAAAAGTTCTTTCTTGAGATCATCTGGCATATTAACAACGGCTTTCCATAAAGCAGTATCGGTACTCATGATTTCTCCTTTGCTTCCAGGTTGTTCTCGGCAAAATAGTCAGTATCAACGTCTTGGACTCGAACAATATCTATATTTGGGTTTCGTCGCCGCAGTCCTCTAACAATGTTGTTGTCAAAGTTTTCATCAGCAAGCAGTTTCAACATAGTTCCCGTTCAGCTTTGCGGGCTAACAGTCGATCGCGCAAACCTTGCCGGTCAAACCTCGCCTGCCTGGTTCATTTGGCGAACTTCTTGTGCTTGTTGCTGACGCTGTTGCAGATATGATTCCACCTCCTGCTGATGGTTGAGGTAGAAGGCAATTGTGGCGTATATATCAGCCAAGTTCAGCGACGGATAGCGATCGCTAATTTCTTCTGCTGTTGCTCCTTGCTGGAAGACGGCAACAACAGTATCTAATGTAACACGGGTTTGACCGACCCGAACTACCCCATCAGCATCAGTCTTTAGTGGTGCAACCTCAGATGCGATCGCTAGTGTCATAAGCAAATTGACCTGTTTCTCTTAATAGTAGCAACATATAGTGGTTGTCAGTAGGATGAGGTACACCCAGAGAAACTCGGTTTCTTGAAGAAACTGGGTTTCTGGATGGCAAGGATGCGTAAATTTCGGTTAAAAGTTGGTGCAGCTTCAACTTGAATAAACGGTTGCTCAGACATCCTCAAGTCCTTCCCAAAGTTGGGCAACAGGAATGGTTTGTCCGGTCATTGCTTCATGCCAAGCTTGACGCAAATCTGCTATAATTTCTTCTTTATTTTTATCATCTTCATTTATTTCTCCTGCTTCTGGGATGAGGACAATTAGTTCAACGCGACTGTTTTTCTCTGTCATTAGGGGGCGATCTAAAGTAATTTGCCCTTGTTCATTGATGGTAGCCATAACTTTAATTGCTTTCATTGCGTGTTCAAATCGTTTAGGTGATAGTTTTAAGGATGTGGTAGAAAATTCATGTTTCCATATATTCCTTTAGATCTTCCAGTGGTTCATCAAAATCATCAGACATAACGATCTGACCAGCCCAACTACCATAACCATGAGGTTGTTCAAGCTGCTCTTGAGATGATTCAGTCTTTGCTTGTTTCTCAAGTAGATATTCTGCATAATGCAAGATCTCTTTTTTTAGAGGATCTGGCATCTTGACGATAGTTTGAAAGATCTCTGTATCGATAGTCATGATTTCTCTTTCGCAATCCAATAGTAATATATTATAACATGGGTGTTTCGGAATTATTATGCTAATGTTCATAGAGAAAACATTTTTGGAGGAACACGGCATCATAAATATGTCGGTTATCCGAAAATTTTAATGATGCGGTGTCCAAAGCAGCATACCTGCGACAAAGGGCTGCAAGTCTATATTGTTGGATCTCTAAGGGGTTGACAAACCGAGCTTTTTGTTATAACGGTGATGGGGAATGGGTAATGGTCAGAAAAACATTTTTCCTAATTCTTTTAACATTGAACAATGCTGTACAGAAGAGCCTAGCCTATGTTTTTGACCAATGCGATCGCATATCGTTTCCCTGGGATATCATCCCTCGTTACTCAAAACCCGCTATTGGCAACCGTCGAAGCCGAAAATGCTCCGATTGTCCTCACCGGGGTGCTACTGAGTTTAGTGATCATCTATGTCGCCAGTAAAATCGGCGCTGAAATCTCCAAGCGCCTTGATTTTCCGCCCGTTTTGGGCGAACTGGTAGCTGGGGTAATTGTGGGCATATCTGCCTTGCATCTGATCGTCTTCCCGGAGAGTGGACTGCAAGCATCCGATTCGGGGGTCATGACTATTCTGCAATGGATTAACAATCTGACTCCAGAAGCGTTGAGCAGCATATTTCAGTCCCAGAGCGAAGTTATTTCCGTTCTGGCAGAACTGGGTGTAATCGTTTTGCTGTTTGAGATTGGGCTGGAATCGGATCTGCGCCAACTCAAGGAAGTGGGCTCTCAAGCCACGGTGGTTGCCTGTGTCGGGGTAGCAGTGCCCTTTGCGGCTGGTACAGTTGGACTCATGACATTCTTCAACGTGCCAGCCATTCCGTCAATTTTTGCGGGGGCTGCACTCACAGCAACCAGTATTGGCATTACTTCTAAGGTTTTATCCGAACTGGGACGACTCAAATCCACAGAAGGTCAAATCATTGTTGGTGCAGCGGTAATTGATGATGTGCTGGGAATTATTGTCTTGGCGGTTGTCGCCAGTTTAGCCAAAACTGGGGAGATTGATGTTGTCAATGTCATCTACCTAATCGTCAGTGCGACAGCTTTTTTGATTGGTTCTATCCTGTTCGGTGGCATCTTCAACAAAACCTTTGTTGCCGTTGTGGAAAATTTTAAAACCCGTGGCAATATCGTGGTTCCGGCGTTTACTTTTGCCTTCTTTATGGCATTCCTGGGCAACGCAATTCATCTGGAAGCGATTTTAGGAGCATTCGCGGCTGGGTTGGTGCTGGATGAAACCGATGCCCGCAATGAGTTGGATGAATTGGTGAAACCCATCGCCGACCTTTTTGTGCCCATTTTCTTTGTCGCTGTAGGTGCTAGAGCGGATTTGGGGGTCTTGAATCCAACTGTGCCCGATAATCGGGCGGGTTTGTTTATTGCGGTATTTTTGATTGCTGTGGCGATCGCAGGCAAAATAGTAACAGGTTGGGCAGTGTTTGGGCAACCGGGGATTAATCGGTGGGCTATAGGTGTCGGGATGATTCCTCGTGGCGAAGTTGGGCTGGTGTTTGCAGGCATCGGTTCTGCCAGTGGCGTGATTGACAAGCCCTTGGAAGCTGCCATTATCATCATGGTGATTTTGACCACATTTCTGGCTCCACCATTTCTGCGGATCGCTTTTGGTAAACCGGCGGAACCCCCAGCCAGTGGAGAACCGTTGTTGGCTCAATCCACTTTAGTGGATGAATCTCAACCGTTATCGTGAGGGTTGCGGAGCGATCGGCTTTTTTGGCATCGAATCGAGTGTGCGATCGCTCCGCAACCACACTCAAAACACTGTCTCATACTAAGTATGAATTTGTTGATGAAAACCCTCTCGGCTATATTTGATCTGTACCAGTGGCCCACTATTCCATTCAGGTCGGTCAGCATGGACATCACAGCTACTTTGAATGAAATTGCAGCCCTTAGCGTCGAAGATAGGATTCGTCTTGTGCAAGCAATTTGGGAGACTATTGCAGCCGATCGAGTTTACCCCGATCTGACAGAGGTGCAAAAGCGGGAGATCGATCGCCGAATTACTGACAACGAGGTGAATCCAGACAATGTACTGACGTGGGAAGAGATTAAAGCATTTGTTAAGGAACAAAGATGAATTATGCGCTGGTATTTCGACCAGAGGTTCGCGAAGAACTCAATGAAGCATACAGTTGGTATGAAAGCCAGCAGCCAGGACTAGGCGACGAGTTTTTGGATACAATAGCAATTAACCAATATTCAGGTATTATTATGGAAGAATTACTTGCTCTTAAATCTTTGCTCTTGCAAGGTGATATTCCAGAAGCATTGCTAATAATCGAAGAACTGGAAGAAATGAGCCGCGACGACAAAATTAATAACATTCGCAGCTATGCCAAAATTTTGCTGCTGCACCTGATTAAGCAGCAAGCTGAAAATCGCACCACTCGTTCTTGGGATGTTTCAATTCGCAATAGTGCCAGGGAAATTCAGGAAAAGAATAAGCGCCATAAGGCAGGGGGCTATTACCTGAACGCGGAAGAATTACGTGAAGTTTTATCAGCTGCATATCCAATGGCAGCTGATAAAGCATCGCTGGAAGTAGCAGAAGGGCGATATGAGACAGCCGAATTGGAAAATATGGTTAATCGAGAAGAAATTCTGAATCGCGCTTTAGCTTTAATTTCACCTGAAGTTTGAAACTCTCAGGGCTAAAGCCGCTGAGATTCTTGAAGAGTCCAGAGTCTGAACTTCACTCGTGGCACTCAATTCGCCTCTACTGATTCCGCTTAGATCTAATCCAAGCATCACCG
>CASBRD010000011.1 GCA_949128025.1 Oscillatoriales cyanobacterium PMM_0008 | reverse complement strand
GAATTCACTCAATATAAAAAATCCCCTGGTAGAGATACCAGGGGACACAAATCCTAAACCTTAACCAACAGTTTGAAGCAGCAATTCTCGCTGTTCATCCTGCCGTACCACCACTTCACCATCATCGCCAATATCAATAATGGCAGTGTCTCCATTTTGGATACGACCAGATAGCATTGCTTCCGCTAAACTATCTTCCAAGAGTCGCATAATTACCCTGCGAAGTTCTCTAGCACCGTAAGCAGGATTGTAGCCTTCTTTCGCCAAACGTTCCTTGAAATTTTCGGTAACTTTCAGCGTAATTACTTGCTCAACTAAGCGAATAGAAACCTCGCGCAACATGATGTCAGCAATTTCCTTAATTTCATCCTTCGTCAATTGACGGAAGACGATAATTTCATCGAGGCGATTCAGAAACTCAGGACGGAAATATTGCTTGAGTTCGTCATTCACCAGAGAACGAACGCGGTTGTAATTGGATTCGGTGATATTTTCCGAGAACTCGAAACCAATCCCGGTGCCACCTTTTTCGATTGCCTTAGAACCGATGTTTGAGGTCATAATTATCAGGGTGTTCTTAAAGTCCACCGTGCGACCTTTGGCATCCGTTAAGCGACCGTCATCTAATAGTTGCAACAGGGTGTTGAAGACATCGGGGTGAGCTTTTTCGATTTCGTCGAATAGCACTACCGAGTAGGGACGACGGCGGACTGCTTCTGTTAGTTGACCGCCTTCGTCGTAACCGACGAAACCAGGAGGGGAACCAATTAACTTGGAGACGGTGTGAGATTCCATGTATTCGGACATATCGACGCGAATCATCGCTTCATCCGAACCGAACATATAAGTAGCTAACGCTTTCGCTAATTCGGTCTTGCCAACTCCCGTCGGGCCTGAGAAAATAAAGCTGGCGATCGGACGATTCGGATTCTTCAACCCAACTCTGGCGCGACGAACCGCACGCGAAACTGCTGTCACCGCTTCATTTTGACCGATCAGACGCTGGTGTAAGGTGTCTTCCAAGTGCAACAGCAATTCGGATTCGGATTCAGCGATTTTGTTGACGGGAACGCCAGTCCAGGAAGAAACGATTTGGGCGATGTCTTCTTCATCAACAACTGGTAAGATGGCGTTATCGGTTTGTTTGTTTTCGGCGATCGCATTCAATTTGGCGATAATTTCCAATTCACGATCGCGCCATTCTCCCGCTTTCTCAAAATCCTGAACCCTGACCGCTTCCTCTTTGTCTTTAGTAACCTGCTTGCGTTCCTGCTTCAGTTCTTTAGTCGCAGAAGAATTAGTATTCCTCAAATGAACGCGAGAACCTGCCTCATCGATCAAGTCAATGGCCTTATCCGGTAAGAACCGATCGCTAATGTAGCGGTCTGAGAGGTTAGCAGCTGCTACCAGAGCATCATCAGAGATTTTAACCTTATGGTGTTGCTCGTAAGCAGAGCGCAAACCAGATAAAATCTCGATCGTCTCTTCAACGCTAGGTTCGCCGATCGTAATCGGTTGGAAACGACGTTCTAAAGCGGCATCCCGTTCGATATGCTTGCGGTATTCATCCAGGGTAGTCATACCCATACACTGCAACTCGCCTCTCGCCAAGGCAGGCTTCAGCATATTAGCAGCATCCATGCTACCTTGAATTGCTCCGGTGCCAATCAGGTTGTGAACTTCGTCAATTACCAGGATGATGTTCCCATTTTTACGAATTTCATCAATAATTCCTTTCAGGCGTTCTTCAAATTCACCTCGGAACCGCGTACCTGCGATTAGCAAACCCATATCCAGACTGTACACTTGCTTGTCTTGCAAGATGTCAGGGATGGTTTTATTGGCAATGCGCTGGGCCAAACCTTCTGCGATCGCAGTTTTACCAACTCCCGGTTCACCAATCAACACCGGGTTATTCTTCGTGCGACGACCGAGAATTTGAATAGCCCGTTCGATTTCCTTCTCGCGACCGACAACCGGATCGAGTTTACCTTCTGCTGCTTGTTGGGTAAGATTAATCGCAAACTCATCCAAAATCGTCGTCTTACCGCCACGCCGAGAGAATTCTCTATCCTGACCGCCACCAGCAGGTACTGGCACTTCTCCCAGTTTCTCAATCACCTGAGTGCGGACATTCTCAAGGTCAACACCGAGATTTTCCAGCACCTTTGCCGCCACACCCGTCTCTTCCCGGATTAATCCCAGCAGCAGGTGTTCGGGACTGATGTAATTATGTCCAAATTCACGAGCTTCGCCAAAAGATTGCTCAAAAACCCGCTTAACCTTCGGGGTGAAGGGAATTTGAGCCGGAACGTAGCGAGACCCCTGACCGATAATCTTTTCTACCTCTTTCCGTGCCTGTTCCAGGGTGACGCCACAGTCCCTCAGCACTTTCGCTGCAATGCTGGTTCCTTCTCCAATCAACCCCAGCAGGATTTGCTCGGTTCCCACGAGGTTGTGTCCCAGGCGACGTGCTTCTTCCTGGGCTAACATCACTGTTTTAACTGCTTTGTCTGTAAAGTATTCAAACATGGTGGGCTTTACCTCGCCGAGCGGTTTAATAAGCGCTTTCTATTAGTTTGACGCTTATATGAACTTTTGTGTACTTTCTTAAGATAAGAGTATCTTTTTTAGGCAGGTATCCGCAGTGGTGACAACCGTATGAGCTAGGGGTAGTTGCCGTCTGTTGGGGACTGGGGATTGGGGACTGGGCGATCGCGTCCGCGATTACCTTTTTCACTTCTAGAGTTCATGGTTCATAGAATTGTAGGTTGGGTTGAGCGACAGCGAAACCCAACAAAGCGACAATCTACCTTGGTTTCCTTACCTCAACCCAACCTACGAAAGCTGGCGAACTGACTACTCAAGAATGTCTTGAACTTGATGAGTACGATCGCATCGAACATCTGGTCATCATGCTCAAAGCTGGTAGTCTGCGGTATCTGACAATTACCCGCTACCCTGCCGATCGAGGGTGATAGATAGTACCGCTATTTTATCTCTCTTGCAAATACTTCAATCCCCACTCGTGCATAGAATCTAAAATTGGTTTGAGCGTTTCCCCCAACGGTGTCAGCGAGTATTCGACTTTGGGTGGGACTTGCAAGTAGACGTGGCGATCGACTATTCCATCATGCTCCAACTCCCTCAACTGCTGGGTCAGCATCTTCTGAGTAATGCCCTGCAAGGCTCGGTGCAGTTCCCCGAACCTTTTGACCCCCAAAAACAGTTCTCGCAAAATCAACACCTTCCAGCGTCCGCCAATCACCTTGAGAGTGATTTCTACCGAACAAGTTATGCGATCGAGACTTTCTATACTTTTCATAGTATCTTTTTGGATAGTATCTTACTTTAAAGTGCATACTGTCATTTTAGCTGAATATGTTTTAAAGTAGAAACATAGCGCAACAACAGTAAGCAATTAGGACAAAAAAAATGATTACTGTAAGGCGATCGGAAGAACGCGGACACGCCAATCACGGCTGGCTAGACAGTTATCACACATTCTCATTTGCATCTTATTACGACCCAGATAACATGGGATTTCGAGACCTGCGCGTGATCAATCAAGATCGAGTTGCAGCAGGAATGGGTTTTCCGACCCATCCCCACAGAGACATGGAAATTATTTCCTACGTGCTGGATGGGGCACTAGAACACAAGGATACTCTAGGTACAACTGCGGTGATCCGTCCCGGCGAAGTGCAAAGAATGACCGCTGGTACAGGTATTGCACACAGCGAGTACAACCATTCAAAAAGCGACCCAGCGCATTTCATGCAAATCTGGATTCAGCCCGAAAAAAAAGGGTTGCAGCCCGGTTACGAGCAGAAAATGTATACTGATGAAGAAAAGCGCGGTAATCTACGCTTAGTCGCTTCTAGAGATGGCCGCAATGGTTCTGTCACCATCCATCAAGATGTCGATCTCTACGCCACTTTGCTCGAACCGGGAGAAAAAGTTGTTCACCCAATCAAAAATGGGCGAAATGTCTGGGTGCAAGTCGCACGGGGGCAAATCAAGCTCAATAACTTGCCTCTGAAAGCAGGAGATGGGGCCGCAATCAGCGATGAAAACAGTGTAGCCCTAGAAGGAACGAAAGCAGCAGAAGTTTTGTTGTTTGATTTGGCTTAAGAGTAGACTGGATTTAATTGATTGGTGAGCCAACTATGAAGCGACTGATTCAGGTAGCTGTAACTACAAGTTTAGCCGGAGCCATTTGGGTATTTCCCAGCGTCCAAAAACTTGTTGATGGGACTGTCCGAGCCGAAAGTGTAAAAGCCTCTAATTCCACTTTACTTGCACAAGTCGATCTACAACAGGTTCAGCAGGTTATCCAACAAAATCCGCAGTTAGTACAGCAAGCGCAACAGCTTTTGCTCCAAAATCCAGAGTTAGTCCAGATGTTAGTGCAACAGCTGGTAGAACAAAATCCCCAACTTATACAGCAATTACAACAAAATCCCCAGATGGTGCGACAGATGTCGCAACAAAATCAACAGTTAATCCAGTTATTGCAACAAAACCCACAACTCGTTCAACAGCTTCAACAGACAATTCAAGCTCCTAGTAAAAAGCGTTGATGAGCAATTTTAGATTTTGGATGCAAAGATTTTAAATTAGGGGTTTGTGCAGTATGCTCCGCGCCTACTGATAAAAAAAATCTAAAATCTAAAATCTAAAATTGAACTATGCTCTACAAAGTAAGCAAAGACTAGAACGGACGAGCAATTATGGCATATACTCCCAAAATCCTCGCATTTGCCGGTAGCACCCGTACTGATTCCTACAACAAGAAATTGGTACAAATTGCCGCCAATGGAGCCCGTGCAGCGGGGGCTGAGGTGACATACATAGATTTGCGTGACTTCCCGATGCCCCTATTCGATGAAGATTTGGAGAAAGCAGAAGGGATGCCTGAAAATGCGCGGAAGTTCAAAGATTTAATGTTGCAGCACGATGGACTTTTGATCGCTTCTCCAGAGTACAATAGCTCGGTTACTGCCGTTCTCAAGAATGCCATAGATTGGGCTTCCCGTCCAGCACCAGGCGAAGCGCCGCTTGCTGCTTTTGCGGACAAGGTGGCAGCGATTATGAGCGCCTCACCGGGAGGGTTAGGAGGTTTGCGCGGTTTAGTTCATCTGCGATCGATCCTTGGTAATATTAAAGTGATTGTGTTGCCAGATCAAGTAGCTCTACCCAAAGCTTATGAAGTCTTCAATCCTGAAGGTGCTTTGACAGATCCCAAACAGCAAGAATCAATTGAGAAACTGGGCGCAAATGTGGCGAATGTGCTAGCAAAATTGAAAGCATAAATTCGTAGGTTAGGGAAAAGAAACCCGGTTTCTCAGAGAAACCGGGTTTCTGAAACACCTATTCAGTCATCAAAATTACCTATGAATTCTGAATGGCGAACTAAAAATATTCATTATTGTCTGGAAGAATTTAATGAATACCTCGATTGCAATTGCTCTTTAAAAGTGAACTAATTTTTATTGAAATCTACCTCTACTTGATGCTTTCATTAAATTAGTATTACTTGTATTATTTGCTACTCGCCGTTATCCTGTGCTGAAAAAATAGCCTCGAAGTCCCGATAGCCACTTAATACGCGAACAACTTGAATCCCGTTTTGAACTTGGCGATAAAAAATGACGTAATTATTTACGGTAACACCACGTAATTGGGGGGCTAAATCTTCGTAACTTTTGCCCATGTTGGGAAAGTTGGTTACAGTTTCGCATTTTTCGTCAATTGACCTCACCAAATTAATTGCCGCCGCTGGATTGTTGCGGGCAATATACTCGATAATATCGTTGAGGTCTTGCCTAGCCTGATTAGTAAAAGTGTATATCATTTTTCGGATTGGGAGATACGCTCAATTTTCTCGTAAAGTTCGTTGATTACTTTCTTACCATCAACAACTTCTCCTCTATCCGCTTGTTCAATTCCCATCATTATTTCCTTTCGCAATTTTTCGAGGCGCAATTGCCGAATTTGATCTTCTTCTTGCAGCAGTCGCAATGCTTCGCGGACAACTTCGCTAGCAGATAGGTATTTGCCGCTTTTGACTTTTTCTTGCACGAATTCTTCAAGTTCAGATGTTAGGGATACGTTCATGGGAGTAATGTAATTTAGGGTTCTCAATCCTATTTTACTTATTATAGCAAAAATTGTGCAAGTTTGTTATCCAAAAAGAAACCCGGTTTCTTATAGAAACCGGGTTTCTGAGTCTACATTTACTACGCTGCCAGAAGTTGAAGTTGATTTTTCATTGTAGGAATGCGTCTGCCTACTGCTTCCGCTACAGGTCTTAAATTGTGAACTAATTGCACCATATCTTCTAAAGAAAGTGCTTGACGCGCATCGGAAACAGACTTTTCCGGTTCTGGATGACACTCGATAATTAATCCATCAGCACCGCAAGCAATAGCAGCTTTTGCTAAAGGCGCGACTAATTCCCGCTTGCCTACGGCGTGAGAAGGATCTACAATTACTGGCAAATGAGTTAATTGTTTGAGTGCGGCAACTGCACCTAAATCTAAAACATTGCGAGTATAATTATCGAAACTGCGGATACCCCGTTCGCACATCACTACATCGGGATTTCCGTGACTCAAAATATATTCTGCTGCCATCAGGAATTCTTCTATAGTTGCTGCTAAACCGCGTTTGAGTAAAATTGGTTTGCCTGCTTGTCCCAAGGCTTTGAGTAAGTCGAAATTTTGCATATTGCGACTGCCAACTTGTAGCATATCGGCGTATTTAGCTACAGTTTCGATTTGGGAAATTGCCATTACTTCGGTGACTACTGGTAAATTGTGGCGGTGACTAACTTCTGCCAAAATCTCCAGTCCTTCCACTCCTAAACCTTGGAAAGCGTAGGGAGAAGTACGCGGTTTGTAGACGCCGCCGCGTAATGCTTGCACTGGTGCGGCGGCGAGATGACTGGCGACTTGTTCCATCTGGGACAGACTTTCGACTGTACAAGGCCCACCGATAATTACCAAGTCTTTGCCGCCTATCTGTAGGTTATCCGAAATTTGGATAACTGTTTGCTGGTCAGGTTCAGTTTGAGCGTGTAACATTTGAGTTTCTCCTTACAAAAAAAAGTGTGGTTAACAAAAAAATCCGGAACCTTTTACAGTTCCGGGTGTTGGTTGTGCGTTGGCACGACATTTACTTACCCGAAACTGCTTCTGGGCCAAAAGTAAAATCCGTAAAACCAACTGGAAAGAAATGCTGTCATTGTGTTTGAGATGTCCTTAAAAAACAAAGAACCGCAGATTTTGTGCTGCGGTTCATCGGCTCGGTTCCAATACGTAGATTGGATCACTCCCGGTGAACCGCTTTACGCCAAAAATAAAAGTAGGAAGAGCCGATGTACATGATTTGGGTGGAAATATTGATTTCAACGATATTTCTGGATGTCAAAACCATAACAGAGGGAATGGCGTCGCGTCAAGACTATATTGAGATAATAGCTCGATCGAATGAGCGATCGCCACTCTTCCTCTTAAAAACTCTGAAAATGAAGTGGCGATCGCCCTCCGAAAAGAGGAAAAAATTGCGGTATTTTCCCGTCAATGCACATACAGAGGGAGAAAAGCTCTTTTTTATTCCCCTAGTCCCTAACCCCTAGCCCTTTTCGCTAGTTTTGCAAGGAGCGGCAGCGGGGCGACGAACAGTACGACGAACGTGAGTCGGCCTCTTTTGGTTGCCTGCTGTTGGACGAACCCTGGTGGCACTTGCGGTGTTATTTGACTGATTGGAATTTTGCACAACTGCATTACCCTTACCCGTGACATTCGCTTGTTGGTTGCTCGTCTGAACGACAGCGTTATCGCCACCAGTAGGTTGGCAGCAAGGCTTAGGAGTAGCTTGAGCAGCCAGGGGAAGCACTCCCAGGGTGCTAGCGGTCAAAATCCCCAGTATGTAGGTTTTCTTGAACATTTTGCCAAAGCTCATGCCGGTCTTAATCGAGTTGGTGTTAGCCATGTCAGGTTCTCTCTGTATAAGTAATTGGTGTTTGTGAAGGCAGTTGAAATTTTCCTTGGCTTTTGCGGTTAACCTCTTCTTACCTCTGTATTTATTAAATAACCCTCTGAAATGCTCGTCAACTATTTTTACAAATCTTCATATATTTCGATTAGCCCGATCGCACCGCCATGCAAAACTGGGCTATCCTCTGAAACCGCATCCGGACTATCCGCCAAATCACCCTCAATCTGCGGTGATGTGGTAATAGACTCTATAACATCACACCAGAGGAAGGCAGAATCAGATGCAGTTTTTTGATAAACTACTTTATGCGATCGAGCGCAATCAAAGCTTACTCTACGTAGGACTTGACCCAGATCCAGAAATTGTCGATGCTGATAAACTGTGGGAATGGCTAGATACCGTCATTGCCCAAACAGCAGATTTAGTTTGTGCCTATAAGCCTATCCTGGGATTCTACCAAGCATTGGGCGCACCAGGACTGGAACTGCTCAAGCAAACATTGCACAGAATTCCCCCCCACATCCCCATCATTTTAGATGCCAAACACAGCGATATCCATACCAGCACTGTGTTTGCCAAAACTGCCTTTGAGGAATGGCGCGTGGATGCCGTCACCTTGAGTCCCTACGCCGGATGGGATCACGTTGCGCCATTTTTAGTTTACCCCGACAAAGCCGTGTTCGTGCTGTGTGCCAATGCCAATCCGAGTGCGGCGGTGTTGCAGGAATACCCGCTTCCCAGTCAACCTTTTTACCTGCATTTAGTAAATGAAGCGAAAAATTGGGGAACTCCCGCACAATTGGGATTGAAAGTAGGTGCTACACCAGAAATTTTAGCTCGCATCCGGTCAGTTGCGCCAGAACGTCTGATTTTGTTGCAAGAAGATGCTGCCGAAATGCACGATTTGGCAACTATTTTAGCAGCAGGTTTAGATAAGCAAGGTGAGGGATTATTGGTGCCAGTTCCTCCTAGTATTATAGAGGAACCGGGACATAATATTTCTGAGGCAGTTCGTCAGTTACGCGATACAGTGAATGAAGAACGTCTGCGAATTGTGCAGGGAAATCCCACTTGCGAATTGTGGTTGCCAAATGTTTGTTTGTTGCAATCTGATCCCTATCGAGATTTGATTTTGCAACTTTATGATATTGGCTGCATTATTTTTGGCGAACACAAGCAAGCATCGGGAGCGATTTTTCCATATTATATTGATTTGCGAAAAATCATTTCTCAGCCGCAAATATTTCATAAAATATTGAGTGCTTACGCGGATATTTTGCAGAAGTTAAAATTTGACAGAATTGCCGGAATTCCTTATGGTTCTTTGCCGACAGCAACAGGTTTATCTCTGCGTTTAGAACGTCCGATGGTGTATCCGCGCAAGGAGGTGAAAGCTCATGGTACACAAAAGGTAATTGAGGGTAATTTTCACCCTGGGGAAACTGTTGTTGTTGTAGATGATATTTTGATTAGTGGAAAAAGTGCGATTGAGGGTGCGGAGAAATTAAAATCGGTTGGATTAAAGGTCGAAGATATTGTGGTATTTATCGATCACGAAAAGGGGGTTAAGGATAGGTTGAAAGCACAAGGTTATCAGGCATATTCGGTTTTATCAATTACACAAATTTCGGAAACTTTGTATAATGCTGGTCGGGTTGATGATGAAGAGTTTAAACTTTTGATGTGGGAACATTGAGGTATTGGCTGGGAAGTTAGGTTTGTTTTTTTACCACAGATATCCACAGATGAACACAGATGAACACAGATGTAGATGTGGATTTATCGCCTCCTTACCAGGTAGAACCTGGTAACGATAATCTCAAGGCTCTGTCTTGTTTACCAACATATTTATTGATATAATTTTACCATCAGCAATAACTAATAATTGGCATGACTCGATTTATTCACGATCAATTTGCTAAAGATTATTTAGAACAATTACTATCACCTTATGGTGAAGTTCAAGCACCTCGCCGCGTTTCAGGGGAAATGCGACAAATCGATGTTTGGTTTGCACCTAATTCACCCCAATCAACCGCCGCTTCCGAAACTTTAGGATTATTGGGAAGATTTGCGGCTACCCCTTCTATTTTTGAACCATTCCGCAATCCGGCAACTCCTAATCAAATTTGTGATTGTCTGTTAAAATTATGGGAAATTCGTGGAGAATTACAACGAGAGGCAAATCGGAATAATACCAATATCCAAGAGTCCGTCTTACCGCAATTATGGATACTCACGCCTACAGAATCAGATGCCATCTTGTCTGGATTTGGTGCTATAATAGACGATGACTGGTTGCCTGGAGTTTACTTAATGCCGGAATATCTCAGGACTGGCATTGTAGTGATTCACCAGTTACCCCGTACTCCAGAAACTCTCTGGTTGAGAATTCTGGGTAAAGGCAATGTCCAAAAACAGGCAATTGGTGAAGTAATCGCACTTTCAGCAGATAATCCTTTACGTTACAACGCCATCAATCTGCTGTATAACTTACGAAAAAACTTGCAAATTAATGACATTCCAGAGGAAGAAGATAGGGAGTTAATTATGAGATTAGCACCACTTTACGAACAAGACCGGGAACAAGCTATCCAAGAAGG
>CASBRD010000010.1 GCA_949128025.1 Oscillatoriales cyanobacterium PMM_0008 | reverse complement strand
GGACTGGGGGAAAGGAGAATCGCTGTCTCCTTCTCCCGTTCTTCCCTTCACGCCATCAAATAAACCCATCACCCCTTCCACCAAGGCATATTCGACGCCTTGGGTATGACGGGCAAAACATTGCTGCGGGTAAGACTCATTTGTCAAAACCGGGTCTAAATTGCGACAAGGTAACCCGGTAACATATTGATGAAACATCGGATCGATGTAGTCAGGGCCTACCTTAAAAGATTGAACATTGAGATTCCGACGCTTCAAAGACGCCAGCAGGGCGAGTGTGACTGTTGTCTTGCCCACCCCGCTGCGTTCGCCTGCAATAATTAAAGCCATTTTTTAGGGGCTAGGGGCTAGGGGCTAGGGAAGAGGGAATAAAGAATTTTAGATTAAAGAATTGAAAATTGAAAGAGAAAATTTTAGATTTCAGATTTCTTTCTTGAAATCTAAAATCTAAAATCTAAAATCTAAAATTACCTAGCCTCCTGCCAATTTGAGAATAGCAGCGGTGACGGCCATACTTTCTTCGTAAAGACGATCGCGCCCCCAGCGTTGCAACAATGTAGCTGACAAAAGTTTTTCCGCCTTTTGGTCAAAAAGCGGCGTTACTTGTTGAATCCGGCAGGATTGGGCTCCGCCGCCAGCTTCCATCCGCATACAACCGCCCGTCTCAGAACACAAAACGGTACAGCAGTCAGCGTTGATGTTCGTAGAGGTTAAGCGCAGGGCAATCAGGTCGCCCGGTATATCACCTGAATCAGCCGTGGGAATTGCCGCCAGTTCTGCTTCTATTTGTCGTCCATCGGAAGCTACGAACTGAATGCGCTTGATGTCGTAGTCGCCGCCTTCTTGTTTGTAGGAGATGGGTTGCCATTGTAGCCGACTTGCCAGCCAACCCAAATACATGAGTGGCTGAGTGGCATTGCCTTTTTCGTAGTCTAGAGTGACGCGATCGATCTCCTTAATAGAAGCACGACGTTCGGGTGGGTCAAAAGCCTCTGCGCTCAACTCTTGCCATGCGGCTAGACGACGCCAGTTCAGGTCGGAAATGGGAATACCAGACTCTAGCAAGCTTTGCACTTGCAGCAACTCTGCCTCTGGCTCGTTGAAGTGACTGGAGTCAATAATAATTGAATTGCAAGACTCCGCCAGTCGCTTGAACAGGCTGTTTTCCAGGTCGGGTGTTGCCTTCCACCAGAGGAATTTGGGCAGATCGCCGATCAGTAGTGCAGGAAGCATTCCGGCGATGCGTTCTATTGCTGCTTCGGTACCTCTGAGGGTGATGTATTCGCAGCAGATCAGGCTATTGCCGCTTTGCTTTTGCACGGGACAGTAGGCGGATACTTGGGCTGTTACGCCTTCATCTTCTCCTGCCATTGGGCAAAGGGCGAGGATGCGGCAAGGGTTGGCTGCGGCGATCGCATCTGCTACACCAGAACCGCTGGCATCTTGGGCATACTGGGGCATCACTCCGCCGTTAACATCTAGTGTGACGGCCTGCCCCCGTTTTTTAGCAACTTCTTCTCGCAGTCGAGCTATTGTTTCCGGGTTCGATTTCCCAGTCACTGGCAGTTTGAAGGTTTTCTGGACAGCTTCCAGGGCCCAGGAGGTGCGCGGCCCATCAATTCCATCGATCGGCCCGTTGTAAAATCCCAAAGCTGCTAACAGTTGTTGAGTTTCTTCTGGTTCGTAAACCACCAAGCTAAATGTCGCAGCTCTAGTTGCAGCAGGATAAGCACTGTCACCGACATTGCTGTAACTTTGCCAAATTTGACTCAGTTCTGACTCAATCTCGTCGATGGAGATATCTTTTGGCGGCTGCAAGGAAACGATCGGAGCGGATTTTGTAGCCATAATCTTATTTGGGATGAAAAGATTTTAGATAATGGAAGTGAAGACTTAGAACGATTTTAGATAGGTGGATTTTGGATTATCGATCGACTCGTCAAAGCTCCTCAAAAATTCTCTGACCCACGAGTTAACCCCAATCCAAAAACCCAAATCCAAAATCTAAAATTCTCAGAGTCTGCGCCACCGACGACCATCGCGGTTAATCAGGTGTTCGGCTTCGGCTGGTTCCCAAGTTCCCGCTTCATACTGAGGAATCTTAGCTGGATCGGTGGGTGCTTCCCAGACTGTGAGTGCTGGTGTGACTACTCGCCAAGCTTCTTCTACTTCATCGGCGCGGGTAAAGAGAGTTTGGTCGCCAATCATGCAGTCAAGTAATAAGCGATCGTATGCGTCGCCGCTGGTCTGTCCAAAAGCTGCACCATATCGAAAGTCCATTTCGACGGTACGGCTTCGCACTTCCAGTCCGGGCATTTTTACTTCAAAACGCAAAGCAATTCCCTCATTCGGCTGAATCCGCATAATCAGCACGTTGGCATTAACTTGTTGCGCTGCTGATTGAAATAACAAATAGGGCACTTCGCGAAACTGGATGGCAATCTCGGATACTTTTTTCGGTAGCCGCTTGCCGGTTCTCAAGTAAAACGGCACTCCTTGCCAGCGCCAGTTATCAATCAGAAATTTCATGGCTACATAGGTTGGTGTGGTGGAGTTCGGATTCACCCCCGGCTCTTGTCGATATCCCGCTACGGGTTGACCCTTCATCCAACCGCCAGCATACTGGGCGCGGATGGCTGAGTATTCCAGGTTACGCACATCTGCCAGGTGGGTAGCTTGAATTACTTTAACTTTTTCGCTGCGAACGCTATCGGCATCTAGGGAGTTGGGCGGCTCCATTGCTGTGAGGCAGAATAGTTGCATTAGGTGGTTCTGCACCATGTCGCGCAATGCGCCGGAGGTTTCGTAGTAGCCAGCGCGGTCTTCTACTCCGACTGTTTCTGCTACGGTGATCTGGACGTGATCGACGAACTGGCGATTCCATAAGGGTTCAAAGATGGCGTTGGCAAAGCGAAACACGAGTAGGTTTTGAACGGTTTCTTTGCCCAGATAGTGATCGATGCGGTAAACCTGTTCTTCTTTGCAGGTTTGACGCACTACTCGGTTGAGACTGCGGGCTGAACTCAGGTCGCGACCAAAGGGCTTTTCGATCACGAGTCGGGTTTTAATGGGATCTTGGAGCATCTGTGCTGTCCCTAACTGGCGAATTGCTTCTGGAAAGAAGTTAGGGGAGACGGCTAGGTAGAAGACGCGATTTCCCCGCGTGCCCCGTTGACCATCCAGTTCGCTGAGGAGTTGTTTCAGTTTCTGATAGCTTTCCGGGTTGTCGATATCGCCTGGGGAGTAGAACAAGCCTTGGGCAAAGTCTTGCCAAAGTTCTTCGGAACCGATGCCATCGGAGAACTGCTCGATTCCTTCTCGCATTTGTTCGCGAAAGTAATCGTGGCTCCAATTCCTACGGGCAACGCCTACGATGGTGATTTCTGGGGGCAGTCGGCGATCGCGTTTGAGGTGATAAATTGCTGGCACGAGTTTGCGTTGGGTGAGGTCGCCGGATGCCCCAAAGATGACGACGATCAGGGGTTCTGGTGTCCGTTCTTGTTGTAAGCCTACGCGGAGGGGATTTTCTAGGAGTGTTACCATCTTCTATTTTTTTCCTTCTATAGCTTCGAGTCTTAGCGCGTACCGCTTCATATTTTGCCGTCATTTCGGAAAGTTGCTGAGTCAGAGAGTTGACTTGGGTGGTTAGAGGGTTAATTTGGCTTTCATAAATTCAGCTTTGATCTCCGCCCTAATTTGAGCCCTGAGTTCCTCTGTTATTTCAGATCTGAGTTCTTCTCTGATTTGAGCCCTAAGTTCCTCTCTTATTTGAGCCGCGATCTCTTCCCTGAGTTGAGATCTTACTTCTTCCTTAATTTTTTCCCTTTCGTAAGCCAGACGGACTTCCCAATCGATGTCTCGTTGCCTGAGTTCAGCTTTAAGCTGCCTGTTTTCCTCACGCAATTGCTCTATTTCGGCAGCAACCGCAGCAGCACGGCGTTCCCTGTCGAGATCTCTTTGTCTGATTTGCTCCTTGAGGCGCTGATTTTCCAGGCGCAACTGCCCCAATTCTTCTGAAGTATCCCCAGCAGTTCGCTTTGTTGTTCGGGAAGACACTCGCTCGTCAACCAAACGCTGAACTGCTGCACCAGTGGGGATTCCATTGGGTGCTAAGGCTACTGCTTCTTGCCAGAGTTCCAGTTGTAGTTCTGGTGAGAGTCCTGTTAATGGACGGACTTGACGTTCACTTTTAGGAATTTGTGTACCATTGGTACACAAATTTTGGAGAACGTGAGCGGCATCAATAAATTGATAGGCTCTTCGTCTCGCTATGCCCCACTTCTCCTTGCAATAATCCTCAAAGGTTTTGTGGGTTTCCCGATATAGTTTCTTTTCCCGAATCTCATCAAGAGCTTTACCAACCTCATAAAACGTCTGAAGTCCTTGTTCGACGATCGCTTCTAGTTCTTCAAGCCGACGCTGTTCGGTGGTATCGAGTTGGGCGTTGGCATAGTCGCTTTCTAAGATATCGTTTGCAGTTGGCATAACTGTAAATTCCCCGATCGCAATTATTCTCATTTAGGCGGTCGCTGGCTGTTCTCACGATAGCTTTGATTAAAGCAATTCCCCATGCTGGGAGACAAAGTTGGGGGAATGGAAGATTAAAGGGTCAATAAATCAAATTAAATTCTTGCCCTTTCCTCCTTAACCCTTCCCCCTTGGGCTTCAACCTAAACTGGAGCTAGCTGTTTAACCTTAGTTTCCAGTGAGTCCATCAGGGATTGGAACGGCTTTACAAACTTATCAATCCCTTCTACTAGCAGTTCATCCATGACTTGATTGATATCGATGTCGATGTCTGGATCTTTGAGACTTTCGATCAGGTGGTAGGCTTCTTCCACCCCAGTTTCAATGCGATTGGCAACATCGCAGTGATCGGCGCAGGCTTCAATGGTGTTGGGTGGCAGGGTATTTACGGTGTCTGGGCCAACTAGCTCATCGACGTACATGACATCGCTGTAGTGAGGGTCTTTGGTGCTGGTGGAAGCCCAAAGGAGGCGCTGAACTTTGGCACCTTTTTCTGCTAATGCTTTCCAGCGATCGGTCTGAATAATTTCTTTGTACTTCTGGTAAGCGATTTTGGCGTTGGCGATCGCTACTTTGCCTTTAACCGCTTTGAGTGCTGCTTCCTTTTCGATCCGGTCAACACCTGATGAGAGCTTGTCGTCAATGCGCTTATCTATATTAATGTCGATCCGACTGAGGAAGAAACTCGCTACTGAGGCAATGTTGCTGATGTCCTTACCTTCCGATACCCGTTTTTCCAAGCCCCGAATATAAGCCCATGCTGTATTCACGTAGCTTTCCACGGAGAACAGCAGGGTGACGTTGACATTGATTCCGTCCGCGATTACTTCTTCCACCGCAGGCAAACCCGCCGCAGTACCGGGAATCTTGATCATCACATTTTCGCGACCAATTTCTTGATAATAGCGGCGGGCTTCTGCGATCGTAGCTTCCGTATCGTCAGCTAGAGTAGGCGGCACTTCAATGCTGATGTAACCATCGAGCTTATTCGATTCTTCATAGACAGGGCGGAAGATATCGCAAGCATGGCGGATATCGTCAAAAACGAGGGATTCGTAAATCTTGTAAGTTGGTAAGGAGGCGCTGATGCCCTTTTCTATATCCGCATCGTAGATTTTGTTTCCAGCGATCGCCTTCTCAAAAATGGCTGGATTGGAAGTGATCCCACGAATTCCGCGATCGTCAATCATTCGTTTGAGTTCGCCGGACCGGATCAAATCGCGAGTCAAATTATCCATCCAGATACTTTGACCGTATGCTTTGATTTCCAATATATGATTGGTTGTCATTGTTTTCCTTTTTTTTACTCGTAACTACTTGTGGTCAGAAGAGGTTAGGGGCTAGGGGAAGAAAGGGGAAGAGGGGAAGAGGGAGAATTTTCTTTCTTTTGACTTTTGAATGAGTGACTTTTGACTTTTCTAGCCTCTAGCCCCTTCTTTGATGCGTTCCGTGATGAAAGATTCCACCAGGGCTACATCGTCTTTACTGCCAATAAACAGGGGTGTGCGGGCATGGATTTTATCTGGCACGGCATCCAAGATATCCTGAGTTCCCGTACTGGCACGACCACCCGCTTGCTGGGCTAAAAAGGCTAAAGGAGCCGCTTCATAGAGCAGGCGTAACTTCCCTTGAGGTTGTTTTAGCGTACCGGGATATAAAAACACCCCGCCCTGAAACAGAATGCGGTGGAAATCACCTACCAGCGCCCCGCCATAGCGGGCAGTATAACCTTCATGGCGATGAACGTAGCGGATGTAATCGCGAATCGATTCCTCCCACTGCCAAAAGTTACCTTCATTGACGCTATAAATTGGGCCGTGTTGTGGAATTTGGATGTTTTCGGAAGAGAGGATAAATTCACCCAAGCTGGGATCTAGGGTGAAGGAGTGGACACCCAAGCCGATCGAATAAACCAGCATAGTGCTTGGGCCATAAAGTATATAGCCTGCTGCTATTTGCTTGCGACCGTTTTGCAGCAAGTCTTGTGCAGACCCATCTTCATCAACCCCTTCTTGCTGGCGAATAGAGAAGATGGAGCCTACATTCAGATTGCTATCAATGTTAGACGATCCGTCGATCGGATCGTAGAGCAGAGTATAACGTCCGATCGGGCAATTTTCTGGAATGTAGTAGGGTTTTTCCATTTCCTCGGAGGCCAAGCGACAAACAAGGCCGCTCTGCTTGAATACCGAGATAAAAACATCATTGGCGTACACATCCATCTTTTTGACGGACTCTCCCTGCACGTTGACTTCTCCCGTAAATCCCAGCACGTTTGCCATTATCCCGGCTCTGCTGAGATGTCGAGAAATCAGTTTCCCTGCGAGTGCAATGCGATTCATCAGGGAGCTGAGAGGTCTTGTGCGTCTGCCGAAAAGCTCTGGAGTTGCTGGAAGACGTGACGGGATAAAGTTGTACAATCCCGATCCAGAGCGCGTTCCTGAGCTAAAGGCCGATTCTCATCTGCCATTGTGTTTGTCCTTCTCGAATGGCGCTTTTGTTTTGGAGGCAAGTTTTCTGGCACGTAACCCTACAGTTTCAACGCCTAGCAGTCCTCTATTTCTATCTTAAGAAGGCTTTTTCTCCACAGCCCTCTAACTTTAGATGAACTACAGAAATGGTTCTGGGTTGGGGAAGAGTGGGGGAGTGGG
>CASBRD010000009.1 GCA_949128025.1 Oscillatoriales cyanobacterium PMM_0008 | reverse complement strand
GCCGAGTGTCGCGAAAAAGCTCAAGAGGCTATGGGTGAGGAGAAACCTACTAATTGGATAGCTGCTGGTGCGATCGTGCTGATCTGGTTTATTTTGGGTATTTTAGCTGTTGTTTGGATCGGACAAATTTTGAAACGATGAATGCTACTCAGTCGCCGGTGGTAATTTAGTTAATAATGTAGTGGCAGTAATTGTTACAGTTGATTTAGAGCCGTCGGGGATAGGAAAATGTTGACGAATTATATTCAAGCGGCGATGTACAAGGCAAGGTATAAGTTACTTGGAGATGGTACTTTCTTCGGTGAAATAGCGGGATTGCATGGACTTTACGCTAATGCTCCGACGTTAGAAGCTTGCCGAGAAGAGTTGCAAGAGTCTTTGGAAGAATGGATTGTATTGGGGTTGCAATTAGGTCATCAGCTACCAGTAGTAGATGGCATTGAGCTTTCCTTTAAAAAGGAGGTTGCCTGATGCCTCCCTTTGGGCCAATTAAGCGCAGAGATTTAATTTATTACCTTAAACAGCTAGGCTTTGATGGCCCCTATTCAGGCAAAAAACATCAATTTTTGACCAAAGAAGGACGGCGGTTAATACTGCCTAATCCTCATGAGGGTGACATCAGTAAAGACTTGCTTGCAGAGATTTTGCGTCAGGCACAAGTCAGCAGAGATGAGTGGGAATTATTATGAATTACCCTCACCCACAGGCAAGACGGAAAGGCTCGGATGCGCGATCGGGCCAGCTACACAACACTGACGCGATCGCACATAGACCCAATTTGACCGCTCAGCCGTAAAGCTGAAATTCTACGCTCTTAGTTCCCAGAATTGCCTTTACCCAAAACGTACTCTCTAACGCTCTTAATTAGCTCAGATAGTTCCTCGCGGTTCTTAACGCCTAGTAAATAGCGGTAAACAAACCAAACCGTATATCCTAAGCCAATTAGCTGCAAACTCGGCCCTACGAACGGAATATCATCAACAGCATCCAGCAAACCCGACAGCAGTTTGACAGCGACAAAAGCTGACAGAATCAAACCAACGCTAGTTAGGGGTTGCTTGTATTTCTCAAAAAAGTCAGTCAGAAAACCAGTTGGAACATTCAGAAAGCTGTTGACTCGCTGCAATACCTGCTGCCATTGGTAGTCAGAAACTCCTACAGCTGGTTCGAGAGGTTCGGGTTCTTCTATTTTGGCCTCTACTTTTAGCTGTTCGGGAACAGGTGTTACAACTGTCTCTGTGAGATCCACTGGGGCATCGGCGACTTTAACCTCTCGTTTGGAAACTTGTGTTGGGGAAATTGTCACAGTTGGAGACTCCTGAGAGGATAAGGTAGGAGGTTCGGGAGTCACAGATGGGGCGGCAGTTGCGTTTTCCTCTGCTTTCGGCGCTTCGGCGTTTGACTCGTCACTCGGAAGTTTGTCTTGCATATAAGGTTCTGAAAATGACAATTTAGAGTAATGGCTACAGTTTACGTCTAAGCGCCTCTTTTGGTTTTCATCGGATAAAAGATTTAATTTTACAGCTAAGGAGCTACAGGCTAATCCTACGGATATAGCTTTGGGAGGATGTCAAGTTTTGATAATCACCTCAACGCGACGGTTCTTTTCCCTACCAGTGGGATTATCGGAGCCGTCAGGATTATTATTAGGAGCAATTAGTTGGCCTATGCCGATACAAACATAGCTTCGCTCCCAAGGGAAGGAGTAGTTTTTACTGGTGGCGTAATCGGCTTGGCAATCAAAAAACCTTGTACGAAGTTTGCCCCTCGTGAGCGCACCCATTCGAGTTCCTCTAGGGATTCAATCCCTTCAGCAATAGTTTTAATATCCAATTTATGAGCAATTTCCAATATCTTTTCAGTAATTAGCGCTTTGTACGGATCTTGATGTACATTCTGAATTAGCTGCCTATCCAACTTAATAAAGTCAGGACGTAGCTCGTGAATCAGATTCAAATTAGAATAACCTGTCCCAAAATCATCAAGTGCAATTAGAAACCCAGCCTCCTGGTAAAATTTCATAATCTTGATCAGATGATTGATATCTGGCGGCTGCTCAGACTCCATAACTTCAAAAACCACATTACTGTGAGGAATCCCTGCTTCGCTAATCGCACGTACCGTCATGCGTAGGCAGGTGTTTGGGTCATAAACTGCGGTGGGAGAGAAATTGATAAAAATCCGCTCTTCGATACCGTGCCTGCTTGCTTCGCCAATTGCGATCTGCCGCGCCAAGGCATCTACTTGAAATACCATACCTGCATCCTGAGCGTTCGTAAAGATACGACCAGGACTAATCAAGTTCCCCCGGTCATCAAATCCACGCAGCAAAGCCTCATGTCCAAAGATTCGGGAAGTATCTTCAGCATATACGATCGGCTGAAAATGACAGGTAAGACGCTCTTGTGCCAATATATCGAGCAACCACTCACATTTGCTGAGGCTGATGAAGCTGTTTAGTGAGGTGACGCGAGAGAAATCCCGGAATAGCGGTTCTGCCTCAAGAGCCATCCACAAAACTTGCGTTTCTTTCAACTCTTTACTGGTTAGTCTAGCTGTTATTATCGCGATAAAGCCTTCAATATTATTGGGATCTAGAATAATTTTCAAGCATTGGTCATCTTCGAGAAGTTGGTAATCAAGCTCAGCTTTACCCAAGGCGGAAATAAGCTTGTTCAGTGTATGTACCACCGGAAACCAGATGTAGAGTGTTCCCTTGCCCTCAATTTTGGTAGGTAGAGTTTCGCAACGAGTGCATCCTAAACCTTTATCAAT
>CASBRD010000008.1 GCA_949128025.1 Oscillatoriales cyanobacterium PMM_0008 | reverse complement strand
CGTGCCGGAGGCATTAGCATTCGGGTAGTAAATCTTCGGTTTTAACCAATAAATTATATGCCCGAATGCTTCGCCCCTACCCCAGATTTATGGCTTAACCGACGAAAGCGGTTGCTATATGTACCAAAGGTAGGCGCAAAAACACGAGCCATGTTTTATGGAGAATTTAGAAGCGTTTGCCCTACACTGGTTCCTTTTCAAGAGCCTCGACGCCTTATCCCCTAAAAGAAGGCTGGTTGATGGCGAATCAAGTTGAGGAACTCTTCGCGAGTTTTTTGCTCATCCTGGAATATACCCAACATTGCACTGGTGACAGTCCAAGAACCGGGCTTTTGGACACCGCGCATCACCATGCACATATGGGTGGCTTCCATGACGACAGCGACTCCCTTCGGGGCCAAAATAGTTTGAACTGCTTCGGCAATCTGACGAGTCAGGCGTTCTTGCACTTGCAAACGACGAGCATACATTTCTACAATCCGCGCCAGCTTACTCAGTCCCACCACTCTTTGGTTGGGAATATAAGCGACATGAGCCCTGCCCATAAACGGTAGCATATGGTGTTCGCAGAGGCTAAAGAAATTGATATCCCGCACAAGAACCATCTCGTTATGGCCTTCATCAAAGATGGCGTCGTTGACAAGTTCTTCTAGGGACTGATTGTAGCCACTGGTGAGAAACTTCATCGCCTCTGCGACTCGCTTGGGCGTTTTGAGTAAGCCTTCCCGCTCCGGATCTTCTCCTACTCCCAACAGGAGCGTCCGCACGGCGTCCATCATTTTCTCGTTGGTTTCTTCCGTAGGTGGATGCAAGTTGGGTTCGCGACCGTTGAGCGTGTTGCGATCGGGCCGAGTCGGGACGTTCAAAATCCCATTTGAACTGACGGAAAGAGAGGGAGAACCATTGGAGCTATTGGAGGAAGCGATAGTCATGATAAGCCTTGATTAATGTATTGCAATTGGGTTAAGGTCAACACAGAGGCAGCAACCTAAAGGATTCCCGCGCTAGCCACGAGGGTTAACTCTTCAATTACTGCTTGTTCTGGTAGCAGCGCCGTCTGTAAAATTGACTGCGCGACGATTTCGGGGGTTAACATAGCTGAGCGGTCAAAGTTAACGCGAACTGTATCTGTATCCCAAATCGGGGTATTGACCGAGCCAGGACAGATAGCTGTGACGCGAATTCCGCTAGAGCGTTCTTCTGCTGCGAGGGTTTTGGATAAAGCCATCAAGCCAAACTTGCTGACGCAGTAGGCTCCCCAGCCAGGAAAGACTTGTTTGCCAGCTATTGAGGCAACGTTGATAATTGTGCCAGAGCGGCGATCGCGCATTATCGGTAGTATTCCCTGAATGCACTGAAAAACACTGGTGAGATTAAGATCGATGACGCGCTGCCAATCAGAGAGGGGTGTTTCACTCAAGGTGCCGGTATACCCCATGCCAGCATTGTTGACGAGAATGTCAATCGGGCCAAAGTCAGACGCGATCGCGCTAATCTCATCTTTCACCCGATCGAGATCCGCTAGGTCTAGGGCGTAAGCTTTCGCTTCTACCCCAGCAACGATCGCGTTTTGGGCCACATCTGCCAATTTTTCCCGGTCACGGCTCACTAACGCTACGTGAATTCCAGCCGCCGCAAATGCTAACGCTGTTGCCTTGCCAATCCCACTGCTTGCCCCAGTAATCAGGGCGCGTTTTTCGGTTGAAGCACTCATTCGTTAAATGTTTGGACAATTGGATGGAACATCCCATCGCTTCAAGGTATTTGCTTTTGGCAAACGACCTTACCGCTTTGTGATATCTCTCATCTTTCTTCACTCTCTCTGGGAGAGCCAAAAATGAGAGCTTATGTAAACAATTGTAACAGTTATAATTCTATCACTCGAAAACTGGGTGGATTGTTAGCTCAAAAATTTCAAGCCGATATTTCAGTGAAAACGCCAATGCGACGAAACTTTTGATAGCGCAACTCGCGACGCTGTTGGCTGGTCATCTGGGTGAGTTCTTCCAGGTGTCCCAGGAGAGCCTGCTTAAGGGTAGCGGCGGCTTTGAGGGGTTCGGAGTGGGCTCCGCTAGTCGGTTCGGGCAACAGATCGTCTAGAATACCGAGATTTTTGAGATCCCAAGCGGTAATTTTGAGTGCTTCTGCGGCTTGAGGCGCTTTAGAGGCATCTTTCCAGAGAATAGAAGCACAGGCTTCTGGGCTGGCGACATAATAAACTGAATGTTCAAACATCAACAGTCGATCGCCTACGCCAATACCTAAAGCACCGCCCGAACCGCCTTCGCCGATCACAGTGCAGAGGATGGGAACATCGAGGCCAAACATCTCCCTTAAATTGTAGGCGATCGCTTCTCCTTGACCTAGTTCTTCTGCCTGCGAACCCGGCCAAGCACCCGGAGTGTCAATAAAAGTGAAAATCGGCATTCCAAAGCGGTTGGCGTGTTCCATCAGCCGCATTGCTTTGCGATACCCGCCTGGGGAAGCCATCCCAAAATTGCGGAGAACGTTGTCCTTGGTATCCCGGCCTTTTTGATGGCCTAGCATTACCACGCTACGTCCAGAGACGCTGGCAATACCGCCTACCAGGGCTGGATCGTCGCTACCGGAGCGATCGCCGTGCAGTTCCATCCATTCATCGCTGATCGCCTGGATGTAATCTAACGTGCTGGGACGACGGGGATGACGTGCCAGTTGCAGCCGCTGGGCTGGTGACAAACTGGTAAAGATTTCGTGACGAAGTTGCACCGAACGTGCTTCTAGCTGGCGAATTTGCTCAGATACATCGACGCCATTCTCGGAAGCAAGTTGGCGAATCTGGTCAATGCGGGTTTCTAGCTCCGCCAGGGGCTTTTCAAAGTCTAATAGTAATGGTTTGCGATCGGGACTGGCCACGTTAAGAACTTGGATAACATTAAGTAGATTCTTTCAGATCCTAACCTGTACAGTATGCACTAAACTTACCCAATCCTCGATCGCCCTATCCTTGTCCGCTTGAATCTCAGCGAACTGCCAGAAAATTTGGAACATACTCTACCCACACTCCACATCCAGTCTCAACAGAGAAGTTGAATGCGTCAGTCCTGTAAAAGCAACTATTTTGCTAAAGCCATTTTCGGAATAGTTAAAAATGATGCTGTATTCATAAACTGTTACTATAGTTTGAGGATTAATGATGACTTTTGCAGTATTTGAAGAAGCTTTATACCTTGCTAATAACCCCGATGTTCAAGCAGCCGTCAAGGCGGGGATTTTTCAATCTGGTTTAGCTCATTTTCAACAGTTTGGTTTAAAAGAAGGCCGGGTGATAGTATCGCCTTTTTATAACGAGCAATTTTATTTGCAAAAAAAACCGGATGTAGCGGCGGCAGTCACAGGGGGTGCTTTTACTTCTGGTTTGCAGCACTTCATTGAATTTGGAGAAATAGAAGATCGGCAAGCGAGTGTATTATTTGACGAGGAGTTTTATCTGCGAAAAAACCCCGATGTAGCAGAGGTGGTAAAAGCTGGTACTATTAGTTCTGGACTGGCGCATTACCTACAGTTCGGACAAGCTGAAGGTCTTTCTGGCACTAATTTTAATGAATTCGGTTACATTGGTGAATTCAGTTTTTCTAAAATCAACCCAGATGTGGAAGATGCGGTAAAAGCTGGTACTTTTGGGTCTGCCTTAGAACACTACATTGAATTCGGACAATTTGAGGGTCGAAGCGGTATTTTCACAGGCACCAGCGGCAATGATACGGTGGTTGGTTTTGGCCAGTCGGATACAATTTACGGGGTCGATCGCTCTCCAGGCCCATGTTTTTTAGGCGGTACTCCTACTGGCGGTCAATGTTTGGATTTTTATAGTCTTGGGGTCAATGAAGCTGATGTTTTGGTTGGCGGTAGCGGCAAAGATACATTTGTTTTGGGTCGGTTACAAACAGAAAATAAAATACCGCCTGCCAGAAGTTTCTATGTAGGTGGCGGTGATGCTGACTTTGCTAGAATTGAGAACTTTGAGATTGGCAAAGATACACTCGTACTAGGAGGGTCATTGGATAACTATATTTTCAGTAAATCTGATGGAGATTTGAACATCTTTCTTAGTACAAATGGCTTTTCTACTCCTCTACCATCTCCTGATTTAGTTGCAACTGTCAATGGCGTAATATCTTTGAATCAGATTCGGAATAGTCTTCAGTTTACCGGCGGTTTATTATCGGTGTAAATTGAATTAAGAGTTTTTCTGTATTTAACGAAAGTTTCTACCTTGCCAATACATCAATGCAATAGGAGCGGGGGTAGCCCCGCTTCTGCATTTAGCTCAAAATGACAACAGCGGTTGAAATCCGTGTTTCACCGACACCTGACCGATTTGCTCCATCTTTGCTACGGTAATCTGATTTCTTCCCCAAGAAAAGTTGGTGTGCCATTTCTCAAATTCCAGCAGCATCGATTCAGCAAAACAGGCAAACAACTGACGTGCGGGCACATCCATATTGACGATGCTCATTATTTTCCACTCAATATCGAGGGAATGCTCCACAATGCCGCCATTGAGGACGAATATGCCGGGATGCTGGATTTTAGTCCCCAGGTTTTTGGGATAGCCGCCATCAATGAGCAGACAGGGTTGCTTGAGGGTAGTGGGGTCAATTTCAACGCCTTTGGGCATACTGGCAACCCAGACGACGATATCAGCGAGGGGTAGCGCCTCCTCTAAGCCCATAATTTTGCCTCTACCCAGTTCGGATTGCAAAGCTTCCAATCGATCGCGATCGCGGGCTATCAGCAGCAGATCGGCTACATCGGTACGGGCATTCAGCCAGCGGCAGATGGCGCTGCCAATGTCGCCAGTAGCCCCACAAACCGCTACCGTCGCCTTGGACAGTTCAATACCTAGCTTTTTCGATGCTTGTTCGACCTGCCGACAAATAATGTAAGCCGTGTGGGTGTTTCCGGTAGTAAAACGCTCAAACTCTAGCTTGATATTGCGGACTTGGGTAATTTGATTGAGATTGAAGTTCTCAAAAATGATGGAGGAAAAGCCACCTAAAGCCGTGATATCGATGCCATGCTTTTGGGCATGAGCCATTGCATTAATAATTTTGCGGGTGGCGGCTTTAATCCGTCGATTTGCCAGCATTTCTGGCAAAAAGCAAGATTCTACATACTGACCTTCGATTTGTTGACCTGTAATGCTGGTGACTTTAATGGTATCGACGATTTGGGGTGGGGCAGCGCACCAAAAATCTAGCCCTTGATCGGCATATTCCGGGTAGCCCAAGTCTCTGGCGACTGCCTGGGCGTGTTCCAAACTGGTAAGGTGACCTATGAGACCAAACATGAATTATTTAAGCAGACCTTTAGTGGAGCTTGTGTAAAGTGAGAGCGATAAAAAATTGTTACTGACCCTTAAAAATACTACACAAAAGGGCCGATTAGTACAGCTAGAGACTAATCGGCGGTAAAAGTTTTGAGTTTTGAGTCGTACTCTGTACTCAGCACTCAGCACTCTGAAGTTAAGCTGCGGCTAAACCGTATGCTGACATCCGCATAATATCGCGGGTGGTAAAACCGATATTGCTGAGGGCTTCTCCGTACTGAATCATGAAGTCTTCAACTAAGGCTTCTTTTTCCATGCCCAAAATGTGGGCGTCGTCTGCGACCTGGTTAAGCATTTTCCAGACTATAGGTAGGTTCTGACGATTGGCTTGTTCCAATTCGGTTCGTGATTCCTCAAAGTGTTCTTTTAGCCAGACTTCGCCAAAGTTAAGGTGAGAGTATTCGTCTTTAACAACGCCTTCGGTGATTTTACGGGCAAAGGGGTCGGCAACGGGGATATAGATGTTGTAAGCTGCGATCGCAAAACATTCGATAATCAGAGACTGAATCAGCAAACAAGTGACAATTCGGTTTTCAGGAAGTGCATCTTGAAAATTTTTGTGCAACTGGGCAAAAAACTCGCGGCCAAATTTCATGTCCGGCGTCACTTGGAGATTGCGCCCACAGGCTTCAAAGCCTTTTTTGTGGCGACTCTCCATCTTGGAGAGGCTAATTAAGCGATCCTTCTCATTCGGCAGCAGTTCAGCCAGTTGGACGTAATTATCGTGGGCCTCTTGTTCGCCTTCAATTACAATCGCGTTGATGCGGCTGTAGGCGTCTTTGTAGGTTTCGGTGTGGAAGTCAATTGCTGGGCTGGCCTCAAGCTGCGGCATATATAACTGGTCTCCTCAACATTATTGGTAGATACTCGTCGATCCAAAATCGACCCTGGGCGAAAAGCGGGCCTGGGAAACCCTCATCCGCAATTTAAATACAATTTACCAGAATCGCGAAAAAGCGCTGGTTTTCTCGTCACAGTAACCCATTGGACTTACCTTATCATTACCGGGAATCTGCCAAACTAGGATCTAGCCTGGGTGTGAAAATCGGAATTAATACCTAGAGTGTACTGTATACAAATCCTTCTTGTAGAGATAGATGCTCCAGAAAAATAGGGACGCTCATTTTGCGATCGGTTATCGTCAAGATCGGCCAGCTGTGCCACCGATTTTCTGGAACCGCCGCCTCAAATGGTTAGTTCCGATATTGCTGGGGATTGGTGTCCTGCTGCCCTGACGGGGTGGTATTCCTCACCTCGTTTGCTCAGACCGGGGCGACTCCCAGTGCGATCGGGGATTGCTAATCCATTGTATTGTACGCAGACTTGCTGACTGCAATCTCCAAAATCTCTAAATCTCTATCTGTATGCAGAATCTAGGTTTGTTTTTAATTATCGTATCTCTTCTGCCTTGGGAAGCAATAATTTTTGTTGTGCCATTCCTGCCGCTGGACTTATCACAAAAGGCTGTATTGGTTCCAATTCTGGCTATTGTGGCTGAAGTTTTTTTCTGGTTAGGTTTGGTGTTGGCGGGAAAAGAAGTTGCTACTAAATATCGGCGTTATTTCAGCTTTAGCCGTATTTGGAAGGGTTTGAAAAGATGGCGACACAGACGGTAAAATTATATTGCGATCCTCCAAATTATCCATTTGAATCTGATAAAATTCGTAGGCGAATAGTGCGATCGCCACTATCATCCAGCGGTACTTCTATCACTTCACCGGAGAGGCGTTCCAAGCAACTAAGGAGCGATCGCAAATTGGGAGTACTCGCGCCGGTATCTACATAGAGTCTATCTGCCAAACTGCCGAGACGCTTCCAAGTGGTGTATAATTTCGCGATCGTTTGTTCCAGCCCAGACGCCTGCTTTACTAACTCAGATGCTGTATTCAAACAACCCAGGCGCAATGCTTCTTCTAGCGCCATTTCCATATCTACGGATGAGTGGTTGATGGCTTGGACTTGGGCGGCGGCGTCGAGATACTTGGATAAGTTGCGGGCGTCTGATGTTACCTGTTTAAGTCTATCGATGCTGGGATCTTCGGCGACTTCTTCTTGTAACGCTGTGACATGAGATTCTGGTAATTTTCCCAATTCCTTCACCAGAGGCGCAAGGTAGCGTGAAGGAATGGTATGATCCGCTGCTTTGACTTTGACTTCATCGGGGAGTAAATCCGATGTCATGGCGGTCCATTCATCAGCCAGCTGGCGGACTTCCCGGCGGGTGATGCGATCGCCCTTTTGCGCCGCATCAGTCACCAGTTGTTGTATTTCTGGAGATGATTTGGCAGTTTCCACAAAAGCGCGTTTGCTGAAGTTTCTAATCGCAGCAGCGTCGAGCTTTCCCTCTACCATCAGCGTATCAGCGCTATTGGCTAGCTCAATCAGCGAATAAGCCTGACTTTTGCTAATTTCTCGTTCCTTCAGCCAGTTGAGGAAGCCAGTTCCCCTACCATCGCCGCCTTTCTTCTCGCGATCGCGCACCACTCGTAAAATCCTACCTCGCCAGATTTCCGTTTGCAGGTCGAAGCGATCGCATACTTGCCAAGCGATATCCACCTGGTTGTTAAAATCAAGGTCTGGAATCTGCTCGTCTTCTGGATCGGGCAGTTGGAAGTTTAGCTCATCGCCGAGATTAAGGGCAGATACAAGATCCTTCTGAGGCTGGGAAGATTGGGCCATGAGGAGAGCGATCGTGAGGTCACAGAGGGATTATTATTGCACGTTCTGGGGATGCGATCGCCTTAAATCATTTTATCGAGCCGAAAATGTTGGCAATATTTCCGGTACTGGATTGGGACTGACCATCGTTCAAAAATATGTAGAATTGCTTAATGGCAAGATTAGAGTTAATAGTGAAGTAGGAGTCGGCACAACTTTTACGATAATATTGCCTTTGAATAACTAGAAGTACTAACGTAACAGCGATCGTTTATTGCTAGTTGATGCTGTAGTAATATCAACTGGGGGTCTAAGCAGCTTCTTTTTGCGCGTTTCGATGCGATCGTGATTCTCGTACAAATAGTCTTCTAAGTTTTCTAGACTTACCTGTACAGTTTCTCCGCCTTTTAGGTAAACAGTAGGCATAGTGTGACTCCAATCGGGTCTGCTCAATTTTACTCATTTTTAGGCAAAGGTTGCACCAAGCCAGTGATGGACTGGGATAGAGCCTTGGCTTAGCACTCCAGAAAATCGGTATCCCGCAAAAACTCAAGAATCGCCGCATTCACTGCTTCTGGAGAACCACCCGCCGCATCGTGACCGCAATTTGGCAGAATTTGTAACCTGGAATTAGGTAAACGGGCGTGTAATTTTTCCCCATTGCTAGCGGGAAACCATCGGTCTTGTTCGCCCCATAAAACTAGGGTGGGACAAGTTATTTTTGACAAATTCTCTTGAATAGTGTATATGATATTTGGTTGGTTATGGAGCGAGCGATCGATTTCTTGAGCAGCGTGTTGTAAATCCTCCGCAGTTTTGGTAATTGTATTCGGTAATTCAATATACGGATAAGTAATCCAGTACACTTCTTCATCTGTTATTTGTTCCGGATCTACAACAACTTCGTGACGCCCAAACATTACCATCTGTCTTAACATCGGTGCAAATGTATTTGCCAGCCGCAAATTATCGACAGCCCGGACTAAATCTATAGGTAAAACAGCTAGCAATTGCATCCACAAAGTTGGAAGTTCTTTAGGAAAAATGGGTACATTAATCACGACTAATCGAGCGAATAACTCTGGACTATCTTCAGCTAAAGCAAGTGTTATTATAGCTCCTAATGATTGCGCTACCACGACAGCAGGTTCATCGCATAAAGCTCGAATAATCCGCTCCATTTCAATATTTTGATGAGCCAATTCTTCGGAATACAATGGTTTATCGGAAAAGCCATGTCCTTTGGCATCAAAACAAATCACCCGAAAATATTTCGAGAGTGGCTCAATAATATGACGCCAACCATAGCTCCAACTGCCAATACCATGCACTAAAAATAGCGGTTTCCCCGTTCCTTTTTCGCCATAAGCTATTTTTACGGGATGTCCGCTAGCATCAGTAATTGTCAGAGTTTGACGCCCTTTGGGGAATGCGATTTGCCACCAATCTTTCATTGTTTTAATTTATTTTAACTTAGTTGCCTGTAAACAGACTGAATAACAGTCTAAAAACCACTACACTTAAAAATGCGATCGCCATCACAATAAGGATTAATCCAACTAACAACAGGATGATAAATACCCTATCTACCTTTTTACTAGGTATAGGTGAAGCTAAGTGAGATTCCAGCAAAGCGATGTTTTTAACATTAGCTTTCCAGGTAGCATCAAATAAATCTCCTACCACTGGTACAGAACCCAGCACCGCATCGAGGATAATGTTGTATACCATCCGCATCAAAGCTTCTCGCGGTACGCCTAATTGAGCGGCTTCCAGGACAATGTAAGCGGAGAGAAATGCTGATATTGTATCTCCGCCGCCGGGTATTAATCCTAAGATAGGATCGATGCCTACACGATAGTTTGTACCGGGAATGGCAATGGCATTGTCGAGCAAATTGCTGATGCTGCGAAGGCGCTTTAAGGTAATAGCTTTAGAGTCATGGGGATTGGACATGGCTTTGAAAAGGAGGAAGGTAAGAGAGCAATTTTTTTAATTTTTTATTCTGCGTTGCATCGCTTCTCCTACGCTAACATTTAACTGAGCGCCAAATAGCATCACTAAAGAAGTTAAGTTTAGCCATAACATTAATACGATCACTGCACCGATAGCACCATAGGCGGCGTTGTAATTGCCGAAGTTGGATACGTAAAGCCGAAAGAAAGCTGATAAAATAGCCCAAGAGACTGCGGCGACGATCGCACCTGGCATAATCGGCATTCCCGGAGTCCAGCGGCTGGGGCCGTAGCGATAGATAAATGCGATCGCAGATGCGATAATTACTAAAGCTGTAGGCCAACTCAAAAGCCGCCAAATCGATAGCAGTCCTGGTTCCAGAGTACCAGTTTGGCGGGCTACCATCTGTACAATCAGGTCGCTGATAAAAACCAGGAACGATGCTGCGATCAGTAGTAAAATTGTACCGATCGTGAGCGCCAGAGAAACTAACTTGGCTTTCCAAAAGGGTCGCTTCTGTTCTGGCGGAATTCGATTGATTTGATCGAGGGCTTCCATAGCAGCACTCAGCGCTCCAGAGGCTGTCCACAGGGCCACAATAAAGCTGAGGGAAAACAGCCCTTGGTTTTTGCTGAGGCTGATAGTATCTGTAAAACCATTAATCAGGAACAGAGCTTCTTTAGGGGCGACTTTACTTAGTTGATTGGCTTGGTATTCAAAGCTGGATTGTAACGATTCAAACAATCCGATCGCAGTCAGGAGCGCCAAAATGGATGGAAAGAGGGCTAACATGGCGTTGTAAGTCATTTCCGCAGCCAGTCCGGGGAACCGCTGCTGTCCGGCACGCTGGAGAGTTTTCTTGATGGTTCGCCAATTTAAGTGCCGAAAAAAACGAAAAAAACGGGCAAATATCATATTTTTATATTGAGTAAATCTAACGACGTATGGTGGGCAGTGCCCGCCCTACCAAGTAACAACTAATCAACTAAGAAATAACAAATGAACAACGATGTAAAGCAGTGGATAGGGGAAATACAGGCGCTGCGACAGCAAGTGGCGGAAGCTCAAAGCGATCGCGATGCTGCCTTAGATAGCGCTGCCCACTGGAGTCAACTTTACAATACGGAAGCTCAGCAACGCCGTGCTGAGGCTAAGGTATCACAGCAAATGATAGAAACGCTCAAGGCAGAAATCCACCAACTTAAGGCTGATATTGTTAGAAAACTCAATGAAGCTAGAGATGTGTCTGCTATCTCCCCAGGCGTGGAACAGCTGCAAAGTATCGGGGAATTGAAGCAGAAACTGCTAGAAGTACTGATCGAGCGCGATCGCACCGCCCAAGCTTTGAAAGCAGAACAAGAAGCTCACGATCGCACACGCCAAAGCTTAACTACTGCTTTGGGCGATACGATCGATCTTTTAGCCAAACACCGAGGCACTAAGCCAGATGAGCTTAAAGCAACCCCGCCTGGTAGAGAAGCCATTAATCGCGCCTCTACTGACCGCGCCAAGCTGCCAGAATCTCCTAAAAACCCATCGCTTCAGCTACCGCCGACAAGACCGGCTCCACCCCGTCCTTGAACTGATTTCGACAGTGTTTAATCGCGGTATCGGGGTCTTTGAGTCCGTTTCCGGTCAGGACGCAAACCACAGTCGCGCCAGTTGGGATCTGGTCTTTGACTTTCAGCATCCCAGCTACGGAAGCTGCACTGGCGGGTTCGCAGAAAATTCCTTCGTGGGAAGCTAGCAGGCGATAAGCGTCCAAAATTTCCTCATCTGTGACGGCTGTGAATGACCCAAGGCTTGCTTCTTGAGCTGCGATCGCTCTTTCCCAGTTTGCTGGGTTGCCGATCCGAATCGCCGTTGCGATCGTTTCTGGGTCTGCCACCGCCTTACCAGTGACGATGGGAGCCGCACCTGCGGCCTGAAATCCCATCATGCGAGGTAAGCGATCGCATTTCCCCTCTTGATGGTATTGACAAAACCCCATCCAATATGCTGTAATATTTCCGGCATTTCCGACGGGGATACAGAGCCAGTCGGGTGCGTCACCCAGGGCATCTACCACCTCAAAAGCCGCTGTTTTCTGGCCTTCCAGTCGGTATGGATTGACTGAGTTTACCAATGTAACCGGGTAGGTTGCCGCCATTTGGCGCACAATTTCGAGCGCACGGTCAAAATTTCCTTTAATTGCCAGCACTTCAGCGCCGTAAAGCAAAGCTTGGGCTAACTTACCCAGGGCTACGTAACCATCGGGGATCAGCACGAATGCCCGCATTCCACCGCGCCGCGCATAGGCAGCTGCTGAAGCCGAGGTATTGCCGGTGCTGGCACAGATGACTGCTTTAGCACCTGCTTCCTTAGCTTTAGAGATGGCCATAGTCATCCCCCGGTCTTTGAAACTGCCAGTGGGATTGAGGCCGTCAAACTTTACAAAAACTTGCACCTGTCTGCCAATCAGAGATGCGATCGCCGGAATGGGAATCAAGGGGGTATTGCCCTCCAAGAGGGTAATAACCGGCGTCGTTGACGTTACTGGCAGATACGGACGGTAGGCTTCGATCAGACCAGGCCAGCTTTTTAACTTAGATTCAGCAGGATACAGACTTACAGTCACAACAGATAAATAACGGGAATTGAACTATACTCCGGGTACACCTTAGTTTAGCGCGGATAGTCAGAGCAAAATGACTATTTTATAGATCCTTTTCCAAGGCGATTCGGAAATCTCCCCTCTTCCCTAGCCCCTTTTTGACTTTTGACTTTTGACTTTTGACTTTTGGGGCCCCTAAAAAAATTGGCACAGGAAAACTTAACGTTGCTTAACGTTCAGGGTAAAATGACCAAATGGTGTGAGTAAGCACAAATAACTAGGCAACGAAAGATGTCAACTGGTTTATCTAGTACTTCCACATCCAACGTCCTGCTTTCGTTTCTCAAGAAGTCAGCAATATGTCTGTAGCATTAGCGAATCAAACCCACCTCATGCGGTCAATGAAGTCTGTCTACCAAGCAGATCAGCAAATCAAGCTCTTGCATTTGGAGGCGGACGTAGAAAGCTTATTGCAGCAACTGCAATACCTCAAACAGCAACGACTGACCTCAGATACCCAAGAAGTAGCCAGCTACGACGAAAATCACAACTGATAGAAGCCGATAGCAGGCCCACTGCCTGCTTGAAGCAGCTTTAGCTCGTTTTTTGGTAAAACATATCAGAAGCATCCCCTGCTACGGATGTATAAATAGCAGGTGGTTCTTATGCGTCAATTAAATCAATCAACTTTACTGGCATTTGGAGACCTGTAAATTTATTCATGACTGCATCGACGATAAAACCCCAGAATTTGGCATTGACTCCCAACCCTTCGGAGCTGCGCCTCAGACATATTTTGAAAACTCTGCCGCACGATGTCTTCATCAAGGATCGGCGAAAAGCCTGGACATCAGTGATAATCAATGTTTTGCTGGTTTGCCTGGGCTATCTGAGCATCGCCTTTTCGCCGTGGTTTCTGCTGCCATTGTGTTGGATTTTCACGGGTACGGCTTTGACTGGTTTTTTTGTGATCGGTCACGACTGCGGTCATCGGTCATTTGCTAACCGACGCTGGGTGAACGATTTGGTGGGTCACGCGATCATGCTGCCTTTGATTTACCCTTTCCACAGCTGGCGCATATTGCACAACTATCACCACGCACACACTAATAAGCTCGAAGAGGACAATGCTTGGGAACCCCTGAACCCAGAGGTTTATGCTAGTGCGGGACGCCCTTTGCAGTTGGCTTATGAGGCAATCCGAGGCTGGTTTTGGTGGGTGGGATCGATCGGGCATTGGGCGATTTTGCACTTCAATTGGGGGAAATTTGAGGGCAAACAGCGATCGCAAGTCAAGTTTTCGGCCCTGCTGGTGCTGATAACAGCTGCGATCGTTTTCCCAACCCTAATTGCCACCACTGGCATCTGGGGCTTCGTCAAGTTCTGGTTAGTACCCTGGTTGGTTTACCACTTCTGGATGAGTACTTTTACCCTGGTACACCACACCGCTCCTGATATTCCCTTTAAGCCAAATCACGAGTGGAATGAAGCTATAGCTCAGCTATCTGGAAGCGTCCACTGCGATTACCCCCGCTGGGTGGAATTTCTCTGCCACGATATCAATGTTCACGTCCCCCATCACATTTCTACCGCCATTCCTTCCTATAATCTGCGGATGGCTCATCGCAGTCTCAAAGAAAATTGGGGAAGCTACGTGCGGGAGTGCCGTTTCTCTTTGTCTTTAATGAAGGAGATTGTTGACGAGTGTCATTTGTATCATCCAGAGCAATGCTACCAGTCTTTCGATAGCTACCATTCTGCGAGCGTTAAGGGCCCTAAAACTGAAGACCTTACCCAGTAGGATCTGTTAACGTAATGTAACGCACCCTTTTCAAAAGTTTTAAGTGCATTATACTAAGTGAATGCACCGTATAAAACTAAAAAAACACCCAGCTGCTTTTGTGGCTGGGCTTTTTTTAACCGATTTGTAAAATTTATTGTGGATTAGAGACTTCATAGCTAGTACTCGCTAGACTTAACTTAGTAGACTTATGTTAATCCCACCAAATTTGTTTGTTTGTGGCACTAGCTAAGAAAAAAGGATTCAGGATAAGCTGCTACGCACCTAAATTTTACAGTCAATTTAATGAAATTCTTGTGGGATGGGCATCTTGCCCGTCCCTAACTACAATTTAGATGCGTGAGAGCTTAGAAACAAATTTACTCCCTTTTCCCGTTACACTACTGCCAATACAACTTTTGAGTTTCGGAACAGTTTCTTGGCATGATGCAACCGATACCCAAGCGATCGCCCTCTCCCCCTCCTCTAAGCAGACGCCTGAACTATCATGATGTCTATATTTGCCCCGTCTGTCGCTACGGGCAGATTTCGGTGCTGACTCTCACAGAATCCTTTGCTTGTAACTTTTGCCGCCACATTTTCACGACTAATCTTCAGGATCAGTTGCTGATAATAGCTGATAGTTTGCAGCCAATGGCTTGGCGATGGACTGGTCGCAGTTGGAAAATCGCCCACCAGAAGGATTCTGACCTTACTTTAGTCGTTTGGCTGCTGGGAACGGCTTTAGTGATTTTCCCTACCCTGATAGTTGGGCTATCTGCCTATATATTCCCTCCGGAAGAGGGCAGTTACGGATCTTGGCTTCCCAAGTTTTGGATTGGGTTGACTTTCTTATCCCATCTCAGTTTCATTGTCTGGCTACTGGCGGCAAATTATCAGTTACCCTTTTATACCGTCTTGAAAATCAAGTTGCGGCAGTTTCAGGATCGTCAGCAGTAAGGTGGGTATTGCCCATCTTACTTTAGCAGTACTTGTTCGTAGAGTTGTCCGGCTCGTTCCCAAGTGTATTCTGTTTCCACGAGCGATCGCCCATTTCTCGATAACTCTTCTCGCAGTTGGGCGTCTTCAAATAAGCGGCTGATGGTGCTAACATATTCTTGGACTTGATTTGCTCGTAAGGCTCGTAAAGATACGTCGGGAGTATCAACGGCGAGTCCTTCTAAACCGCGATCGCTTGCCACGATCGGCACTCCAGCGGCCATTCCTTCCAGGGTTTTGTTTTTAATTCCATAACCCGCACGCAGCGGAACCACACAAATCGTACTGGCGTGCAAGTATTCCGCCATCGAAGAAACTTTACCCGTAACGATAACTCCGGTGCGTTCCCCAAGGGCCAAAACTTCTGGTGTAGGACGTGCGCCAACAATGCTAAAAGTAGCATCCGGGTAATTTTTTTGGAGTTCTGGCAATACCTCTATGGCAAAAAAACGAGCGGCATCGATATTGTGGGAAGCATCCATTGCACCAACAAATATTAATTTATGTCCGCCGCAGTCACTTGTACGATATGGGAATATTTCCAGATCTACTCCATTTGGAATTACCGGAATATCAGCTTGGGGAACGAATTTGAGAAATTGTTTTTTATCATCTTCCGTCGTGACTACAAGACTAGAAAATTTGCTGGAGTAGCGTTTTTCGTAGCGTTCTAAGATGAGGTGAAGGTAGAGGCGATCGCGCAAAGCATTCGG
>CASBRD010000007.1 GCA_949128025.1 Oscillatoriales cyanobacterium PMM_0008 | reverse complement strand
TCCCCCTCTTCCCTCTTCCCTAGCCCCTAGTCCCATAATACTTTGAGCAGATGTTTCATCTAAGACCTGCTTTCCTTCATTGAGCAGATAGTCGAAAAATGTACGGGCTACAACAGACAATTGTTTGCCCGATGGGTGAGCCACATACCAATAACGTTCGATCGGAAAATTTTCCACATCTAAAATAGTAAGATGGCTGGTTGTTCCTTCCAAAGCCATCGTGTGACAAGATAAAACCGATATTCCCAAACCACCTGCGATCGCTTGCTTAATCGCTTCATTACTCCCCAATTCCAACTTGACTTTGACGCGGATTCCGTGTATATCAAATAATTTTTGCACTGCTTGGCGGGTTCCAGACCCAGGTTCCCGCATGATAAAAGGTTCGCCAGTAAGGCTTTCTAGAGGAATATTCTTCTGGAAAGCCAGTCGATGATTGCTGGGTGCCAACACTACTAAAGGATTTTCCAAAAACGGGTGTACGATCGCATCGGAATTGTCTGGCAATTGGCTGATAATGTAGAGATCGTCAAGATTCTGCGAGAAGCGTTCCAGAATGATTTCGTGATTTGTCACTTGGAGCGACACATCAATTCCCGGATAACGCTGGCAAAACGGCCCCAACAAACGCGGCACAACATATTTGGCAGTGGTAATCACTCCTAATCGCAACTGTCCTGCTTTCACCCCTTTCAAGTCTGCCACCGTCATTTCAAACTGAGCCAACCTGTCGAAAATCTCTCGGCAGGTCGCCAACAATTCCCGCCCCGCAGCTGTCAGATACAGGCGCTTGCCTATTTGCTCAAACAGGGGCAAGCCAACTGCTTTCGCCAGCTGCTTCACCTGCATGGAGACAGTAGGTTGGGTTAAAAACAGTTCCTCTGCCGCACGGGTAAAGCTACTATGTCGAGCTGCGGCTTCAAATACTTTCAACTGGTGCAGCGTAGTGTGCTTCAAGGGTCACACTCCTGGAATGGTTAAATTATGTTAGAGTCGATAGGGGCATCACTACCCCTACCTCTCCTTCAGAACGGAACGTGAAACTTTCGCTTCATTCCGCTCCTTGATAACTCCACCTTTGTCATAGGTACGATTCAAAACGGATTCTCGTCATAATTCCTGTTTAAGGAGCCATCCGAAACCGTCTTTGTGTCATGACAGTGTTTGTGCAGAAGTTGACGATTATCTTGAGTGTCTTTTCCACCCAAGGATTTTGGTATTTTATGGTCAACTTCTACAATGTCTGTACTTGTGAAGTACAGACCACAGTGAGGACAAATACCCTTTTGTTTCTTAATAAGTGATGACACCCTTGCGGGCGTGCCTGGGTACTCTCCTCGTCGCTTACTCCAGTAAATCCAGTCACCGTTATAAGGACTAACTTCACCTTTTACTTTGACGTGCCTAATGATGGGCGTCGCTGCATGGTTCATTAGTTCTAATCCATCCTCGGTACTGAAACACCAATTTCGGTCGTCTACCGTTCTCCAGTATTTGTCCTTGTTGATGCTACCTTTTCCCCTCTTTCTTGCCCATGCCCTTAATTTTTCGTAAGTTAGGAAATCCATCTTTGCGAAGGTTTCCTTACTGATGACTGTGGAGTAGTAGTTTGACCAACCCCTGATGATTGGGTTCAGCATACTAATTAAAGCAGCTTGTGGGGCGGTTTTATGGGTGTCTATTACTTCAGCTATCTTGACTAAGTGGGCTTTTACTTTTGGCTTGGAAGGGGTGATTATTGTTTTAAAACCCAGCGGTATTCCCTTGGTATTATTAGCACATCTGTAGTTTCCTACTTCGTGCTGTTGTACATGGAATCCTAAGATCTCAAACCCAACATTCCCTTCATATTTATTCAAGGTGTGGGTCAATTTTGTCTTACTTGGTTTCAATTCCAATCCTATGTCACCCAACCAATCGGCTATTATCTTTTGACAGGCTAGGATTACGTTGATGTCTTTGTGTATTATCACAAAGTCATCTGCATATCGGATTAAACTGAGGGCATCTCGATTTATCGTTTTGCCCCCTTTTAGCGTTTCTGCAAATTGCTTAACCCGCTCCTCCATACCATGTAGGGCAATATTCGCAAGTAAAGGTGAAATGACACCCCCTTGTGGTGTACCATCATTAGTAGGAGAATAATTTCCGTTTTCCAGTACCCCTGCCTTAAGCCAACTTCTGAGTTGTTTTCTTAAGGTGGGGTATGTTTTTACCTTATCCAAAAGTGCTTTGTGGTCTATGCGGTCGAAACATTTGGCAATATCGGCATCCAGCACATATTTGGCTTTATATCTGATACTGTCAAATATTGCCCCAATCGCATCGTGACAAGAACGTCCCGGTCTAAAACCATAATTGTTTGGCTCAAATTTCGCCTCCCATTCCGGTTCTAACGTTAGCTTAACTAACGCTTGCAAGGCGCGGTCATCTATTGTGGGTATTCCTAATGGTCGCTTTTCCTCTATTCCGGGTTTAGGAATCATTACCCTACGAGTGGGTTTTGATTTCCCGGTTAGTTTCAAGCGCCTAACTAAGGTTGTACGTTGCTTTGGGGTCAATGTCTTCACACCATCCACACCAGCCGTATTTTTACCTTGGTTATCTTGTGTCACCCGACGTACCGCAATACACTTTGCAGACCATGACCTAATCAAGGTCTTTTGAAGTTTGCGAACTGCTTTGACATCGCCACGCTCACTCGCTTGATAGATTCTCTTTTGCAACTTGAAAGTAACCCTTTCTAGCTTTCGCCAATTTAGGTCTTTCCATTCCACCATCAGATTGCTCTGTGTATTAGACATATTGGTCGCTACTTAATTTTCCATCTTTGGAATTACCGTGTATCTGTCAGCATATCCTCACTATTACAGTGAGGCATTCGCTTTTGATACAATCCCTCCCTCTTAAATCATTCGTCAGCAACTTACTGGATTTCGACCTCTCCAGAGATTTAAAAGGGTTACTTCGTTCCGATTACACACATTAGAGTCGTTAGCGTGATGCTATCCACCGGGTTTCTGGGTAATGCTTATAGGTCAGTTATCCAATTGCCTATACCCTATCCTTGCCTTTTGGCTTGGTGTTGACCAGTTTTTGACCGTATTTCACAACGGGTTCATTCCTGGTTCAGCCGTTACACCATTTAGATTAACGATGGTTCAAACACATCTTTGCTTCGCTACGCATGGACTCCTGCTTGGCAGTTACAGAGTTCGGCTCTTAGTAGTTCTGCCTTTTAGCCCCGCTTTAACCTATTGGTTGCTAACCAGTAAGCTAGGGGCTACGCTTTCACCGCCGCATCTGCGGGATGGGTTTTTCACCCATTTGTGTAACCAGTTGTCTGGTTCAATGTGGCCAGCTAACCGTCCCTGAGTATTTCTACTCATCTGGGTTAAACGAATCGCACGGTTACGTATCTATTATAACCATCAATAATAAGGACTTTTACTTATTTAAACTTCAGGTTACGATCGTGTCAACGGCAAGAGCGTAAGACATCTTCCATATAGCGTTGCATAACTCTGTCACGAATGACTGAGGGGACTCCTTCTTCTATTACCAACCTGTGTATTGTTTGTTACAAGCTCAGGAGAAGATACCCAGCAGCATCGTGCCAATTATGTGCAACGCTTTTTCGTATTTTTCTTTATTCTTGTGGTATGGGAACTGGCAATTGTGCCAAGTCGGGCAGTTTGACAACCTCTTTTTCCACTTCTTTGACACTTATGGGCAAGCTCAGAGGTTGAGGCAGATCTAGCCAGCAACTCGCCACCGGCAGGGTTTGCTCCAAGTCATCCAACGGTCGAGGAATTACCATAACGGAGTTCAATTCCCCAATGCGTTCGGCTTCGTACATTCCCGCCTCAACAGCTACTGCGACATTTGCGACGGAACCTCTGATGATGGCGGTACACAAACCCGCCCCAATTTTTTCATAGGATGACAGATGAACTTCAGCTGCTTTGAGCATGGCGTCGGCTGCTCCCACCATAGCTGGAAATCCTCGCGTTTCCAAAAGGCCAATAGCTTGATTGCTCAAGCGACTCGTACCCCCGTTTTGAGATAGCTGCAACAAACGATAGCCTATAGGAAGTACGGCTTCCAAATTAGGTAGCGGTCTGGCAATGATCGAGCTGGAAATCAATTCACCAAACTGCTGTGCTGTTTGGGCACCTGCTTCAACGGCCAAACGGACATCTGCAATCCCACCTCGCACGATCGCAGTACAATGACCGTCACCAATTTTTTCATACCCAACTAAGACTACCCCAGCTGACTTGAGCATCATGTCAGCACATCCGACGATCGCAGGAAAACTGCGCGTTGATACTAAACCTAAAGCAGTGTCCCTAAAATCTTGTTCTCGACTCGACGACTCTAATTCCATATAGAACTCCCTTTAGTTGTTAATTGTTAGAAAATTTAGTACCTAACACCTAAAAACTAACAGCTAATCAGTCTGACCGTCTTGGAGTGGCCGCTTTAAAGATTGATTTTGCGGAAAAAGGGTTAGCAGAAGTCGGTTCAAGTTAGCTTGTCCGTAGGCGGCAAATTGAACATTAGTAACCTGCGGGTCGTCAGGCTTAGTTGGGGTGGGAGGGGATTCGCTAGTGGTTTTAGCAGGGGAAGCCTCTGGGGTAGGAGCCTTGTGGTTGAGGGTGGCGGCAGACTCATCGGTGGCAGGGATGGAAGCCTGCTGTCCATTGTTTGTACAAGGCAAGATCGTGATCGTAGGCAGCGTTGATGTGTTCTCTTTTGAGGCAGAAGCCGAGTTAGTTGCGGTTTCTGCCGTTAGTGGCACGATTATTTGACGACTTGAGTCTCCGATTAAAGAACCTGGAGGCACTACTTGCCGCGCTGCAATCGAATCAAAGAAAATCGTCGTAGCTGAACCAATGCAGGCGTTTGCCCCAATTTTGCCCTTGCCGACTACTAGGACGCCTGCACCCAGGACAGCTCCTGCCTCGATTTCCAGGGTGCCGTCGCGAGCGTCAATAATTGACCCCATGCCGATACAAGCTCCGGCGGCGATGACAATCCGGCTGTTTGCATCTGCTATAAGTAATACTCCAGGTGCGATCGCGGCACTCGGATCGATAGTGACATCGCCACTAACGTAAGATTGCATATTGGCGATCGGTTGGAGTAGCGGCAATTGCATTAGAAATTAAACCTCAACGCAGAGAATTTCAGATTTTAGATTTAAAAGGGAAGATTTTTGGTTAATGGTTCCCCACCAGTGCGATTCGCTGACGCGATAGCTTCGCTTCACGCGCCGCGTGCCGAGTTCATCTACAACGTAGATATTTCTAAGACAGTCTGGTCAACCAGGGCTGTTTTTCCAGCCCCCGCTATAATCGGTATTCCGATTTAGCGGTGGGTTGTTTACTACCAAATCTGAAATCTGAAATCACCAAATCAGTTGACTTACTTGGGCTGTTGAACGATCTGCTCCAGAACGCGACGCTTTGCTTTGGTGTCAATACCAATCAAGCGCACGTATTCTTCGGGATGCTCTTTGAGGCAATTTTCCAGAGCGGCAAATACTTCCGACGGGTTGCTTGACTGAACCGGCGTACAGCTTTGCCAAGATCCCGTGCGGAACCGACGCGGCTCGGCGTGTTCCATGCCAATGCGATACCCTTGAGCCAGCAAAGAACGAATTTGTTCTTGCACTCCTGAATTCAAGCCAGTACTTTGCACTTGAGCTATCTTGGTTTCAGCCTTTTGATCTGGGGCAGCCTTACCATTTTCAGAAACCTTACCATCGGGACGTTGGATCAGCAGTTCGAGAACCCGTCGCTTCGCCTTGGTGTCAATGCCAATCATGCGAACATATTCTCCCGCATGGGTTTCTACACAAGCTTCCAGAGCCTTAACTACATCAGATACGCGATCGCTATCGATGGGGGAACAGGTCTGCCAAGAACTGGTCTGGAAGCGCCGCTTATCCGCGTGTTCCGTACCGATGCGATATCCTTTGGTCAGAAGCGATCGCACCTGTTCCACAACTTCTGGCCCCAGTTGGCTGCTACCAACCGAATTGCTGTTGGCGCTGCCACCAGATTTAATAGAAGGAGCTTTAATATTCTGGGTAACTTTGCCATCGGGCCGTTGGATCACCATCTCCAGAACCCGCCGCTTAGCCTTCGGGTCTACCCCAATCAAACGCACGTATTCTCCAGGGAATTCATCCAAACAAGCTTCCAGAGCCGCTATAGCTTCAGATTCTCTAGTCACTTGGATGGACGGCCCGCTTTGCCAAGAACTGGTGCGGAACCGGCGCTCATCCGAATGCTCTGTACCAATCCGATATCCTTGTGCCAGCATTTGGCGTACTTGAACGCTTACTTCTGAACCTAAACGCATATTTTTCACCTGACCGTTACCATTACTTGAACGATTGCTTACTTGAGATTCATCTAACTCATCGCGTATTTCCGCTATGCACCCGATGTTATCCGCGCAGCGATAGCCTGTTCGCAAAGCATCATTAATTCCGATCACATGATGGGCGAACTGCATATCTGCTTGCTGAACATCTGGCAAGCGATCGGCTTGCTGTTGGTTCGTAATAATAGAACCAGAAGGAACATACTTACCAGGAGGAATCTCTACATCCTGGATCAGCGCGTGCATCATCACGATACAGCCATTCCCCACACGGGCATTAAACACCGTCGAGCGAAAGCCAATAAAGCAATTATCCCCAACATAGGCAGGGCCGTGAATTAAAGCCATGTGGGTGATGGAAGTATCCTTCCCAATCCAAACGGAGTAAGAACTTCCGTCATTTCCTACCACCCGACCTTGTTCCAAACCGTGAATGACAACACCATCTTGAAGGTTGGTACTTTCGCCGATGTGGAAAGGAGTTCCCTCATCTGCTCGAACGAAAGTTCCTGGCGCAATCAAAACATTTGCTTCGATCCGAACATCTCCAATAACGCTGGAGGAAGGATGTACATAAGCAGTTTCATCAATCTTCGGTTTAGCTAAACTTTTCGACCAAGGGGTCGGCGGGGCAGCAATGCTGCGGAGTACCATCTGCGAATTCCTCTGCACTGAACGCTTGTCAGTTGTTATTAGTCATCGGGTAATTTCAAATCTTAGATTAAAGAATTGAAAATTTCAGATTTAAAATGGTCAATTCCAAAGTAAAGCTCTAAAATCTAAAATCTGAAATTCCCTAATGACCTAATAGCGGTCTTGGTCTTTTTTACTGTAAAGCACGCGATTGTCAATACTTACAGTGTCAATAATCGCCACTACCAAAGCATCGAGCGGGCGTGTTTCATTGCCAGAAACTTGACGGGCAGCACTTCCACGGGTAACCAGTACCCACTCGTCCAGCCCAGCACCCACATTGTCTCCTGCCACCTCGTAGTTTGGCAGTAGGCGTCCCTCTTCATCTATATATTGCAATACGAGCAGTTTTGCGCCTCTGAGACTTGCCTCTTTGTGGGTACTGACAACGGTGCCGCGAACTTTGGCAATTTGCATTTTTATGGTCTGTTGTATGGGCGAATGCCGCTGACGCTATCCCGGAACTGCTGCACTTCTTCGGTGTAACGAATCGGCAGTACGTACTCTAGGTTTTCGTGAGGACGAGCGATGATGTGAGTGGACAATACTTGACCCCCATTTACCCGCTTGACAGACTCAACCCCAGCTGATACTGAGGCTTGCACTTCCGAGACATCGCCCCGGACAATCACCGTGACGCGACCGCTACCGATTTTCTCATAGCCTACGAGGGTGACGCGAGCGGCTTTAACCATCGCATCTGCGGCTTCTACGACAGCAGGAAAGCCCAGTGTTTCTATCATGCCAACTGCAATTGCCATTGTTTTAATCCTTGATAAAGTTCGTAAAAATCAAAAGAAGTGGAAGTTCTATTTCTGTAGCACAACCTAATGCGTCATCCTACGTTAGGTACGAAACTGTTCTACAGCTTCGGTGTAACGTATCGGCAGCACATATTCTAGGTTCTCATGCGGACGCGCAATTATGTGAGTAGATAATACTTCGCCTCCATTTACCCGCTTGGCCGCTTCTACTCCTGCTGCTACGGAGGCTTGCACTTCCGACACATCGCCCCTTACAATTATCGTCACGCGGGCACTGCCGATTTTCTCATAACCTACTAGCGTGACGCGGGCGGCTTTGACCATAGCATCGGCTGCTTCTACTACAGCCGGAAACCCTTTGGTCTCAATCATTCCCACAGCAATTGGCATTGTTTATTCTCCTACCGGATGAGCGTAAGTAATTGTACTATTAGGTACTTTTACTGTATTTTTTGACGGAAATGCCCATTCTGCTCGCTAAAGAAAAAGCCTTTAGCATCCCCACATTTAAGAATAAAGAAGCCTGGGTTCCTTGACAATATTAATTACAATGATGATTTTAAATAAAGCTTATTAAAATAACTTAACAATACTAGGCAGTTTGTAAAAATATCTGGTAAGGCCAAAATGTTTTATAATTTCTTTAGTAGTTTTACTTAAGCCAGACTTATAGTGGCTGGGGGTCAGTTTGGGCATTGGGGTCAGCTTGGGGTCAGTTTGGGCATGGCAATGAACCATGAGCAATGAGCAATTAAGAATTCCCGAACTTTTAATCCCATATATCAGATGTTGGCAAAAACTGATAAATCTCGGTTCTTTAAGTAAAGATACCGAGAAATTTTCCGATCTAATAAAATTTTAGACTATTGATTAATGATTTTTGCGACCTAAAGCCTAGTATATAAAGCTTTATAGGGTTAAGATAAGTAGAAATCTATAATATACAAAAATTATTCCTCCGGTTTTAACTTCAACAAAACCTCCTGGATTGACAGAAACCATTGCCTATGGTACGGAGGTTGACCTGATTGATTTGATGCAATTTCTAAGGATATGTCGATGACTCAGTTCCTGCTTGAAACGAGTTGGTGGGTGCCTCTATATGGCTTAGTGGGTGCAATTTTGACCCTACCGTGGTCAATGGGGCTGATCCGCCGTACAGGCCCGCGACCGGCGGCTTACTTTAACCTGTTGATGACGGTGTTGGCGTTTTTGCATGGCTCAATTGTTTTCAGACTCACCTGGAATCGGGAGTCATTTGAGTTAGTATTCCACTGGCTAAAAGCAGCCGGTTTAGATTTATCCTTTGCCGTGGAAATCTCGCAGGTGAGCGTGGGGGCAATGGAGTTGGTGACAGGTCTGAGCTTGCTAGCTCAGCTGTTCGCGCTGGGATATATGGAAAAAGACTGGGCATTAGCTCGCTTTTTTGCTCTGATGGGATTTTTTGAGGGAGCAATGAGCGGTCTGGCGCTGAGTAACTCCTTGTTTCTCAGCTACGCCTTGCTGGAAATGCTGACGCTTTCCACTTATTTGCTAGTAGGATTCTGGTATGCTCAGCCACTGGTGGTGACGGCAGCGCGAGATGCCTTTTTGACCAAGCGCGTGGGAGACGTGCTGCTGCTGATGGGGATGGTGGTGCTGGCAACTCAAGCCGGAAGTTTGAACTTTCCAGACTTATATGATTGGGCAGAGACTGCCAAGTTGTCTCCCACGGTAGCAACTTTGTTGGGCTTGGCTTTAATTGCTGGCCCTACGGGGAAATGCGCTCAATTCCCGCTGCATCTTTGGCTGGATGAGGCGATGGAAGGGCCGAACCCAGCTTCGCTGTTGCGGAACTCGGTGGTGGTGGGTTGCGGCGCATATGTGCTGATTAAATTCCAACCTATTTTGAATGTTTCGCCTGTGGCTTTGAATGCTTTGGTAGTGATTGGCACGGTGACGGCTATAGGCGCTTCTTTGGTCGCACTTGCCCAAATCGATATTAAGCGAGCTTTATCTCATTCCACCAGTGCTTACTTGGGTTTGGTATTTATCGCTATTGGACAGCAATGGAATGGTTTCGCCTTGCTGTTGCTGTTTGCCCACGCTATTTCTAAAGCGTTGATGTTTATGAGCGTTGGCTCTATTATTCTGACAACCAATAATCAAGACTTGACAGAAATGGGTGGTCTGTGGTCTCGGATGCCAGCAACGACTACTGCTTTTGTGGTAGGCAGCGCTGGGTTGGTGGGACTGCTGCCTCTGGGAGGATTTTGGGCTTTGCGGCAAGGGGTTGAGGTATTTTGGGTTAGCGATCCTTGGATAGTGGCAGTTTTGCTGTTGGTGAATGCCTTGACAGCCTTGAATTTAACTCGTGTGTTTCGTCTGGTTTTTTGGGGTAAACCGCAGCCTAAGACTCGCCGCGCCCCAGAGGTTCCCTGGCCGATGGCTGTGCCGATGGTGAGTTTGACGGTGGTGACTCTTTTAACGCCGTTCATAATGCAGAGCTGGTCACCGCTGCCCGATTGGGAATATGTGAACCTAAAAGCTGTGCTGCTGCTAGTTTTATCTGGTTTAGTCGGCTGCGGCTTAGGGGGAACCATTTATCTGCACAAGGCTTGGTCGAGGTCTTTGTTCCTGCCTTGGAGATTCATACAGGACTTGTTGGGTTATGACTTTTATATCGATCGCATTTACCGCGTGACTGTAGTTTTTGCAGTGGAACGCCTTTCTGCGATCAATGCTTGGATCGATCGCTACGTGGTGGATGGTTTCGTTAACTTAATTGGTCTTGGTGCAATTTTCGGCGGTCAGACTTTGAAGTACAGCGCTTCGGGTCAGTCCCAGTTCTATGTACTAATTATTCTCTTGGGAATAAGCTTTTTCGGCTTTCTGATGAGCTGGTTGTTCGATCCGTCATTGTTCAAAACAATTTTTGATGGGGAATTTTGGCGATTATCTTTGAGTCAGTAGTCAGTAGTCAGTGGTCAGTGGTCAGTGGTCAGTGGTCAGTAGTTTTTTGTTGACCGATCGCCTTTTCCCCAATTACCTTTTCCTCAATTACCTTTTCCCCAATTACCTATGCTTAGTGCGTTGATTTGGGTACCTATTTTAAGTGCCGCTGTACTGGGGTTTTGGCCTGGAACCATAACGCCAAAGGCAAGTCGTCAGTTGAGTTTGATAGTTGCCAGTGCTGTGTTTGTCTGGTCGCTTGTACTGGCGAGTCAGTTTAACCCAGGAACTGCCAGCCAGCAGTTCTCAGAGTACATACCCTGGATAGATTCTTTGGGCTTGACTTATCACCTTGGGGTTGATGGTTTATCTTTGCCTTTGCTGGTTTTAAACAGTCTTTTGACCTGTATTGCCATCTACAGCACGGATAAATCTATCCAGCGACCCCGCTTTTATTACGCTTTGCTGTTATTGTTGAATGCTAGCGTTGCCGGTGCGTTTGTAGCCCAAGATTTGCTGCTGTTTTTCTTGTTTTATGAGGTGGAATTGATTCCGCTGTATCTGCTGATTGCGATTTGGGGCGGTAAAAGGCGGGGCTACGCAGCAACGAAGTTTCTCATCTATACGGCTATTTCTGGGATTCTGATTCTGGCAGCTTTCTTTGGGCTGGTTTTACTCAGCGGTGCTTCCACTTTTGCTTACGAGCCGCTACGGAATTATACTTTACCTTTGACAACCCAGTTTTTGCTGCTGGGCGCTCTTTTGGTGGGTTTTGGGATCAAGATTCCTCTGGTGCCTTTCCATACTTGGTTGCCGGATGCTCACGTAGAAGCTTCGACGCCAATTTCAGTACTTTTGGCGGGTGTGCTGTTGAAGTTGGGAACATACGGTTTGCTGAGGTTTGGTTTGGGTTTGTTTCCAGAGGCGTGGAGTATTTGGGCTCCCTGGTTGGCTATTTGGGCGGTGGTAAGCGTGCTGTACGGGTCGTTCAATGCGATCGCGCAAACAGACATGAAAAAAATGGTAGCCTACAGTTCTGTCGGTCACATGGGCTACATTCTTTTAGCTGCTGCTGCTGCAACTCCGCTGAGCTTACTGGCAAGTGTCTTTCAGATGGTTAGCCACGGCTTAATCTCAGGACTGTTGTTTTTGCTGGTAGGTGTTGTATACAAAAAGACTGGCACTCGCGATATAGACATACTGCGAGGATTGCTTAACCCGGAACGCGGTTTGCCTGTGGTTGGTAGCCTCATGGTTTTGGGGGTGATGGCTAGCGCCGGTCTTCCTGGTATGGTGGGTTTTATCTCGGAATTTTTGGTGTTTCGAGGCAGTTTCGCAGTTTTTCCGACTCAAACGCTGCTTTGCATGGTGGGTACAGGGTTAACATCGGTGTATTTCTTGCTTTTGGTTAACCGCGTGTTTTTCGGACGTTTGTCTAAAGAGGTGGAGAACTTGCCGCAAGTGCAGTGGAGCGATCGCGCACCGGCAATTATTTTAGCCGCTTTGATCGTGATGCTGGGATTGCAACCTAACTGGATGGTGCGTTGGAGTGAGACAACTACTACCACTATGATGCTTAATAGTCAAGAGTTAACAGCCAACAGTCAACCGTTTTAGATTTCAGATTTAGATTTTGGATTGGGAGGTAATGGCAATGACAAAGACAAGTGCAGAATCAGGACAAGTTGAGAATACCGATCGGCTAAAATCCCAAATCCGAAGTCCTAAATCTGTTCACATTCTTTCACCATACATCGAACGGCTCAAAGCAGGGGATGCCCTACTCGCTGATACTCCAGAAAATCTAATAGAGGTTGTCGGAGTTCTCAAAAGCTACGGTATAGTAATGGTAGATTATTATACAAATCTTCTTTACATTGCCGAAAAGCAATTTTTAGTCCTGTTTCCCTTTTTTAAATACTTCAACGGTGAAGTTTCAAGAGAGAAGTTGCTGCGCCACTTGTGGCACGACAGGATTAATTTTGAATACGCCGAGTACTGCATGAAGACGATGATGTGGCACGGTGGCGGCAGTTTGGATACTTATTTAGATTCGGAAGAATTTAGGCAGCGAGCAAGAGCAGCAATTGAGGCAAAAATTCAAGATAACTGGCTAATTAGAGGCATAGATGGCCTGTTTCCTGAATTTTTGTTAGAACAGGTGCGCCAACAAGTTTATTACAGCGCATTGGGCCAATTCTGGCGGGTGATGGCTCCCATATTTCTCACTTTATCCGATCGCTACGATCGAGGAGAAATCAACTCAATTCCCCAGGTAGTAGACCATATTTTAAACGGTTTGGTGGAGTCGGCTAATCTGCCAATTACCTACTCGGTGGAAATTGGAGATAAGGAATATGAAATTATCCCCAAATCAGCGAATTTAACTTTCCTGATGGATACAGCAGTGCCTTATGTAGAAGCAGTTTTCTTCCGGGGAATGCCTTTTCTTGGCACGGTTTCCTTCAATGCTCAAGCTCATCAAATTCCGCCAGATCAAACTCGATTTGAATATGGCGCTTTGTATGCAGATCCTTTGCCGATTGGGGGTGCTGGGATTCCACCAACCTTGTTAATGCAGGATATGCGTCATTTTATCCCGGATTACTTGCACGATTTATATAATCGCAATCGCCGTCGAGAAGATGACTTGCGCGTGCAGATTTGCGTAAGTTTCCAAAAGTCGATGTTTTGCGTGACGACGGCGGCTATTTTGGGGTTAGCACCTTATCCGATTGATACAAAAGATCCGTCTGAGGAGCAAGCAAATCGAGTTTATTTGGAAAAATGGATGGATCGATTTGTGACTTCTCGTTTGATGGTGGCAAATAGCGATCCAAATGCGTGTTTGTATGGTTGTGAAGTGAGATTTTGAGGTAGAAAGCTCAGGGGGTGAGAAAACCACCCCTTACACAGACAGTATAATGATAATACAACTTTCTCAGTTGAGAGCATCTAGCATGAGAGTTGGAAAAAATGAATGAACCTTCGACTGAGTTTGATACGCCTTGGAAAGATATCTTAGAAGCCTATTTTGAAGAGTTTATCCTTTTCTTTTTTCCCGATATACATGGGGAAATCGATTGGACACTCGGTTTTGAGTTTTTGGATAAAGAATTGCAACAAGTGGTGCGAGATGCGGAATTAGGGCGGCGTCTCGTCGATAAACTGGTTAAAATTTATCGGATTGGTGGGGAGGAAGCTTGGGTTTTAATTCATGTAGAAGTCCAAAGTCAGGAAGAGAGTGACTTTGCTAGACGGATGTATGTTTACAACTACCGCATTTTTGACCGTTACAACCGTTCTGTGGCTAGTTTAGCGGTTTTGGGTGACGAGAGAAGAAGCTGGCGACCGAATCAGTTTGGCTATCGGCTATGGGGAACGGAAGTTTTGTTTAACTTTCCGGTGGTGAAATTGCTAGACTATCAGCAGGAGTGGTCGGCGTTAGAGTCAAATCGCAATCCTTTTGCTACAGTGGTAATGGCTCATCTCAAAGCGCAAGAAACCCGCGATGATAGGTTAAGACGTAAACAATGGAAACTAGATTTAACCAGACGACTGTACGAACAGGGTTATGAGCGACAAGATGTTATTAATCTATTCTTGTTCATCGACTGGATGATGACTTTACCGCAAGAATTAGAGCAAGATTTTTGGCAAGAATTCAGAGAATACCAGGAGGAAAGGCGTATGCCATATATTTCTAGTGTAGAGAGAATTGGAATTCAAAAGGGTCGCGTAGAGGGTCGCGTAGAGGGTCGCGTAGAGGGGATGAGGGAAGGGCTTTTGAAAGCTATTGAACTGGGTTTGAAGTTGAAATTTGGCAGTGAGGGTTTAAGTCTTTTACCGGAAATTTCTCTCCTGGAAAATTTGGAGCAATTGAACGCGATTATTGCTGGGATTGAAACAGTAAATACGCTGGCTGAGTTGCAGGAAATTTATCGAGGAAGAGGGGAATAGTAGGTGGTAATTATGAGCGATCGCACTTTTTGTACCAGCAATTTGGGAAGGGGAAGAGGGGGTGCGATCGCAAATTTTCATATAAGTCAATTATGCTGTAGGGACACGGCATCATCAAATCATGTCGGTCATCCAAAAATTTTAATGATGCCGTGTCCCTACAAAAATGTTCACCACGAACAGCAGCATAATAATTCTAAAATACCAGTATTTGGCAAGATGGAAAAGTTGTTACTCTCACTGCTGAACAGATTCCACCGAGAAAAGGTGATTAATTAGCTAATTGCGATCGCTATCTAGCAATTTGAGCAAGAATTGCTTCTGTACTTGCTCAAGTTCACTTTTCACAAAGTAGGAGAACTTAAAGTTAACTGAATTGCTTGTATAACTTTTTCCAGATTCAAATTAGATTGGTTGGATAATTTCATGTACGTATCTGCAATGAGATTAGAGAAACTGTAAACAAGTTTATTTTCCATGTATAATGGATGCCCGATATAGTGAGATTCTTTAAGCAGTTTATTCATTTTATTTAATCGTTTTGGTGGAATTATTAACACTATTTTCTTGGCCAGATCGGGATAAATTTTCAGTAATTCCATAAATCTGTCAATTCCCGTAGTGATCGGTGTACTTGTTTCAATTTCAAAGGCAAAAACAGCATCACCTAGAGAATCAAACCAAATTAAGTCTATTTGCTGTATTTTATCTTTTTCCCACTGATTTAGCTGTTTTTTGATTGGCAAATCTGATAAAGAAATACTGTTGAATGCTTCCCCATTCCAACTACTAGAAGCTTGTTCTTTTTTCCCAATATGAACTTTTAACCCGCTAGCAATGCCAATTTTCGCCAGTGCATAAATCAGCAAATCGTGTTCAATTTTATTTGCATCTTTGGCAAATTTTAGGTTTGGTAGTGATGAGGAACCAAAAGAAATTCCTAAATCAAGTTCCAATTGCATACTATTAGATTGACCTAACTGCCAATGCTTACCATCAGGTGAAAATGCTATTTTTTCCAGAATATTCAATATTGTCTGATTAGGTGGAGTTTGCCCATTGATCAAGTTAGGCATTACACTGAATATGATTCTAGCTGTTTATTCTGTTCGCTTACTTCAAATCCCAGCCAAGCATTCCACATCGTTGATAAATCAAGATATGCGATATGCTGACCATAAGGCGGATCGGTGTAGATATAGTCGATCGACTCTCTAGGTATGATATTAGTTAGATTAGTAGCTGAAATATGACATAGAGAAAAATTACTGCTATACCAATCATCTATTAGTAAATTAGTTTCCAGTTTAAACTTAGCCGTATTGCTGAATTTCTGCTCAAATTGTTCCCAAGCATTCAAATCAAGGGTATTAGTTGGAATCCAGTATCGGTAACAGTGCATAATCCCGCTATTTCCGCGACTCGCTTTTCTGCCATGTGTAGAACTGAACGTTAAGTTAGTTTTATTTAATGTTGCTGAAAATACAAATAACATCAAATATTTAATTTTTGGATCTGCTATTTTATTAATATGATGTAATAACAATGATAAAGAAAACAGTTGACGCTTTGTGTGGAGTTGCTCTACATATTCTGCATCGGCGTTCTTAGGTAATTTAATTCCTTGAGGATACCAATATTTAATTTCTAAATTTTCCGCCTCCTCATCAGAAATAGCATAAGCGTAATTAATGGCATCTTTGCAGTTTTTTTCTATTTCATCAAAAGCTGCTCTAAAAGCATCTATATCTACAGGACTAATCGCTATTTGGGAACAAATAAAGTTTGCCAAAGGGTTAATATCACAGTGAATTCCCTTGCGGCGCAGAACCAAAGCTTCAACGGCTGTTACACCAGAACCGCCAAAAGGGTCTAAAACGGTATCTCCAGGCTGGCTAAAAGTGCGAATATATTCCTGAACTACATTCCAAGCGCGTCTGGTAAAGTACGGATGGCTTCCCCAATGACGCTTTGCTCCTTGTTTCCGAGGTTCGATTGGATTAGAAATCGGTTGAATTGCCTTATAATCGAATACAGAAGTATTCATAGGTAAATGCCGTTAAATTTTAATCTTAGTATCATTGTATCTATCTCAGGGATTATTTTCGCCTCGTTTCCAGGCCCTGCCTGGAAACGAGACAAGCCACTGACTTCGCTTCAGGCCCGCCAGCGATTCAAATCGCTGGCTAATAGCTAAAGTCCACTGAAGTGGACTGGAAGATTAATATTTAGTCCACTTGAGTGGACTGGAAGATTAGCCCGGAGGTTTAAACCTCCGGGCGGGTGTGGGCGACGCCACCGACTTATTTGCCAACAATATTGGCAAACGGAATTAAGGTTTCACGATCGCATTAGAATCAATCTTTTTAACCTTCCCTTGCTTCACCAAACCTTGATACAGAAAAGCGGCCACATCAGCACGACTAGCTGGTTGGTTGGGTTTCAGCAATTGTGGATTAGAGCTAACTACTAAACCTGCCTGGGTAGCTGCCGCTACTTTGGCTCTGGCATACTTAGGAATCTGAGCGGCGTCTTTGTACTTTTGTAATATTCTCTCTGGATTGGGCGGTGTCTTTAAATTCAAGCCGCTAGCAAGAGAAACAATCACTTCCGTTCTGGTAATTGGTTTTTCCGGTCGGAAATAATCTTTGGGATAGCCCTCTAAAAATCCTGTTATGTCACTTTCTTTGATAGATGAATACGCCCAATAATTAGACGATACATCTTCAAAATCTGTAGCGCGTTCTTGTGGTGGTTTGTTAAAAGCTCTATCCAGCCTGACTGCAAATTCAGCCCGCGTCATTGCTTTATAAGGGCGGAAAGTTCGATCGCCAAATCCTTGAAAAACACCGCGCCCAGTGAGAACCCCGATAAAAGGAGTAGCCCAGAAGTTATTTGGAATATCAGAATATTTAATCTGTTTGGCAGGTGCTGAAGCTTTTCGTGGTGGAGGTACTACGATCGCGGGAACTACGGGTATGATTTTCGGTAGAGGTTGGATAGCCGACGGTTGCCTTTTGGGAGGAAAACTCGCCACCGCTACTTCAGGAGACGATTGCGCCTTCTTGAGAGGAACGATCGCTACTGCAACCCCAGGCGAACCCGGCCCGTTTTTCTCTGGAACAACGACCACCCGCTCGTTTGGAGAAGGACTCGCACTCACAGGCCAAACTGGTTGAGGAGAGGGGGATGCCTCTGTCTTCGGCACTTCTTGAGGAGACGTAAAGCTTGTGAAATTAAAACCCTGGGGCTTTTTAGATATGCCCCAAAAGAAAATGGTGCCGATAGTGGATAAGGCAACCAGGATGCCAATGAATTCATCAAATCCTAGAGGAGGTTTTTGAGATGACTGGGGATCTGGGGGTTGCGAATTTGTCATCGTCGATCGCCCTGTTAACAGCAAAACGCAATTTTAAATAAGATTACCTCACAATAGCCAGTTCTGACACTGGCTCTTTAGGAATATTTTCTGCTTTGGCTAAATGCTTATCAAGTAGGTCAGGAATTTCTCTAGGATCGACCCGCCGATAGCGAGTTTTATCCGGCATGACTATATTTGGCCCCGCTTTGCACTGCTTCATGCAGCCAGTTCCCTTAATCGCCACCTGGCCTTCTAAGCCGCGATCGCGCAAACCTTCCTCCAATGCCCTGCTAACCTCTCTAGCACCCAGCTTGCAGCAATCAGACTTTTGACAGACTAAAATACAAGCCTGCGCTTTGGCAGGCTTTGTGGCTTCCGCTGAGGTAACTTTCACAAGGGGCAATGCAGGCGTGGCTTCCACAGGAGTCTTGGGCAGGACTCGATCGACTTTTATTTTAAATTCCCCAGTTTCTTTATCCAGCTTTTTTTCACCAAAAATTTCGACCCAAACCCCCGGTATGAGAACCTGACGGCGGCTGAGGTCAACCCTTGCCTCTTTCGAGAGTTTGAGATAAAATTCGCCTTCTGCGGTAGCGAGTCTCATGCCCTTGACTTTGTAGCCATCTTCGACGACAAAACCCAGGAATCGTCCCTCAAGGCGGAATTCTGATATTTGAGAGCTTTTGTGTTTACTCATACTGCCAGTTTTTCCTCCAATTCAATAATGATTCTCAATTGCCCAGAAACACATCTCGCCAAAGTTACATATCGCTGTTGTTAAATTTCAGTTGCCAACATCGATCGAGCCAGACTGCTAATTCGCGTCGAGGGCGGGTCATTTGCCCCATTACACTCCACACTTGGATCGCCGCTAGGGGGCTATTCACCTCGACTTCTAAGCTGCCCTGCAAAGAACAGCAGCAAGGAATTTCTAACGATCGCAGTCTTTGGTATGCTTGCCAGCGATCGCCGCGCGGAATTCCCACGACCTGTCTTGCTACCCGGTTTACACTCGATTGATCCATCCGATTTACTTAAATTTACTGCAAATGATTCTCAATTCATTTATACACTAAATCTAGCTGTCTGTTGACACAAATTTTCAAAACTTCTTCAAATCTTTAAAGAACCCGCAGCAGACTGGCGATACTATCTACCGCATCCAAGGTGCGAATCTCGTCCAAAGCTTGACGGAAGTTGCCTTCGCGGACATCGTGAGTCACCACCACAATCTCGGCGAACTCATTTTGGAAGCCTGTCTGGACAACCGATTCCAGGCTGACACCGCGATCGCCAAAGCAAGTACCCAATTTGCCTATAACACCAGGGCTATCTTTTGTCAAGAATCTGGCGTAAAATCTCGTCACCAATTCTTCCATCGGCGCAATTTGGCAATAATGCTGGTGGGAACAAGAAAGCAACGGATGCAGTTTAGAGGCGTCGCGAGTCTTCAAAACCGCCGCAATATTGATAATATCTGAGACAACCGCGCTGGCAGTTGGCCCAGCACCCGCCCCGCGTCCGTAGAACATTACCTGACCGATGGGTTCGCCTTCTACAAAAATCGCATTGTAAACGCCGCTGACACTGGCTAAGGGATGGATTTTAGGGACAAGGGTAGGATGGACTCTTACTGAGAGTTTTTCTTTGTCTGAATCTACCTTTTTGGCAATAGCAAGTAACTTGATCGCAAATCCCAACTTCTCAGCGTAAGCAATATCCGCCGCGCCTACCCCAGAAATACCTTCGCAGTAGACATCCTCTAACTTGATGCGTCCGCCAAAAGCGAGAGATGCGAGGATGGCAATTTTATCCGCAGCGTCTAAACCATCCACATCTGCTGTTGGGTCAGCTTCAGCATAGCCCAGCTTTTGGGCGTCGGCGAGAACTTCCCCAAAGTCGGCACCTTCGTCTCGCATCCGAGTGAGGATATAGTTAGTCGTACCGTTGACAATACCCGTAACGGCTTGAATGCGGTTAACGCCTAAAGCTTGTTTGAGAGGTTGAATTACGGGGATACCGCCGCCAACTGCTGCTTCTAGCATCACATAGACGCCAGAAGAGTTAGCAGCAGTGAAGATTTCATCACCAAAACGCGAAATTACGGCTTTATTGGCTGTAACTACGTGCTTCCCGTGGCTAATTGCTTTGAGGATGAGCGATCGGGCCGGTTCCAGTCCGCCGAGTACCTCTACCACAATATCAACTTCTGGATCGGTGACGATCGCCTCAATATCTGTCGTCAGAATATCTGGCGGCAATTGTACCGTGCGGGGTTTGTCAAGCGATCGTACCCCCACCCGATAGATTTCCAACTCTTGCACTAGCGGATGACGACCCTCTGGAGACAGCAAAATCTCCGCCGTCCCCGTCCCAACCGTTCCCAGTCCCAGCAAACCGATTTTGAAAGCCACGCTTGCGACCCGTATAAACGCAATTTAACCCCACTTATTTTAGGATATCATTGTGGCTAAAGTTAAGGATTTTTTTTTATAGTAGCAGTAATATTTATTCAGCCTCAACACTTAAGGGGCAAAACTTATGCAATCAACTACCTCTGAACCGATCATTATTTATCCCTCAAGTGACGGCAAACCGATGGCCGATAGTACAATACAGTATGACTGGATTAGGTACGTTGTTGCGCTTTAGCGCTCTTACTATAACTCGGATAAGAGCGCTAAAGCGCAACAACATACCCTTATGCAAGTAACTAGCAACTTGAGTTAATAGCAATCCTATTTTAGTTGCGATCGCTAGATTTTTTTTATGAATCGCAGAGAAAAGAGAATCGAGGAGTTCACAAATTATTTTGGATTACTATAGAGGCGAAAAATCATTTATCGGTTTAATAACTACACCGCAAGCTGTTGCAGCATTTGATTGTTTATCATCAACCGTAATTAACGGAAAACCCCTATCTAATGCTAAAGCAATATACAGGGAATCATACACAGCTAATTGATGGGTTAGACCAATTTGCAAAGCACGGGTTAACAATTTGCTAACTGGTACGATGTAGAAATCTAGATCCAACAAATCGATAATAAATTGCTCTGCATCTGCCTGTGGTAATCCTTGAAAGCGAACTTTCTTCCAGAAAACATTAACACACTCGATCAGACAAAACTCTGGTATAAATAAATCATCTCCTCGATCCATCCGAGCCAACAATTCCCGCGATTCTGGCGTATAAGGCTCAATGATGAAACGCCGCATCACCACACTGGTATCAACTACATAGCTTGCCATTACTTATCTCGATCCTCGCGCAACATTTCCAAGGTTGATTTAGCTCCTGTTGGTGGTGTCCACATATGGCGGTCTATAGATTCAAAAACCTCTTGCAAAGAGCGTTTTTTTACTGGTATACTGAGATGTCGCTCTTGCTGTAACCGCTCATCGACAACCTGAGCAATTATGGCCTTAAATTCTTCCATAGTCAATTCTGCTACTGCTTTGTTTCCCATTTTGACTAACTCCTTCTCTGATCTAAAATAAGTTTAACTAACTCTCAATTTATTCTAACACAATTATAATAATAGGGTGAGCAATGCTCACCCTACTTAAAAGCTAAGAACTTGGAAATCAAAATATTCTATTCCCTAGTCCTTAGTCCCTAGTCCCTAGTACGTTTCTACGTGCCAACGACCAGCTTTCTTCATCGCTCTTTGATACTCAGTCCAATTGACACCTTCCTTACCAGCAGCAGCAGAAAGAGCAGCATCAATGCCATCTTCCATGCCTTTCAAACCGCAGATGTAAGTGTGGGTGTTATCTTGCTGAATTAGTTTCCAAAGTTCGTCAGCGTGTTCGGCTACACGATCTTGGATATACATTCTGCCACCTTCGGGGTTTTTCTGTTCCCGGCTGATGGCGTAAGTCAAGCGGAAGTTATCGGGATACCGTTGTTGGATTTCCTCTAATTCTTCCTTGTACAGGATGTTAGGTGTAGTGGGAACACCAAAGATCAGCCAAGAGAAACCCTTGAATTCATAGTCGGTGTTGACTGCTTTTTCATTATCTTTGAACATCCGCCACAGGTAAGCGCGGAACGGTGCGATACCAGTACCCGTCGCCAACATGATGACGTTGATGTTGGGATCGGTTGGCAACAACATCTCCTTACCTGTTGGCCCGGTGATTTTTAGATCGTCTTCAGGCTTGAGGTTGCAGAGAAAGGTAGAACAGACGCCTAAAATCTTTTCGCCCGTTTCGGGGTGGTTGTATTCCAACTGGCGGACGCAGAGGGATACAGTCTTGTCATCAACGCGATCGCCATGACGAGTCGAGGCGATCGAATATAGCCTGAGTTTTTGAGGTTTGCCGTTCTTGTCAGTACCCGGTGGGATAATGCCAATACTTTGACCTTCCAGATAGCGGAGGTCGCCGCCCGAAATATCGAATATTAAGTGACGGACAGTACCGATTCCACCTTCCGCAACCAACTCGTCATTGCTCAAACACTTACCCGTGAAGGGATTGTTGGGACGGTAAATATTAACCGGAATGTCAGTCTCAGCCTTAGCTTGAGTCATAGGCTTGCTTTTTTCCTCTAACTTCGCAGGTGCAAGTGCTGGTTCTGATGTCGCTTTCCCATTACCTGCGTTGCTAGATCTGACTTTTTCATGGGCTTCGTCTGAGCCGTAAGCATTAATGCTGACGATTTGGCCGCCCAGGCGCGTAATTCGCCGCATTTCTTCATTCATGCGGTTATAGGGCACAGTGATAAATACGCTGCCACTGCGACGAATTGGGTAGTTCGTTTTGTCAGTTGCTTCGTTTTGACGCAGACCCACCACTTCGTAAACAAAGACGCGGCTACCAGATACTGTGTTAGCAGCACCACCAGCTGCGCTAGGATTGTACATTGCTTCGATCTCTCCGAACTTAACTTTGTGACGTACAGACGCGATCGATCGCGCCTCTACAATTATGCTGCTGCAAAGTGCCCTTTCCACCATGAGACAGTTCTACCGCCAGATGACCGGAGCTAGAACCCAAAGCTGAAGAAAGCAGCCTTTTATAGTTTTGCAAAGCTACGCTGACAGGTCAAAGACTTGCAGGCAGGGAAAATTCCACATCAGAACCTCCATTACCCTACAGGGTAAATCGCCTACAGAGTGTGACTTGCGAGTCAGTTTGACATTTTTTTTCTAAAAATGCACAACTAACATTAGCATAAATAATTGAGCTAAAACGATTCCCTCTTTTTAACCCTTGTAGGGTAAACCCCGCTCTGGTAAGATATTTCAGTAATACTGTAGTAGTAAATACTTAGTTGAATTGACAAAGTGGGGATGGTGGCGTCTCCCTTACTATAAAACGCTCGAAAGTCAATCAAGACTTTGACAGATGAGTGTTTGTCATCAGGAAAAGCCAGCGTTATATTGCTTGCAATTAACGACTGGAGTACGTCACTAGACAATCTTAATCGTTAGAGGGAAGCTATGACCAGTAAGCCGGATCGCGTGGTTCTAATTGGCGTCGCCGGAGACTCCGGATGCGGTAAATCCACATTTTTGCGCCGCATAACGGATTTGTTTGGGAAAGAGTTCGTTACAGTGATCTGTCTGGACGATTACCACAGTTTGGACAGAAAGCAGCGCAAAGAAACAGGGATTACGGCACTTGACCCCAGAGCCAACAATTTTGACCTGATGTACGAGCAAATCAAGGCGCTCAAGAACGGTCAGGCGATCGATAAGCCGATTTACAATCACGAAACCGGCATGATTGACCCACCAGAGGTGGTGGAGCCGAATCACATTGTGGTGGTAGAGGGACTGCATCCCCTGTACGACGAACGAGTGCGATCGCTCATGGACTTCAGCGTATACCTAGACATCAGCGATGAAGTCAAGGTTGCCTGGAAAATCCAGCGGGACATGGCAGAGCGGGGCCACCGCTACGAAGATGTCATTGCTGCCATCAACTCTCGACGCCCCGACTTTAGCGCCTACATTGAGCCGCAGAAGGAATTTGCCGATGTTGTGATCCAAGTATTGCCCACGCAATTACTCAAGGAGGACAAAGAAGGTAAGATTCTGCGCGTGCGCCTCATCCAGAAAGTTGAAGTGGAAGGCTTTGAACCAGCCTACCTGTTTGACGAAGGGTCAACTATTGACTGGAGACCCTGCGGCACAAAACTGACCTGCTCTTATCCAGGTATCAAGATGTACTACGGGCCAGATGCCTATTACGGTCACGCCGCCTCAGTTCTGGAGGTGGATGGACAATTAGACAATCTGGAACAAGTAATTTATATCGAGAGCCATCTGAGCAAAACTGCGACCAAGTACCACGGCGAGCTGACCCATCTGTTGCTCAAGCACCGGGAATATCCCGGTTCTAACAACGGTACGGGACTCTTCCAAGTGCTGACAGGTCTGAAAATGCGGGCTACCTATGAACGGTTGACCGCCAAGGAAGCCAAGATTGCGGCTACAGCTCACGTTTAGAACCGTATACTCGCTAATTTAGTTGGACGCGAGATGCTAGGGTTAGCTCTCGCGTTTTTTGGTAGCTAAATGTAGTAGTAATCGATTAGTGAAGAAACTGACTTGCTGGTATTGAAGAGCGATCGCACTTTTCTAAGCTAGGATAATGCGATCGCTATTCTCCTACTTGCTGCCAAGGAGAAAAAGAGGTAGAAAATATAGATAGACCCCGATCGCTGGTGGAGGTTTTATGTCATCTTTGACGATTAAAGACTTAGAGAAACTACAAACAGAGCATCCAGATTATCGCATGGAGTTAGTTGACGGAAATATCATTGTTATGAGTCCATCTGGTTATGAATCAGATGAAGTTGCTACAGAGTTTGGCACTCAGTTGTTAAATTGGGTGAAGCCACGTAAGTTAGGAAGAGTAACTGGTTCTAGTGCTGGTTTCATTCTACCAAATTCAGATATTCGCGCACCGGATGTATCTTTTGTCCTAGCAGAAAGATTGCGGAAAAGTCCGCGTTCCTTTGCTGAATTAGCTCCTGATTTGATGGTAGAAGTTAAATCTCCCAGCGATAGCGTCAAATCTTTGAGAACGAAGATAGAAGAATTCTTGGCTGTGGGGACAAGAGTTGGTATTTTGATTAACCCAGAAAAGCATATTGTAGAGATATATCGATCGGGCCAAGATGTAATAATTTTGGGTGATGGTGATGTGTTAACTATACCTGATTTACTGCCTGGGTGGGAAATAGGAATTGCTGATTTGTGGTCGCCGGAATTTGAGTAGAATTTGGCGAAGAGAAATAAGATATGATAGAAACTAGGTTTTTCCAGTTAACTAAATTTCCAAGCATCAATTTTTAGGTAAGTTGTTGCGCTTTAGCGCTAAAGCGCAACAACTTACCTTTGCTTAATATGCCAGTTGTATATAGCCCCAGGAAAGTCCTTTACCGAGTTAGGTTTAGGTTTAAATTATCGGAGTGACTTGGAAGTAGGTAAAAAAGTGCGATCGCTCTTGTAAAATATGGAATAGGTCAATTTCCGACAAAATCCATACCCAATGACCCGATTTATTCACGACCAATTTGCCAAGGATTACTTAGAAAAATTACTCACACCTTACGGCGTAGTTCAAGCACCCCGCCGCGTAGCTGGAGAAGTCAGAGAAATCGATGTTTGGTTTGCTCCCAGTCAACAGCCAAACTCTCCTCCAGAAGTGCTAGGTTTACTAGGGAGATTGGCGACAAGTATCTCCATTTTTGAACCATTTCGCAATGCAGTAAGCGACGACGAAATAGGCGATTGTTTGTTAAAATTATTAGAAGTGAGAGGTGAATTACGGCGAGAAGCCAATCGAAATAATACTCGATTATCAGCATCGGAATTACCAAAATTATGGATAATTACCCCCACAGCATCAAATAATCTGTTATCAGAATTTGGTGCAATTCCCAATCAGAATTGGCTGACAGGGATGTATTTTATGCCATCCTATCTGAGGAGTGCGATTGTTGCAGTTCACCAGTTACCGCGTACCACAGACACGCTATGGCTAAGAGTACTCGGTAAGGGAAACGTGCAAAAACAGGCAATTGATGAATTAGAATCACTGCCAGTGGATAATCCATTCCGGGCAGCAGCGCTAGAATTATTATACAACTTGCAACGAAACTTGCAAGCAAATCAAATTCAAGATGAAGAGGAAAGAGAGTTAATTATGCGATTAGCACCCCTTTATCAGCAAGACCGCGCACAAGCAATACAGGAAGGAAGGCAAGAAGGACGGCAGGAAGGAATGCAGCAAGGAGAGCGTTTGGTGGTAGAGAACTTGCTGCGTGTGCGCTTTGGCTCATTAGACCCACAACTTTCAGCGGCGATCGATCGCCTATTGTCATTACCGCCAGAAGAGTTTACGCCCTTGCTGCTGCAATTATCCCGTGAGGAACTTTTGGCTAGATTTGGACAACAAAATTCCTAATTTGCCAGCCAATCAAATTCAAAGGGACAAAGCATAATTAAAATTTGGCGATCGCCGACATTATTGATTATGCTCTGTTCCTCCAAAAATGTTCACAGCAGTGAAAAATCCTATTTCTAAAATTTAAAAAACTTAAACTAACTACAATATCCTTAAAATTTATTGGCAAATGTTTATTCAATCTCCGTGAAAATACAGAGGAATAAGTAAAAATTTCTAGTCAAAATGGTAGTAGGCAATTCAGAAGATTGAACTTGCCATCATCCAAAATAGGAGAAGCTGCATGGAACTGCTGCACCAGTCAGGAGACATAATTGCAGAAAAATATCGCATCATAGACACCTTGGGGCAAGGCGGAAGCGGGACAACCTACCTGGCGGAAGATTTACAAAGGGCTCAGAGAGTGGCATTGAAAGCTTTATCGCTCCATCGAATGACTGACTGGAAGAAGATGGAGCTATTTGAACGGGAAGCCAGAATTCTGGCACAACTCAATCATTCTGGTATACCTCATTACCTAGAATACTTTCATGTAGACACGCCCCAAGACCGTTCATTCTACATCGCGCAACAACTTGCCGAAGGGAAATCCTTAGCAGCACTGGTAGAAAGTGGCTGGCGAACTGATGAAAATGGGGTTCGGCAAATAGCGATTCAGATATTGGAAATTCTGGGTTATTTGCACAAGCTGACACCACCAGTCATCCACCGAGATATCAAGCCGCAAAACATTATTCGCCGAGAAGATGGGCAAATATTTTTAGTAGATTTTGGGGCAGTGCAGGACACCTATCACAATACCTTCATGCGAGGTAGTACAGTGGTGGGAACCTTCGGCTACATGGCACCAGAACAGTTTCGGGGACAAGCAGTTCCCACAACAGATTTATATGCTTTGGGAGCAACATTGCTGTTTTTGCTGACGCACCGTTCCCCTGGTGATTTGCCCACTGATAGATTGAAAATTGATTTTCGTTCTCGCGTGCAGATTTCCCCAGAGTTTGCTGACTGGTTGGAGAAGATGCTAGAACCAGATGTGGAAGATAGATTTCCTTCAGCAAAAGAAGCGCTAGCGGTGCTGCAAGGTAAGCGGATAATTAGTAGGAAAGCGCGTCATTCCGTATCGTGGAAAACAATAGTCGGATTGGGAGTTGCAGTAATTGTTTCTGGTAGTGTACTTAATTATTACAAATATGTCTTGCTAAACTCTTTCGGACTTACACCAACATCGGTATACGAAGCAGTCTATAAGGGAGACGTTGATACTGTTAGGCGTTATCTAGAGCAAGGTGGTAACGTCAATGCCAAATACGGATTTGATGGCAATACCCCATTGCAGCGGGCGGCACAGAATAACAACAAGGACATGGTAGAAATGCTGATTGCTAAAGGTGCAGATGTCAATGCCAAAGACAAAGATGGCAATACCCCATTGCAGCGGGCGGCACAGCATAACAGGAAGGATGTGG
>CASBRD010000006.1 GCA_949128025.1 Oscillatoriales cyanobacterium PMM_0008 | reverse complement strand
CCCTTAGCTATACCTTTTTCAGCCAGCTGAACATTGCCCGCAGATCCTTGCCTACTTCCTCAATTGGGTGTTCTGCTTCCTGACGCCTCATGGAGGTAAATCCGGGTTTACCGGCTTGATTTTCTAACACAAATTCGCGGGCGAATTGACCGCTTTGAATTTCTTGGAGAATCTTACGCATTTCAGCGCGGGTTTGGTCGTTGACGATTCGAGGGCCACGGGTATAATCGCCATACTCGGCGGTGTTGGAAATGCTGTCGCGCATTTTGGCTAAGCCGCCTTCCACAACTAGGTCAACAATCAGTTTGACTTCGTGGAGACATTCAAAGTAAGCCAATTCAGGCTGATAGCCAGCGGCAACTAGGGTTTCAAAACCAGCTTTGATCAGCGCACTTAAGCCGCCGCAAAGCACAACTTGTTCGCCAAATAAATCGGTTTCGGTTTCTTCTCGGAAGGTGGTTTCTAGGATACCGCCGCGAGTGCCACCGATGCCTTTAGCATAAGCCATTGCGCGATCGCGTGCCTGACCCGACGCATCCTGATAAACTGCAAACAGACAGGGAACTCCTTCGCCCTGTTCGTAAGTCCGCCGCACCAAATGTCCCGGCCCTTTCGGTGCAACCATCACCACGTCTACATTAGGTGGCGGGACAACTTGACCGAAGTGTATATTGAAACCGTGGGCAAAAGCGAGTACTTTCCCTTCTGTCAGATGCGGCTCAATTTCGTTCTTGTAGATCGTTTTTTGCACCTCATCCGGCAAGAGGATCATAATCAAGTCAGCAGTTTTGGCGGCATCAGCTACACTGTGGACAGCTAACCCGGCTGCTTCTGCCTTAGACGCCGATTTGCTGCCGGGATACAGCCCGACAATGACTTTTATGCCACTATCTTTGAGATTGAGGGCGTGAGCGTGACCTTGAGAACCGTAGCCGATGATGGCAATGGTTTTATTGGCTAATAGGTCTAAATTGGCATCAGCGTCGTAGTACATACGGGCCATAGGGACAACTCCTTCGGTGCAAGCGTCTTAATTTACTGCAAACTTTTAATCATACCAAAATACTAGGTAGCTTAGATAGGCTTGTCGGCAATACCAACGAAGATAAGACTTTATGCCAAGATCGAAGCAGAATAAAACCGTCCTATAACTTGTTATGGCAGAAGTACGAGACTCTCTAGCTCAGCATTACCACGAGCGAACTAAATATGACCCCCAGACCATAGCAACTAAAAGTCAGGGGTTGGACTGGTCGCGCCAGCCGGTGCCATTCAAGGAATACAAAATTGGCACTTCCTTTGACCTCAAACCCTATCTGAAAGAAAAAGCAGAAAGGTTTGCAGGCTCCGAGGCAGAGAAGTGGTGGTGGCGTCTGTCTCGGTTGCTGTTTTGCAGTTACGGTTTGACGGCGAAAATCCCGACGATGACGGGGGAGCCGATGTATCTGAGGGCAGCGCCTTCTGCGGGTGGATTGTACCCGGCGGAGGTGTATTTGATTTCTCGCGGCACACCGCTACTGCCACCAGGATTGTATAATTATCAGCCCAAGACTCATTCCCTGATTCATTTTTGGGAAAATGAGGTCTGGAAGGTTCTGCAAGATGCTTGTTTCTGGCACCCAGTTTTAGATAGCACTCAGATGGCGATCGTCACTACAGCGATTTTCTATCGGTCATACTGGCGCTATCAAGACCGAGCTTATCGGCGGATTTATCTCGATACGGGTCATCTGCTGGGTAATATTGAGTTAGCGGGCGCTATGAATGACTATCGCCCTCATTTGCTCGGCGGATTTGCGGATGAGGCAGTCGATCGCTTGCTTTACTTGGACTCTGAGCAAGAAGGGACTATTGCAGTGATTCCCTTGGCAGACTTGCTGGATGTCAAGCAAAATTTACCGCTAGCTTCAACGGTGTTGCCTTCTGGGACTCAGACAAATTATCCCTTCTTACGGGATGGGGAACTGCTGGGATATTTCCATCGCGCTACGCAGATCGAGTTGTCGAAGTCGCCAAAGACTCTAGACATCGTTGCTGAAACATCGCTGGAGGATAAGTACAATTTTCCCTTCTGTCTGAAAGTTTCTACTGCCACGGAGCCTCTAGATTGGGGAGAAAGCCTGGAAGCACTGGAGGACACGATTCTTAGGCGTCGTTCCACTCGTGCCTACAGCGGTGGGAATCTGAGTCTGGATGAACTGAAAGCTTTACTTGATTTTACATATCAACCTTTGCACTACATTGACCAGAATTTGGATGGCTCTCCAGACTATTTCGATCTGAGTTTAATCGAGACGTTCATCGCTGTGTCTGGGGTGGATGAGTTGGAGGATGGCTGTTACTATTACGCACCACTAGCCCAAGAATTACGGCAGATTCGCTTTAAAAACTTCCGGCGGGAGTTGCATTACCTGTGCCTGGGACAGGATCTGGGGCGCGATGCGGGGGCGGTGCTGTTCCACACGGCTGATTTGAAAACTTCTGTGGCGAAATATGGCGATCGCGTCTATCGTTATCTTCACATGGATGCCGGTCATTTGGGCCAAAGGCTGAATTTAGCTGCGATCGGCCTCAATTTGGGCGTCAGCGGCATCGGTGGCTTTTTTGATGACCAAGTGAATGAAGTTTTGGGCATCCCAGCTGATGAAGCCGTTCTCTATATCACTACCTTGGGGCGTCCCCGCTAGCTACTCTCTTCTGTTCACCTATAGCAGCTAGCCAACCAGACTGGGTATGTCAACAGCAATTTTGCGTAAATTTTGGAGAATGCGATAATAAAAGCAGAGGAAGTGGGTAAGTTCTATATGGTTGGAACTGAGTAACCGAGTAGCAAATTATGAGCAAAGTTCTGGTTGTGGAAGACAGCCTTACGCAACGGGAGATGATCTCAACCCTCCTGAAAAAAATTGGGCTGAAGGTTACAGTGGCTTGTGATGGCGTCGAAGCAATGGAACAAATTCAGGCGAGTTGTCCGGATCTAGTCGTTCTGGACATTATTATGCCGCGTATGAACGGCTACGAAGTTTGCCGCAAGATCAAGTCTGACTCCAAAACCAAGAACTTAGCTGTGGTAATGTGTTCGGCTAAGAAGGAAGAGTTCGATCGCTACTGGGGGATGAAACAAGGTGCAGATGCCTATATCGCTAAGCCTTTTCACCCACAAGAGTTACTTGGGACGGTGAAACATCTGTTGCGCGAGTAGCGGCAAGAAATAAACTTGAATGTAGAATCATGAGCAGCAAACATGATAGTTCAATCACCACCGAAACTTATAACTGTCGATGAGTTTATTACGCATTATGGCAACAACTCTCGCTATGAGTTAATTGATGGGGAGTTAATTGACATGGAACCGACTGGACCCCACGAACAAGTAGCAGCCTTTATTGGGCGAAAGCTAAATGTGGAGATTGACCGCCAGGATATGACTTACTTTATCCCACACCGATGTCTAATCAAACTTTTAGGGGCGGAAACTGCTTTTCGTCCTGATGTGATTGTTTTAGATAAAACTCGATTAGTAAATGAACCGTTGTGGCAACAAGAACCCGTGATTACTTTGGGGACTTCAATCAAACTTGTGGTAGAAGTTGTCAGCACAAACTGGCAAAACGATTACGCCCGCAAGGTCGAGGACTATGCCATGTTAGGTCTGCCTGAGTATTGGATTGTGGATTATCTTGGTATTGGTGGGAGAGAATATATTGGCAAACCTAAACAGCCAACCATTACAATTTGTACTTTGGTCGAGGATGAGTATCAAAAACGATTATTCCGAAGTGGCGATTTGGTTGTTTCCTCAATCTTTCCAGACCTGCGACTGGCGGCAACACAAGTCTTCGTGGCAGGGCAGTAAGAGTTTATCCCAAAAGTGTTGTCTGGGACGAGAAATATGTGTTTATCTGTCTTCATCTGCGATCATTTGTGGTTAAAAATATCCAAAACCTACTTGTCTGATAAGCTCGTTATTACTGTAGATCTACTTCCCAATACAAAAACGACTGAAAATCCTGTCTAGCACTGATTCGGTGACTTCTTCGCCGGTGATTTCTCCTAGTGCTTGAATAGCACCGCGAAGGTCAATTGTCCAGAAATCTAAGGGGAATTGGTCATCAATGGTTTTTTGCACTTGTTGTAATGATATTTTTGCTTGTGTCAGTGCTGCTGATTGACGTTGATTAATTGCTAAATCTAAATCTGCTGCTTGGAGGTTGCCTGCATGAACGGCTTCTAGGATAGCTGTTTCTAAATCTTCAATCCCCTGATTGCGGGCAGCAACTGTGAGGATTTTGGATTTTGGATTTTGCGCGAAGTGGGCGTCTTGGCGGTTCCCGTCACGATGCCCACCTTCGCAAGAGAGGATTTTGGATTGAAGAAGCTTCAATTTATCTTGTTCTAATAAATCGATTTTGTTGATGACTAAAATGACAGGACGATGTTTGACTTGTGTATAGATTTCCTCATCATCTGGCGTCCAACCAGCTTGGGCGTCTATGGTAAGTAATACTAGATCGGCATTTTGGGCGACATTGCGCGATCGCTCTACGCCGATCTTTTCCACTACATCCACGGTTTCCCGAATCCCGGCTGTATCAAGCACTTGCACGGGGATTCCGCCCACCACTAAGGTCGATTCTACAACGTCGCGGGTGGTGCCGGGAAGGTCGGTGACGATCGCGCGATCGCTCCTACTCCAAGCATTCAGCAAACTCGATTTTCCCACGTTCGGACGCCCGACGATTGCCACTTTCAACCCGGTACGCAGCAATTCTCCCTTGTCAGCAGTTGCTAAAATGCGAGTTACTTCTGCCAAAACTTGCTCTATTTGCGCTTTCACCACTTCCTCATCCAGTGGCGGCAAATCTTCCTCAAAGTCAATTCTGGCTTCAATTTCTGCCAATATATCCAAACAGGTGACACGCAACTGCCGAATTGGTTGGCGCAATTTCCCCTGTAATCCAGCTAAGGCTAATTGTGCCGCTTGGGGCGATTTAGCACCGACCAAGTCGGCTATACTTTCAGCTTGAGTTAAATCTAGACGCCCGTTTAGAAACGCACGAAGGGTAAATTCTCCCGGTTGTGCCAGTCTAGCACCCTGCTCGATACACAGTTGCAATACCTGCTGCACGGCCATGATGCCGCCGTGACAGTGGAACTCTACCACATCTTCGCGGGTGTAGGAGCGAGGCGCTTTCATAATCAGCAACAGCGCTTCATCGACTAGCTGCTGCGTCTGGGGATGGCGAATATAACCGTAGAGTATGCGGTGAGTTTCCCAGGGTTGACTCCCTGGGGCGTGGAAAAGGGCGCGTGCGATCGTCATTGCTTGCGAACCTGACACGCGCACAATGCCCACGCTGCCCTGTTGGGGGACAATTGCTGTGGCTAGAGCTGCGATCGTTGTGCTTGTTGTCAATGTCTGAGACATTTTATCGGATTTTAGATTTTAGATTGCAGATTTCAAATTTAAAATTTTAGATTCTCAAAACCCTTTTGGCGCTAATAAGCCATGCAAGTATAGCAACCGATGAGTCAGTTAGGACGTTCTTAATTCCTGAAACCTTTGCGGATTCTAGCCCCTAGCCCCTAGCCCCTAGCTATATTTGGCAATTTTTATCTTTTGCCTTTGACGCCGTTCGGTACTTCTTCTCTCACTAGCATCAACTCAAATAGTTCGCCTAGCGTATACGTCTTGCCTGTATCGGGATTTTGCGGTTCTAAGGCTACCCGCAACGTTTCCAGCGTGTCAGCCTGGATTTTAGTGACAAATCCGTTCTCAATGCCATTGGCTGTACTCGCTGGCAAACCGCAATAACCCTGTAATTCTTGGAGACTCCAGCCTTTTGCTTCTCTGGCGTTACGCAGAATATCTCCCACACGCAGGACTCCCTGTGAGTTGAATCGATACCGACCTGAACTTTGCCTCACTTGACTCTTGGCCACAGTCTCCTACGGAATCAGTTAACTTATTTATTCATTTTATGTCACTGAAACACTTGATTTTATACGACAAGTCGTATATGATATTAATGTGAAGCTAGAAATCTACACGCCCCGTAATTAGCCGAACAAACACTATTATTTGGGTTTCCACAAAAAGGGAGAGCATCATGTACCGCAAGAGTCAACGTCGTCTTCATCGCCAAAGCCTGATTGCTACCGGGAAAATAAACCCGATCGAATGGTACATATCCAAAACTGAGGCGGCTGTAGCGCTAAAAGATTTCGGCATTCCCCTCAAGGAAGTGAAAAAGTTACGCTGTCTGAAGCATCAAGTGTGCGTGTCTTACTGGGACATCAACGGAAAAGTCTGCTGTTCCTTTTTCAGCTATCGGATTTTTGAGCGTTGGCAAAAGGCAGTCGAACGGCTAATTCACAATTGCCAAATTTTGGGGGAATGGGAGAGGCTGAGGGATATTATACAGTACGATATGTTGAAATTCCCTTATCCAGTAGAGATGGCCGATCGAATTTGGGATACATTGAAAAACCGTTGGCATCAGTTGAGGACAGCTGTGCGAGTAGGGGAAGCATTAGCAGTTTGAGGCTATCAACGCATCAAGGGACTACCGTGGTGATGGATTAAATACCACTTTCCACCTATAAACTCAAAGATATTTGTAGCCATTGATTGTGCTTGGGCTTTTTTGCGATCGCTTACTTGTAAAACATTATCTATCAGGATGACGTAAGCAATATTGTTGCGAACCTCCGTTGTGACAATATCTGTTTCAATTTCTAGGTATTGGGTATTTCTAAATATTGCCTCCCAAGAGGAGCGAATGTCTTTCCATCCTTTGAGCGCTTTGCGACACCGCACCTGCCACAATTATAATCAGCAATGCCACCCAAACCAATTTTTTTATTGACATCCTAGCTAATTTTATAAGAAACCGATCGACTGCGATGCTGGGACAGATGTAACGCAAATATGGCTGGCGAGTAACCGTACAAAGCCGACAAAACCTGGATTTATAACACCGATGAAGTAGGAGATTTGGGGCAACTTTTGACAACGACAAAGCCGATATAAAATAGCGTGAAAACCGTTACTCGTATAGCTACACAGTCATTTTAAATAACGTTAAAATAGAGATACATCACCAGGAAATTGCTAAATAAAATGAAAGTACAATCATCTGTTTTAGTACATTTAGGATACGGAAAATATGTGCGATCGGATCGAGTAACCGCTGTAGTTCCGATCGAGTCAGAACGCGGCCCAGGACGACGCACATTGGTTCATGTGGAAGGACAAACCAACCCCCTCATTGCCTCGCGAGCTGAAGATAGTATTGTGCGCGACTTAGTGCAAGAACCGCATGAAGTTACCCAGTCTCGTCAGCAGCAAGAAATTCTGCAAGATTTATTAGTAGACTTGGCTAACATCAATGCGACAGTGCGCCGCATTAATCGCGACGAAGGCGGTTTAGATCTCGATCGCCTAGAGCGACGCATCCGCCAAATCTTAGAAGCGTAATATCGTTTTCCCATCAATCAGCGACAGATGGTTGGTAGGGGCGGGTTTAGCAGATAACCGTTCCGTCTGACAGACAACCTTTCAACAAAACCCGCCCCTACAAGATGTGTAGCATTTTCATGGGAAAACGGTATAAAAGAAAGGCAAAAGGTAAAAGTAAAAAGGCAAAAGAAAGAATTTTCTCTGTTTCTTTTGCCTTTTTACTTTTTACTTTTCTCTAAGGCAAACGGCGCAGCAGCACGATCGATCGCCCCGTAACAGGCACAGCCTTACCATCTGTAAAAATAGGGCCGTCTTCGAGGAAATCAGGCTCCTTAGTATCGATGACAACCTGCCACTCTCTGTTTTCTATCCCCTCTGGTAACTTGAACTCGATCGTTTCCCAGTAGGCATTAAAGAACAACAGGAAGCTCTCATCGATGACGCGCTGGTGCAAATAGTCTACCAGATACATGAAGTCTTGAGGAGTGCCGTAGCGGCTGGTTGGGGCGAAATAGCCTGTAGCTTGGTAACCCCAAGAAGCATAGAAAGGATGTTCCGTAATTGGCAAAAATTCAACGTGGGTGAACCCCATCTGCTGCACATATTCTGTCAGCTTGGGAGCAAGTTCTCGATAGGAGAGGGAACGATTTCCTTCTTCTGGTACTCGCATCCAGGAACCGATGTGCAATTCGTAAATGGAAATTGGCGTATTGAGGGAAGTACTTTTACCGCGCTTTTTCATCCACTCAGAATCGTTCCAAGTGTACTCGCTATCCCAAATGACAGACGCGGTTTTGGGAGGTGTTTCGTAAGCCAGCGCCATAGGGTCTGCTTTCTCTACCTCATAACCGTTGCGGGAAACGATATGGTACTTGTAAACATCTCCTTTCTTGACGCCGGGAATGAAGCATTCCCAAATTCCCGTTAATCCTCTTGCTTTCAGCGGGTTGCTATCCCGACTCCAACCGTTGAAATCGCCTTTAACAGTGACATAAACCGCATTAGGTGCCCAAACTGCAAAGTAAGTTCCCTCGACATTGTTGTGCCTTAGTTGGTGAGAACCTAGCTTGTCATACAAGTTGAAGTGAGAGCCTTCGTTAAATAGATAAACGTCATCCTCAGTGAGCAACGTCACGTCGGTGTCTATTTCTAAAAAGGTTGCGACCATGATTTATTTCATCCTAAACGATGTCTTGAGTAAGTCCATTTTGCATTACGCTAACATGGTAGTCTCGGATTTTTCTATTGTTTTATTTTTCTTAGGTACACCCAAAAAAGTAACCGATTACTACGAAGTAAGCTTGACCGATCGACAAAGCGATCGCCTTCTCCCAAAAGTAGGATTTATTTAATTTTAAAACTTACAAACTAATTTTAATTCAGGCCGTTTGCTCTAGTTAATATGCTTTGTTTATCAAAGAAAACATCACGCTTGAGGAAGATAGCGGCTCTCCCGTACAAAGGCGTGATAACTTTAGCTAATCTATTTGTAGCTAATCTATTTGTAGGTTGGGTTGAGCGAAGCGAAACCCAACAACTTAGACGTCGAAGTTGTTGGGTTTCGTTCCTCAACCCAACCTACAATCCTTACGCAGACAATTGAAAACGCTCTGATTTAAATGCTAGAATTATCGCCCTTTTTTCCCCTTCTCCCCATCCTTTTTCCCCATCGGTATACCCCAAGTTATAGCCTCGCCATATCTACCCTAAGATAGTAGAAAATTCTAGATAAAATCAGTAATACTCTCACGAGTAAAGCACTTCCGCTCTCTTCTGACCGGACATACCTTCTACAGGAAGATAAAGGAATCTTATGGTATCGACCCCTCCCTCTCAAAGTTCGTCATCTCAATATGAGGTGGCTGATGCTTACAAGCAAGTTGAAACCCTGGTATCCGAAGCTAAACCAGAGACTGATATAGATTTAGATTTTCTTTATACCAGAGACATAGAATTTCGTCAAGAAACGATTTATTTCATCGTTGTCGATCGCTTCCATGACGGCGATCCCGATAACAGCGAAGGGCCAAACCCAGAACTTTACGACCCAGAGGGAAAAGATTGGGGTAAATATTGGGGTGGAGACTTACAGGGAATTATTGACAAACTCGACTACTTAAAGAATTTGGGAGTCACAGCAATTTGGCTCACTCCCCTGTTCGAGCAAGTGGAAGCATTGTTTATTAACAGTGCCGCAATTCATGGCTACTGGATTAAAGACTTTAAGCGCATTAATCCTCGCTTTATTAAAGAGGGTGAAGAGCCTTCTTTGAACAAAACCCAAGACACCAAAGACACAGTTTTTGACAGGTTGATTGCCGAATTACACAAACGCAAAATGAAATTTATTCTGGATATCGTGTGTAACCACAGCAATCCAGATTTTAGTGGCAAGAAAGGCGAACTTTACGACGACGGTGTAAAGATTGCCGATTTCAACAATGATAAAAATGGCTGGTATCACCACTATGGTGAAGTAACGAACTGGGAAGACGACTGGCAGGTACAAAACTGCGAATTGTCTGGTTTGGCAACCTTCAACGAAAATAATTCAGACTACCGAGACTACATCAAATCAGCGATTAAACAATGGTTAGACCGAGGCGTTGATGCTTTGCGGGTGGATACCGTTAAGCATATGCCTATCTGGTTCTGGCAGGAGTTTAATGCTGATATTCAAACCCACAAACCCGATGTTTTTATCTTTGGGGAGTGGATTTATAGCGACCCCAGAAATGAGCAATCGCTTGAATTTGCCAATTGCTCTGGTATGTCTATCCTCGATTTTGGTCTTTGCGTGGCGATTCGGGCAGCTTTGGGTCAAGGAGCAGAAGGAGGATTTCACCTAATTCAAGATGTTCTGAGTATGGATTCTCGCTATAACGGAGCAACCGAGCTAATTACCTTTATCGATAACCACGATATGACCCGGTTCCAGTCGTTGAATCCTGACCATGAAATGCTGCGGTTGGCGATCGATTTGATTATGACAACTCGCGGTATTCCCTGCATTTATTACGGAACGGAACAGTATCTCCACGACGATACAAATGGCGGCAACGATCCTTACAACCGCCCGAAGATGGAAAATTGGGACACCGAGACACCTGTTTATCGAGATATTCGGTTGCTATCAGGTTTGCGGCGACTCAATCCAGCAGTTTCTCTAGGAAGTCAGTGGCAAAAATATCTGACGCCGGATGTCTATTGTTACGTGCGGCGTTACCGCGATAACCGCTGTTTCGTGGCAATGAATCGGGGCAATCCTGTTACGATTGAGGCGGTTCATACAGATTTACCAGATGGAGAACATACCGATGTTTTATCGCGGAGCAAGTTTGAAGTCAAAGATGGAAATTTGTATAATTTGGAACTAGGCTCGCGGGAAGTGATTATTATCAGTCACGTTGGCGAACGAGTTAAAGGGCAAACCATCGTGCGGGCGCAAGTCAATGGCATCAATACTCAACCCGGTGAAAGGATTATCATAATCGGAGATTGCCCTGAGTTGGGCAATTGGGATATCGCCAAAGGTTACGGACTCGAATACATCAATGAAAACACATGGTTTGCCGAAATTCCCTTTGATGAAAGTGCCGGAAGGCTGATTACTTATAAGTACGCGATGTTGCGCGAAGGGCAATCGCCATTGCGAGAAAATGTCGTCGCTCGTCGCTGGTTTGTAGCTAGTGAAGGCATGGTGAAATGGCGCGATGCCTGGGCTTGGTAGAAGTAGGGTGGGCAATGCCCACCTTACTTAGCTCCTACTGATGACTACAAACTAAACAGTGCGAAACTCTGGGGGCGAATTGTCAATTCTTTCTCCCCTGCTAATTGTTCTGGTAAAGTGGAACCAGAACCCATCCACTTGTCATCGGCTGAGTCGAGAACTTTGTTCCAACTACCGCTAGGAGCAGCAGGTTTAAAAGGAACATCTTTTTCGCTGAAATTCAGCACATAAAATACCTGATTTTCATCAGTCCAACGACGGACTTGCACCAGTTTGCCAGTGTCGTTGCAGGACACCTCTAAATTTTGCTTGTCGAGATTTTTCAAAGCAGGGAGCGTGCGTCGCAACTGAATTAAATATTGATAAAGTTCTAAGAGAACTTTGTGTTTGCCTTCTTGGCGTTTTTGCCATTTCAGCTTGGACTTAAAGAAGGTCACGTAACTGAAGGGATCTTGAAACTCTCCTTCCAGGTGAAAGTGTTTAAATTCCTCCTTTCTTCCGTTTCTTACCGCTTCGACCAGATTTTGATCTGTGTGACTGACAAAGTAGAGGAAAGGCGATTCCTCACCATACTCTTCACCCATAAAAAGTAGGGGGATGTTAGGTGAAAGCAAGAGAGCGCCAGCAGCTAATTTCAGGGCTTCAAAGGAAACCAGTTGGGACAATCTCTCACCCAGCATTCGATTGCCTACCTGGTCGTGATTTTGGGCGCAGACCACAAATTGGTGGCCGGGAAAATATTTAGCATCGCTGCCGTGATACCGCTGTCGGAAGGGGGAGAATTTCCAGGAGTAAACAAAGGTTTCTTTGATGGCTGTTGCCAGATGTTCGCACTTCTCGAAATCTTTGTAATACCCAATATTCTCACCTGTGACTAATGAGTGGAGGGAGTGATGAAAATCGTCACTCCACTGGGCATGAATGCCATAACCGCCTAAAGTGCGATCGCGAATTACACGCACATCGTTTAAATCGCTTTCGGCAATTAGATAAAGTTGCCTCCCCAGCTGCTGGGAAAGTGCGTCAACCCTTTCTGATAGTTCGTAAAGAATGTGTTTGCCCCCCAGGTCGTAAATGGCATGGACGGCATCCAAGCGTAGGGCGTCAATGTGATAATTCTCAAACCAGTAGAGGACGTTTTCTATAAAGAAGTTGCGAACACCCTCGCAGCGGACATCATCATAGTTAATTGCATTGCCCCAAGGAGTTCGATACGTTGCTGTATAGTAGGGGCCATAGTCACCGATGTAGTTTCCTTCCGGGCCAAAGTGGTTATAAACTACATCGAGAATTACTGCTATCCCCTGCTGGTGACAAGCATCCACAAGTAGCTTTAATGCTTCTGGGCCACCATAGGAATTTTGCACGGCATAGAGATAGGCACCATCATAGCCCCAGTTGCGATTGCCTGGAAATTGTGCGATCGGCATAATTTCGATCGCATTCACCCCCAATTCGTGCAGTTCCTTCAGTCGGAGAATAATTCCATCAAAGGTGCCTACTGGCGTGAACGTACCGACGTGCAGTTCGTAGATAATCATCTCTTCGAGCGGAACGCCAGACCACTCGGCATCATTCCAACTCATGGTGCTACGATCGACTACCTGAGAAGGCCCGTGTACGCTCTCCGGTTGAAAGTGGGATGCGGGATCTGGTCTTTCTAAAGAGCCTTCCAGCTTATAAAAATAGAGTGTTCCTGGCTCAACACCTTCAGCAGTTACTTTCCAATATCCTTCCTCATCTTGTTCCATCGGAATAAGACGATCTTCGGGTGAAATGATTTGTACAGCTACCTCTTTTAGATAAGGTGCCCAAACTGTAAATGCACAACGACCTTCACCCAGATAATTAGCTCCAATTTTCATATTTAATGCCCCCTGCTCCTCTGCCATAGGTTTTTGGGATTTCCCGTTTCTAACTTCTCAAAAGCAATCGGACAAAAAGTGCAGAAAACTTTATTGTTGATTTTCCCGAACCTAGATATAGATAGCCTCTTTCTTTGGAGAGAATCGTTCTGCGATCGCGCTGGTATTAGGTACGTTGTTGCGCTTTAGCGCTCTTATATAGCCCTTATAAGGTAGATGAGGTATGACTGACAGCTTATATAACCACTAAATTAAGAGGGCTAAAGCCCAACTACGTACCTCACTTACTTGAGAACCGCTATACCAACTTGGATAAGAGCGCTAAAGCGCAACAACATACCCAGAGTGCAAGTAACTAGCAACTTGAGTTAATAAGCAGAGCGACAGGAAAATGTTTCAAAGCTTCACCGATCGCTATGCTATTAGCTTGAATTGTTTGTGCAGTGATGGCATCTTTCCAGACAGACGGCATTCCCGGCGGCAGTTCGATTCGGGTATCATTCCATACCGCCTCTCCCAACGGATCTTCCCCTGGTTTGACGACGCTGGCTAAAAAGCGGGGAGCGATCGCGATCGCAACCTTATCCCCATATTTTCTCGCAAAAGCAACAACATTATCCTTAAACTTCCCAGTCACCTCCAGCCGCAAGTAATCTCCTTCTTGGAAAAGTTCCCGATTCTCCTTTCTCGCCTCCAGAACTCTGTTGCTCAAAAACAGCTTAATCCTGGCATCTGACCGCGTCGAAAGTAACTCACCAATCAGATTCGGGATATCCTTCTGCGCCTTCTCTTTAATATCCCGTAAAACCGATATCCGCAAATCGAAATCAACCGGACGGCGATTATCCGGATCGACATGACTCAGATCCCAGAATTCAGTTCCCTGATAAACATCGGGTACACCGGGAGCAGTAGCTTTAAGTAAAGTTTGGGATAGAGAGTTGAAGATTCCATACTGAGCAACCATCTTTTGGAAAGGAAGCATTTCCTTGATAAATTGCTCATCTTCCAGAACAGCATCGACAAAAGCCATATAAGCGTCTTCGTAATCAGAATCCGGTCTTAACCACGCCGTGTGAACCTTAGCTTCCCGAACAGCTTTAATGACAAAGTTCTTCATCCGCTCATTAAAGTCAGTGTCCTTAATATCCTCAAAAGGATAAGTTCCCACCAGCGTTTGGTAGAAGAAGTATTCGTCATTAACATCGGGAACCATCCGATTTTTCAGTTTCTTCTTCTTGGATTTATTGATTTCGCTCCATGCTTTCACCTGTTTTTCCCACTCCTCCGGTATTTCCGAAATCACGTTAATCCTGGCGCGGACATCTTCACCGCGTTTAGTATCGTGAGTTGCCGTAGCATTCATCTTATGAGGCCAAGTTTCTTGCTGATTTTTGTTGAACTCGTGAAAATCGGCAAGCGAAATGCCAAATTCACCGGGATTACCGCCAACTTCATTCAGAGATATAAGTCGGTTATACACATAAAAAAGCGTATCTTCAATCCCTTTTGCCATCAAAGGACCAGTCATCTGTTGCAGCTTCATCACGAAGTGACGCCGCAGTTCTTTTTGTTCTGTCGTTAAATTATCCTCTTCTTCAAGAAGAAGTAACTTTTCGATAAAATTAAGTTCCTTCACAAGCGGCGGCGCTTGGTGCTTAGCTTTTTCCATCACTTCCTTGATATAGAAGCGATCGGATTCCCTCAAACCATCCTGATTGATATAAGTTCGATAAACCGGGAAGAGTGCCAACACTTCAGAAAGCGCTTTTTGCAAACCAAAGCGTGTAAAGTCGTTTCCATGTCGGGATTGACCCGATACCGTTTTCAGAAGTTGAGCCAGATTGTCTACATCTCCCGCCAAATTCCTCTCGACAATTAGCCGTTTTTTATCATAAAACAGTTGTTCGTATGGAACATTCAATCTGGTGAATCTGGAGTATATTTGACTAAATTTTTCCTCATTTTCCCTTTGGCAGAATATGCCGTTTCCATAGATCAAATAGTCATAACCGCTCGTTCCTTGAATCGGCCAGTATTCGGGCAGGTTTTCTTTCTGTTCTAGGATCTTTTCAACGGAAATGTAAGTATCTCCTGTTTTCTCTCTGAGTCGTGTCAGATATTCTGTAGGATCGTAAAGTCCATCAATATGGTCGATTCTCAATCCAGTGAATTTTCCCTCTTCAACCATCTGGAATATCAGGTCATGGTTTTTGTGAAAAACCTTGATTTCTTCTACTTTGACAGAAATCAGTTCGTTGACGGTAAAGAATCTCCTGTAGTTAATTTCTTCCGCACCCACTTTCCAGAACGAGAGGCGATAAAACTGTTCTGACAGCAAACTATCTAGGGAATTAAAACTTTCTGGATTTCCCTTTTCCCCATTGAAGAATTCGATGTTTTTATCGATGAAGTCCTTAACAGCCGGATTATTTGTGTAAAGTTCCCACACAAGTCCTTTAACAAAGGCGATCTGGTCATAGCGTTCCTTGCCTTTTGTTTCTGAAGGAACGTTTTTGAGCAGGTAAAGAATACCCAAAAATTTGACAAAATCTGGATGCTGTTTACCCCCCAGTTCCTTTGCTAAGTGTCCCAAGTTATGAGTTATAAACTTGGCATAAGATTCTATTCTGACGGGCAATTTAGTAGCGTAATAATTAACACTTAGCCCACTTTCATCATAGCTAAGTTGAATTTCGCCATTTTCCAGAGCCTCTCCATAAAAGCTTCCCATTAGCGGGGCAAGCACTCGCCCTTTGAGATTTTCATAATGGTGTTCCCAGTTAATATCGAAGTAGTCAAAATAGTCTGAATCTTGCCCATTTTCTAGCACGTCCATCAGCAGAAGGTTTTCGCTATCGTAAGCCATGTGATTGGGAACAATATCTTGCACCCATCCCATATTTTTGGCTTCGAGTTCGCTTCTGAGTGCTTCAAATTCTTCTGGCGTTCCAAGTTCTGGATTCAGCACGTTCGAGTCTACAACGTCATAACCATGAGTGCTTCCTTTTCTAGCTTTAAAGATAGGTGAAGCGTAAAGGTCGGTAATTCCTAATTCAGAAAGATAAGTACCGATTTGCTTTGCAGCTTCAAACTTAAACCCGGCATGAAATTGAATCCGGTAAGTTGCTGTAGGAATCCGCATGATGAACTAATGCTCCTAAGTAATTTTTGGGGTTTAAAGGTGGGCAATTCCCATTAGTAAGTAGGTGAGCGTAAATAAACTGAAAACTGGCGGGCGGGACGCCCACCCCACAAGAAAGTTTCTATTTTTGTGGGGTGGGCGTCCCGCCCGCCCCATCTTTAAATAACGATTTTAACTTTATTTACCTCCACCTACTTACAGAGCAAAAAGTGGGCTTTGCCCACCCTACAATCATTTAATTTCGTACACCACGAAACTTTGAGGTTTCACAGTCAATTCCTGTCCAGATTCCAAATTGTCAGGCAATTGAGAACCATGTCCCATCCACTTGCTATCGGAAGAGTTCAAAACCTTTTGCCAGTTGCCGGATGGCGGTGCAGCCGTGAAATTGACCTCTTTGTCGTTGAAGTTTAGAATGGCGAATACCTGGCTGTCATCACTCCAACGACGGAGAAAGAGAAGTTTGTTATCTTCGATACTGGACACTTCTAAACTCTTCTTATCGAGCTTTTTGAGAGCGGGTATTGTTTGGCGCATCTGAATTAGTTTCTGATGCAGTTCCCACAGAACTTTGTGTTTGCCTTCTTTTCGCTCTTCCCAGTTAAGTTTACACTTATTGAATGTGTCAGGACTCTGGGGATCTTGCATTTCGCCTCGTCCGGCAAATGCTTTAAATTCTTCTTGTTTGCTTTTGCGTATGGCTTCAATTAATGGCTCGTCTGAATGACTGACGAAGTAGAAGAAAGGCGCTTCTTCTCCGTACTCTTCACCCATAAACAGGAAGGGAACAAACGCGGAAAGGAAGATAGCACCTGCTGCTAATTTCAAACCTTCAAAAGAGACAAGTTTCGATAACCTTTCTGCTAGGACGCGATTGCCTATTTGATCGTGAGTTTGGGAGAATACAACAAATTGATATCCAGGTTCTTCGACGGAAGAACTTCCGTGACGGCGTTTTCTGTGAGGTGCGTACTGTCCGGAATAAACAAAGCCTTCTCGGTATGATTTTTCTAGCTGTTCTATCTTGCCGAAATCTTGGTAATATCTGTCGTTTTCACCTGTGAGTAAGGTGTGTAGGGAGTGATGGAAATCGTCGTTCCATTGGGCATCTATTCCATAACCACCTATCTCTTTTGAGCGAATAGTACGGACATCGTTTAAATCGCTTTCGGCGATTAGATAAAGCTGGCGACCTATTTCTTGGGATGCGATCGCAACTGCGTCCGCAAGTTCCCGCAGGAAGGGTCTGGCACCAAATTCCAAAATAGCTTGGATGGCATCCAATCGCAGGCCATCTATATGATAATCCTCAAACCAGTAGAGGGCATTTTCAATGAAATAATTACGCACGCCATCGCTGTATTGACTGTCAAAGTTCATGGCGTCGCCCCAATCACCGCTATATTTGTTGGTGAAGTACGGGCCAAAGTCTGCGAAGTAATTTCCTTCGGGGCCAATATGGTTGAAGACGACATCGAGGATTACCGATATACCGTGTTCGTGACACGCATCAACGAGTTTTTTGAATCCTTCGGGGCCACCGTAGGAGTCCTGTACGGCAAAGGGAAAGACGCCATCGTATCCCCAGTTGCGATCGCCTGGAAATTGGGCCACTGGCATAATCTCGATCGCATTTATCCCCAACTCCCGCAAATCCTTCAATCGGGGAATCATTGACTCAAAGGTGCCTTCTGCTGTGAAAGTACCTACGTGCAATTCATATATAATCATCTCCTCTAGAGGAACGCCAGACCAATTATTATCAGTCCAGGCAAATGTGTTGCGATCGACAACTTCAGAAGGCCCATGTACGCCAGAGGGTTGAAACTGCGAAGCGGGATCGGCCCTGTCAATATTTCCTTCCAGTTTGTAATAGTATTGCGTTCCTGGAGCGACGCCATCAGCAGTTACTTTCCAGTACCCTTCCTCATCTTGTTGCATGGGCAGAAGTCTTCTATCTGAAGATAGAATTTGTACGGCTACCTCTTTGAGAGTGGGTGCCCAAACGGTAAATTCGCAACGATTGTTACCGAGATAACAAGATCCTATTTTCACTCTTTGGGCCGATTGATTTGGTGTCATAAATATTGTGAAAGTTTGGGGTTAAATTTTTGAAGTTGGGTCAGCGTAATGTAAAAATTATTCTCTATTTTAAAGAGGTTGGCAAACACAATTGGCTCTCCCGTACTTGTGGTGGAAAACCGGGTTTTTTGGGCAAACCGACAAAAGGGCATTGGGCATGGGAAATGCCTGCTATCCCAAGCATTTGAACCAAAACCCATTCGATCGCAGTTTTCACTGCATTTGTAAGCATTTATACTTAGTTAATTGCCAGCTGACATCTGCCCGTGACGCAGCTGTAGCTCACATCGGTCTTGAGTTTAAAGTTAATGTGAAGACGCCTGAAAAATTTGTAAAGTCTTAGTGAAATCACCTACTTCCCTATTCCCATATCCAGTAGTTACCACTAACCTATGTATTAACGCAGAGATAAATAGCTCGTACTAGATACAGGTGCAGATAGAGTATTTACGGAATAGATCCACCTTATAGTTATGAATAAACCTGTTTTAACAATATTTTACCAGTTCAACCCTTGGCACAGCAGCATCGGCGGTATACAAACAGTTATCCGAAATTTTGTCAAGTACGCACCGAGTGAATTTGAGGTGCGGTTGGTAGGGACAGGCCACGAGGAGCAGCACCTGGGTCTGGGTAAGTGGCATGAAGCGGAACTGGGGGGCAAGGCAATTCAGTTTATGCCTCTATTTGCCTTAGAGGATGACAACGTAAGAAGGTTAATACCAACTACGATTAAATACGCTGCTGCCTTGTTGGGTCGTTCCTTGGCTTCGGACTTCATGCACTTTCACAGACTGGAGCCGAGTGTAGCAGCGCTGAAGTGGCGTGGAGAAAAGACTCTTTTTATTCACAACGATATTCATAAGCAGATGAGTTCTGGGGGAGGGAAAGATGCGATCGCTTGGCGGTATCTCCCAGCAGCATATTTTGCTCTAGAACGCCTGCTAATTAACCAGTTTTCCCAAATCTTCTCCTGCAATACCGAATCAGCGCAATTTTACCAACAGCGCTACCCAGAACTAGCAGACCGCGTTTCCTACGTCAAAAACACAGTAGACAACGAGATCTGCTACCCATTAAGCTGGGATGAACGCGATCGGGGAAGACGCAACCTAGCTATTCGGATGAGTAAGTCGGAAGATACGCAGTTCGTTCTATTTGCGGGCCGCCTTCATCCCCAGAAAAATCCTATCCTGCTGCTACGCTCTCTAGCCGCGCTCAACGAGCCAAAAGTTCACCTACTGATCGCAGGCGATGGAGATTTAAAGGATGAGGTAAGTTCCGAGATCGATCGCCTTGGACTATCCGAGCAGGTAACAATGCTTGGGCCAGTAGAGCAATCCGAACTTGCACAGTTGCAGCGCGTTTCCAGTGTCTTCGTACTAACCAGCGCCTATGAGGGTTTACCTGTAGTCGTTCTGGAAGCACTTGCCTGCGGGACGCCAGTAGTGACGACCCGATGCGGTGAAACCCCTAAGCTGCTTACCGCCAGCAGCGGAGTGGTGTGTGAGGAACGAACACCAGTTGCAGTTGCTGACGCCTTGCGTAAAGTACTGCTAAAACCAGGCGATTATGCGATCGAAGCGTGCGTAAAAGCCGCCAAACCTTACTCAGCTAGCGCTGTGGTGGGTGCAATCTACAACGAAATGCTAAACCGTTGGGAACAGCGGAACTCTCAGGGCCAAATTAACCAAAAAAATTTGACAGGGGTTTCATCATGAAGAAAGTTGCTGTAATTGGTGCTAAAGGTTTGCCTGCTAAACAAGGTGGTATCGAGCATCACTGCGAAGAAATTTACTCGCGCATGGTTGCACAGGGCCACCAAGTCGATTTGTTCGCCCGCTCCTCTTATACTGGCTCTACCTCAGTCCATACTGATGACGTTAAAGGCGTTCGCGTCGTCTCCTTACCTTGCTTGAATCCGGGAGGAATGGACGCGCTGCTCAGTTCAGCACTGGGAGCGATCGCCACTCTAGGAACGCGCTATGATATCATCCACTTCCACGCTTTAGGCCCATCTCTCTTCACCTGGCTACCGAAATTTGCCTCCACCGCCAAAATTGTCGCCACCTGTCACGGTCTGGATTGGCAACGTGCCAAATGGAACAGAAATACTAAAAAACTACTACAATACGGCGAGCGATCTGCCGTGCGTTTTGCCGATGAAATGATCGTCGTCTCAAAAGATCTCCAATCCTACTTCAAGAAAACCTACGACAGAGAGACAAAGTACATTCCCAACGCTGCCTCTTCCTTAGACTCCTCCGACCCCAGTTTTTCTTTCGGCACCGGACTTGGCTTGCAGAAGGAGCGTTACATTGTATTCCTGGGCAGACTCGTACCCGAAAAATGTCCCGATTTACTCATTAAAGCCTTCCAAAAACTCCGGCCCAAGGGATGGAAACTCGCCCTTGTCGGTGCCACCAGCGATACGCCTCATTTCACCACCCAGCTAGCTGAGATGGTAGGAAACGATAAAGATATTGTATTCACCGGCGAACTCAAAGGAGCGCGTTTGGCAGAAATCATCCGAGGTGCAGGATTATTTGTACTTCCTTCTCAGTTAGAAGGATTACCCCTGGCGATGCTGGAAGCAATGCAGGAAGGTGTCCCCGTACTAGCGAGCGATATTCCGGTACACGAGCAACTGATATCTAGCGATCGAGGTATGCTGTTCCGAGTAGGAGATTTAGACTCCTGCATCCGCCGCTTGGATTGGGGAATTCATCACCCCGATCAATTGGCTCTAATGGCTAGCAATGCCCAAAAGCACGTACAGGAAAACTATAACTGGGATCAAATTACTACCAAAACCTTGGATTTGTACGAAACACTCTTGCCCTGCAAAGAACCACCAGTCCTCGAACCCGCATGGTTGAAGTTTACAAACATACTCGCCAAGGCTTAACGTTAGTTGCGTCGAAGGTGTCCGTTAAACTAGGTGCGTATGACGGCTCAGCAATAACACAGTATAGTTTATTATCCGTATAAGCTATGTATTGCTAGTTTTTCAACCCTTCTTTAGCAGCACTATAGTCCTGTAAACAAAGCCTTAAGCGGGATTTACCCTTTAACGATACTGACCCCTGTTAACAATGGCGTACTGGAAGATACCAGTACGCTTTCGTATTTTCTCTGATGGCTGAGCTTACTGTCGATCGTCCATAAGTTACCAAAACCCACTGATGCAATCCTAAATACCGTCTAATATCCTGGAGAAGTAAAGAGACTAAAAGCAGGAGACTGGGAGTCAACAACCCACCGTGTGTTTCGGAGTACCGACTATAACGGGGGCTTGAAAGATAGCCCTAGTTGACCAGACTCAGGTGGCAACACCTACGTTAGTGGTAAGAGTTAAAGACCTACCTGCGGATGCGACGCCAGTCCGTAGCTCTAGAACCGAGTGGTTAAAAAGGTATAGAGGGTTAAGCCAGTGCTGCTTGGATAGTACCGACCACTAACATTGTCGAGGCGAACATTTACCCCTGCCCCAGCAATGGGAGGGGGAGTAATCCCCACAATTAAACGCCCCACCGTTAGCGAAGCGGCTCCTCTGAGGAGCGGCGGGTCACAGTATCGGTAGCCTCAATCCTGTAATGCCAGCAGGGGATGCCAGAAAGAACTACCACTTTTGGGGCGCAAAGGTTTTCTACTCTCTACGAGAAATATGTTATGCAGCATAGACCATGCCCCCCGTTTCCTCCCACCACCAAGCTCTTTACAGCTATGGTGGGGGTCTCCACGGGGGAAGAAAGATGAAAGCAGGCACAAATAAACTAACTTCTTTACCCTTAATGTTGCTTTTTACCGCTTCTGCCTTCGTCGTTTTGGCAGTTTCGGTAGTTTTGATGGCAGCAGAATCCATCGTTTCAGCGGTATTGCCACAAGCAACAGCAGCAAAAAAGGTCGTTGGAGAAGGTGTTTCCCAAGCTAAGTACCGTCTGGAAAATCCCAAAACTGTTGAGGCCCTAAAACTTCCATAACAAACTACTGCCAGGATTTGCGCTTACCGGGTAATCTTATAAACCAGCCAGTGCCTTGGAATTGTCGGGAGATCCGTAAAAAATTCCTCTACCATTGGTGCCGATAAAGACCAGCCCAAATTGCTGCCAACTCGCCTCCATCGCATTTGGCTCATTACCAATAGGATTTTGCGGCGAACCGATACTTGTCCAGGTTTCTCCTCTGTCGAGAGAACGGAAGATTCCCTCTCCCATACCAGCAACTTTTCCATACATATAAAGAGCTGGAGTAGTACTTCCCGTCGGCGGTTTCCCGAATGCAAATAGATGCGCCTTCTCTACAGAAGAAAGTTTAGCAAAAGTCTTACCGCCATCTATTGAGCGAAACAAACCGCTGACGCCATTACCGAACCACACTTCATTTTTGGCAACTGTTTTTAGTATTTTTAAGTCCCACTTGCTACTAGGAAGCGAGGAGTTGGCAAGGCTGAAGGATGCGCCTCCATCAGTACTGCTGTAGAGTTTGCCCTCGCTGTAATAGTAAAAGGTGTTGCCATCTACTCTGTCTGCTGCTAGCGGCTGACTCCAATACCACGGGCCTCCCGGCCCATCTGGCAGTCCCGACACTGGCTTCCAGGACGCGCCGCCATCAGTACTACGTAGGGGTTGTGCTTTGCTGGTAATCGCAACGAATAAATTTGGATTAGTTGCCGATACAGCTACGCGCAGGGGCATCGTTTTCGCTGGAAATGAGGAAAATTTTTGCCACGTCAACCCGCCATCTGTGGAAGTTGCACCTGTATAAGTGGAACTCCATCTAGCACCACCGACGCGGACTAGGCGCAGCGGATTGGTTTGGGAGTAGGCAATGTCAAAGGTATCCCGCCATTCGGGAGTGCCTTCCAACCTTGCGGACGGATAGGCGTTAAGTCCATTGTTGTGGTGAAAACCGACTACATCGCCTAAAGCGCTTAACAACACAGCGCCTTTTGGCGGTGCAGCTAGGGAGAAAGAAACTACTTCCTCGTGTCCTTGTTCGTAGTTAGTCCAGGCAACTCGATCGGTGTTGATGTTGTCTGTTTGCCAAATGCCAAACCCGTCTGTCAGCCAAACCTTGCCTGGAATTTTTGGGTCAAATTCGATCGCAGCAGTCCACAATGAAAACATGGCGTCATCCCACCAAGGAACTGTGTGCTTTATGGATGCGTTTTTCTCTGTCCAAGTGGTGCCGCCATCTGAGGTTCTATAGATTTTAGTACGTACTGACTGACCAAGTGCTACTATGGCGTCGTTGGGATTGGTGGGGTTAACAGCCAAGGCATTGAAGGCAGCTTGCTTGCCATTGGGCGTAATATCGCTCCAAGTCCCGTTGGTATACTTGCTAACTCCAGACAGATGGGTTACATATAAAACTTTGTTGCTGGCGACAACCATTCGCTGCGCTTGATTTGGGCTGACCTGTATTTTGCTCCAAGTAACGCCCGTGTCAGCAGATTTATAAATTCCGTCTCCAAAGACATTGGCGTAAACTAAACCGGGCTGTTGCTTGTCAAATACGATGCCCACGATGCCAATCTTTGGTGTAAGATTTGCAGAAAAAGAAGTAACTTTAGCCCAGGTTGCGCCTGCATCTGACGACTTCCACAGCCCATCGTGGCGCGAACCGAAGAAGATAATGTTGGAATTAGACGGATTGACCGCTAATCTCATTCCCGCCCAGCGATGCTCGTCGTTGCTATCCATCCCTAAGTCTATGTTAAGCTTTGTCCAAGTTGTGCCGCGATCGCTAGACTTAAAAATTGACCCTTTGGGCTGCCATGCGGAGTATTTGCCTGCCGCTATGTAAACAATATTCGGGTTATTTGGATCGACTGCTAGGGCTTCTCCACCATAGTAGGTTTGTTGAGACTGGGGAAAACGGTCATTTAATGGAATCCAGGTTCGATCTTTTGGATTCCAACGATAAAAGCCACCTATGTCAGTTCTGATGTAGACAAGATCTTTTTCTAGGGGATGGGGGTATACTCCCGTGACAAAGCTACCTCCTCCTATAGATACGTTAGCCCAGCGATACCCGCTTCCCCCGGCAACATAGTAAGTTGGGGCTGTAGAGGCGACTACTTTATCTGTATCTGGGCTAGGCTGTTGGTTGCTAGCGGCACACCCAGCTATAATGCCAATAAATATAGGAGCCGCACTCCAATGGATAATTTTCGATATTTTCATGATTTAGTTGCATCAGATCTGTTAATTTGACAATATTTTTTGTTCGTAAAGCAGATGCCGCCAATGCTGCACAGCTATATCCACTGCACAGTATTTTTCTGCAAACTGTCTGCCATTCTCACCAATTTGCTGACATTTTTCAGGGTCGTCCCACAAAGCGCGAATCGCTTCGGCTAAGGCATCTGGGGCAAAGGGTTCGCAGGCGATCGCATTATAATTATCCAATACATAGTCGGCGATTCCAGAGGATTTTGTGGCAATAAACGCTTTACCGAGATACATTGCCGCGACTAAGGTAACGTGACCGCAACGTATTTCTGAACCTTGAAGCGGTAATACCATGAACCGAGAGTATTTTAAGATATTCATGGCGTGGGGATACGGAATCCCCGATATAACTTTTACATTGGATGGAATTCTTAGGTTTTTAAGGCTATCAGGGCTGGCCACAAGAATTAGCTTGATATCAGGCAATTTTTCCATAGCTTCCATGAGGCTTCGGTAATCCCGCATATTGCTACCGAGAGCGCCGATATAATCGCCTAATTCGAGTGGTTCTTCAGGGCTAACTTCGTGGCAAGCATCACTCCAAAGGATAGTTTTGAATCGTTCTATAGGAATATCGAAATAGTCACTGTAAAGCTGTTCTTCTCCTTTTGTATGGACGATGAACTGGCTGACGTTTGTGTAGGCAGATGCCATGATTGTTCGCTTTAAACCTTGGGGCAATTCGGTAAAGTTAAAGGATGAGGAAATATGCTCAATTTGTACGCCCAGCCACTTAGCAAAAAAAGCACACCAAAACGCAAATCGAGCTTCATGGGAGACGATCAGCTTAACATTGTGTTTTTTGGCAAAAAGAATGGCTTCTAGGCAGGCGCGGATTCGGGATAAATTGGGACGCTTGATATATTTTTCAAGAAGTCCGCGAGGTTTGTCGTGGAAAAAGTACCAGCGAATTCCGTCTTCACCAATTACATGAGTAAACCATTTCCAGTTATCGTTAACATAAGGCGCACAGAAAACTATGGACGGGGAATTCGCAGAAGCGTTGCCACTTTCCATGACTTTTTGTGGATTGGGGTTGTTCAATAATTTCTCGCTCGCAGATTGTAGTTTATTGATTAAACTTTCTTGACGGATCATGCCAATGTCCTCTATAGCAGTTTTTTCCGGAGGTTTTGCGCTATTTGATGGCGGTATGGTTTTGGCGGGTAATAGGTTATCCTGGTTATCTGTGGGTAGGTTAAGACTGAGTGGCCCAGTTTAACACGATCACAGCTTATCTTATCAATATTTTAAACGTTGGGGTTAATTTTAAGTTAATTTTTATATTGCTTTGAATTAATTTTTATCCAATCTTTATTAGCGCTTGGGAGAAATTCTGGATGAACACCTGCCCACCTGCATCGGCAACCTCTTCCCTACAGCCCTTGTCAGGTGGGGTACTGAGAAACCCAGTTTCTTAAAGAAACCACTGTATTCCCTTCTCAGTCAGTTCAAAGTCAATAAACATATTATATTGAGAATAACTATGCTTTCAAAGGCAAGCAAGCTGAGGCATAATATCGACAGAATTAATTTAGCCGCATATCTGACGAATGTGGGTACTAGATGTTTTTGGCAAATTATTATAAGATGAAAAGATAAAAAATGTTGGTACTATATGCTTATGCTGAATAAGTTAACTGTAGCAATTAAAAGACTAAGCCCCGACCTTCGTAAGATTATTAGCAATATATTATGGCTGTTTATCGATCGCATCCTGCGTTTAGGCGTGGGGCTAATTTTAACCGCTTGGCTCGCCCGTTATTTAGGCCCGGTACAGTTTGGGGTCTTCAACTACGCGATCGCTTTTGTTTCCTTATTTGGCGTGCTTGCCACCCTGGGTTTGGATCAGATTGTGGTGCGCGACATAATTCGCGATCCATCTTGTAAAGACGAAACTCTTGGTACAGCCTTTGCCCTCAAACTCAGTGGTAGTTTAGTCACAATATTGGTGACGAGTGCAATTATCTTTCTGTTACGGCCCAACGACGAACTGACACGCTGGTTGGTATTAATTACTGCGGCAGGAACAATTTTTGATGCCTTTAATACGATCGATTTCTGGTTCCAGTTACAGGTCAAGTCCAAATACACAGTTTTGTCGAAAAATCTAGCTTTCATCCTCATCACTATTGTAAGAGTTGTCTTGCTGCAAATGCAAGCCCCCCTAATTGCCTTTGCCTTGGCATTATTGGCGGAAAATGCTTTAGGTGCGGTGGGTTTAGCGATCGCTTATAAAGTGAGCGGACAAAATATTCTAGGATGGCGAACCAATTGGCTGCGTGCAAAAACTCTGCTCAAAGAGAGCTGGCCACTCATTTTGTCCGGGTTAGCGATTATGGTTTATCTGCGTATCGATCAGATTATGCTTGGACAATTAGCTGATGATAAAGCTGTGGGAATTTATTCAGTAGCAACGAAGTTATCGGAACTTTGGTATTATATTCCGGTAGCTATTTGTACTTCTGTAAATCCTTCTATTATTGAAGCTAAAAAAGTTAGCGAAACGCTGTACTATAAGAAACTGCAAAAGCTGTTTAATTTGATGGCAGTATTAGCTTATTCAATTGCCATTCCCATGACATTTTTGTCAAACTATATAGTAGTTACGATATTTGGGGAAAATTATGCAGCGGCGGCGGGGGTATTGTCAATACATATTTGGGCAGCTTTGTTTGTTTTTTTTGGATATTGTAAAGGAATTTGGGTAGTTGCAGAAGGAATGACAATGTATTATTTATTTACTACCTGTCTTGGCGCTACCATGAATATTTTGTTAAATTTTTGGCTGCTGCCAATTTATAGAGAAACTGGTGCAGCAATAGCAACGGTTATTTCCTATTCCTTTGTCGATTATTTTCTGTGCCTCATCTATCCACCCACTCGAATTATTGCTTCGGTAATGACTAAAGCAATTGCTTTGAACTTTTTCTATAACACAAAATCTAGCGATTAACAAGTAGATGGATAGAAAGAAGGGAATTTTCATGATTTTGTATAAAATATGACATAATAATTCCGATCGGAGAACAGAGCGAACCTGGAATCATTGTCACCGATATCTTATTCGTGATATAGTTATAGGCATAACAATATATTTTATGTTCCCCCATGAACAGCAACAAAAATTTGATTCTTGGCACAATCAAAGGTTACGAGTTTAACCAAATTAAGCCATTCCTTATCTCTCTCAAGAATTCGGGATATAGTGGAGACATCTGTTTACTCGCCTCCGAAATAAGTCCCAAAACTATTGAAGCCCTTCACCAATATGGGGTAAATTTATATTTTTTCAACGAATTCTCTTTTTCCCTTCCCTTGCTCTGGAAAAAGGGTCATTGGCAATTCAATAAAAAAATCCCCATTCATAGGTTATTCGATCTAGATATTTACAGAAAATTCGCCAGATTTGCCTTTAATATTCCAACCTTATTTGGGGATAATAAAAATAAATATTTAATCCAGAGTCGAATAGCTCACAGATTTCTTTTCGTAATGTCTAGCAGGTATCTGCTTTACTACTTGTATTTATCTGAGTACGGAAAAAATTACTCCAAAATTATGCTGACAGATGTCAGAGATGTCTTGTTTCAGCGCAATCCATTTGACTTTGATTTTGATGATTGTTTGTGTTGCTTTCTTGAAGATAAAGGCAAAACTATTAGTGAATGTTGGGTTCATACAGAATGGATCGGTCAAGGATTTGGTGACTCCGCACTCCGAGAGATTGGGGATAGGATGATATCATGCGCTGGGACAACAATTGGCACCCGTGACTACATAATGCTTTATTTAGAAGCTATGATCGCTTATTTGCTCAAGCTCCAATATCATCCTTCTTCGGGCGTGGATCAAGGCGTGCATAATTATATTATTCACAAAGGTTTAATTAAGAATGTGAGATTTTTTGAAAATCATTATGGGCCGATTTTAACTATGATGTCTGTCAAAGAAAATCAGCTTTGTTTCAACAATAGCGGATTCCTTATTAATGAAGATGGAAGTGTTATCAATGTTTTACATCAGTATGATAGACATAGCCCAGAGGTGAAAAATCAAATGGTTGTCTATCGAGAAAGCGAATCTCCCTTTTAAAGATTTCTCTATCAGCTACTTCCATTCACCTTTTGATAAACTCGGTTATGGCCAACATTCAGAATATTAGTGAAACCAAATGAGGGAATTATTTCACAGGCTCGCGAAACAGACTCATGTCCTTTCCAAAATGAAGTGCCTGGTAGATAGAAAGAAGCATCATCCATGACTAAAAACCCATTTTCTTCAATCAAGGGGCAATAATTTTTTATATCTTCTGTCGCCCCCTCGAAAGTATGATCTCCATCAATATAGATCAAAGAAAACTTTTCATTTTTGACAGTTTCAAGGACATTTACATCATTAGAGTAACCCTCAATAAGTCGAATCTCTGAAAATGGCAGATGGAAAGTTTCAAACAATCCGGCAATAATTGCTCGATAATCCTCTTCCGGGTAAAAGTTCCCAGATTTTAATTCTTGACGAAATTTTGGATCGGTTAAAGTTTTCCAAATTTTGACCCACTTGGATGGAGGCAGAGAATTTCCCTTAAGTGGAGAAATACCTGTTAGAGATAGTTGCAAATTGAGTTTTGCGGCTATCAATGCCCACAGGGAAATCACCTGCCCTTTAAAAACACCAATTTCTACAAATTTAAGATTGGAAGATTGTTCGGCTAGATGTTGGATAATAAGATACCACATATAATGAAATGCGGTATCTCCGAAACCTAATTTGTGGGTTTCTACATACTTTCTATGTTGAGCGAGGAAAGGAATTGTTTGTACAAGTTGCTCAAACTCTGCGTGCAGTTTTTCGTTATGTTCGGCAGTATTTTCGTAATTTTCTACTCTTTTGATGAAGGAGTCGTTTACCAACATAGAGGTTCCTTTTTTGATTTAAACAAGTTTGTGCTTAACCTTCCGATAGAAGACGAGATTATAGACATCCCAAACATAACTTAGCACACAAATTTATAAAACAAGCGGTTTTAAGCTTTTGATAATATTTGTAATATATTTTTAGCTATATTATCCCAATTTAATTTTATTTTCATCTGCTCTCGCGCTCGCTCGGACATGGATTTCAATACAGAAATGTTGGACAATAAATGGATGATGTTATCCGCTATAATCTCAGCTTTTAGATCGGGAATAACAATCCCGTTCACTTTATGTTCGACAATTTCTGGCATCCCATCTTTAGCGGAGACACTACAAGGAACTCCGTAATTCATCGCATCCATTAAAAATACTGGAAAAGGATCGCAATAGGCGGGCGCAACTACCAAATCTGTTTTCAAAAATAGATCCCGTAGTTGGGAAGGAGATGCAATATGTCCCGGATTTTCAATACCATCTTCAGCGATCGCTATTTTTTTGCCAATAATCACCAACTTGGCATCGGGAAGTGCTTGTTTCACCTTTTTAAAGGCAGCTAAAACTAAATCTCCACCTTTTCTTTCAAAATCGGAACCATTGAACAAAATCTGCTTGCTGCCAAATGTTTTCTCTCCCTGATATGCTTCTGTAAAATTCCCAGAAGCGCCTACCACCGTTATTTTTTCCGGTGCTATGCCATAATCTTCTATTAAAGAAGTCTTGACGACGTTACTCATCGGAAAAATATGATGGCAGCGTTCATAAGCTTGGTGTTCGCAGGCAAGCCATAATTCTAGTTCTTGGGGATTATTAAAAGGAGCCCAAGGCGACCAATTTTTCGCAGCCAGCGCCATCGTATAATCTAAATACATCACGTAAGGAATATCGAATTTATCCGCAAATGGAGAGTACATACCAAAGAGATGGATAACTAAATCTGGAGTATATTCTAGTTGTCTAATTCTCGATTCCATTTGCTGAGATTTGCTAATAAACGTTTTTCGATTTTTGCGAAATAATTTATTAGCTTTGGGAATTAAAGATGTAGGCAATACTTTCTTCAAAAAGTTGGATAATTTGGCTTCGTTTAAGCTGTATGGCAAGTAATCTAGCTGTTCGCAATTGTCAGATATAGCTATGAATAGATTTCGATAGCGATCGAGAAAAATTGCATCTCCTGTAACAACAACCTTTTTGATATCCATAAGTTTAACTTCCCTAGTTTTACATCTCAGCCTACATAAGAAAAAGGCGGCTAACTAACCTGCAATACTTCTAAATAGTGCGCCACAGCTTTTTCTAGCGAAAACTCAGTGGCTTTTTTCTGCAATGCGATCGCATCTAAAGGTTTGTCTAAGGTACTAATAATTGCCTCTGCCATACCATTAATATCTCCCACCGCGACTAGCTTTCCATACCGCCCATTTTCTAAAATTTCTGCTGGCCCACTTTTGCAGTCAGTAGATACTACCGGACTCCCCACCGCGATCGCCTCAATCAGTACTGTAGGCAACCCCTCATATAATGAGGAGAGAACGAACACCGCCGCCTTAGCCATGTAAGCATAAGGATTATCCACAAATCCAGGTAAAGCTACATTTTCCGCTAAATCCAATTCCTGCACTAAAGCTTCCAGAAAAGGCCGATCTTTCCCTTCTCCCAGTATCATTAATCTCGCTGGACGCTGTTGTTTGACTCTAGCAAAAGCTTGAATAAGAGTAGGAAAATCTTTTTGAGCCTCCAGGCGTCCCACAGCTAAAATCACTGGAGGTTCACCCTGAGAAAACCAAGAGCAATCCAGGGATTCAAGCGCTTTTTTACCCAGTTCGGGGGTAACAACTGGATTGTAAATTACTTTAAGTCGTTCTGAGGACAAGCCTAAACGCACCAAATCTTCATATGCTCCTTGGGACACTGTAACAACTGCATCGGCCCAAGGGTAAAACCAGCGTGCCAAGTAAGGTGCAAGTCGCTTTTTAATTTCAGTTGCGTTTTGCGATTCCTGGGAAAGCGTGTTATGCACCGTCACCACCACTCGCGTAGATACCCCAGCGATGCGCCGACACCAAAGAGCGACTACATTAATATCTTCCATCGCACAAAGTAGGGTTTTTGGTTGATTTTCTTGCAGATAGCGTACCAGAGCGGGGATGCTTCGCAACAGACGCCCAGTTCCCAAGTTCACCACTCGCACCTCTGGCGGGATCAAAGATATACAAGGGCCATCCGTTTTAACTAAAACTAAGTCTACCTTTATACCCCGCTCCACAAAACCACGGGCTAAGTAGAGCATTACTCTTTCAGCTCCACCGCCACCGAGACCAGCTAGGAAAATTGCTAAATTAGACACTTTCAATTCCCTATAATAGTGAATTATTTTTTAGCTAGGTTCGACTAACTTTTTGTCTTCTCGATCTTCGCTAAATGCTCTAGGCTTCATCATCGGAACACGCCTCATAGATAAAGTTGCTGCTACATATAAAATCCAAAAAATAGAGTTCGGTTCTGTATTGGTACTTTCCGTTTGGTTATACATCAATAAAAACGTCACGCAGGTTATTGGCCACAGGTCTTCTAATCTTTTATTTGCACGCACGCAAATTAGACCGCGTATGTAAGCTGTAACAACACTAAGCAGAAAAAAGGACATTCCTGTGAAACCTAGCTCGACCGCTATATTTAATAAGCCATTATGAGCTGAATATACCCGAAAATTCATAATTTTCCAAACATACTCTCCACCGCCTCCATCTTGCCAGAACGCCTGATATCCATAGCCTAACCAAGGGCGCTGCCATATTTTTTCAAGACAGGCCGCCCAAATATCTGTACGACCTGTGAGGGTAGGATCTTTGCCAAGTTTAAACAAAAATGGCTCCCAATTACTGACTAAGGCTGTAGTGGCAAATCCAAGTATCAAAATTAAGCTGATCGACAAAGGAATAACCAAAGAGTCGCTCCACTTCATCGCATTGTATAAAGGCAAAAGAAATAAAAGGGTTAGACAGATAATTAACGCCGATTTTGAAGTGGAAAGCACAATTAGAGCAACGGCCATGATAAAAACAATCCACACAACATAACGGTATTTGTTCTTTTCTAAGGCAACCATTAATAATGGTGGCGCACATATAACCATGAGGCGAGCTAAGAGGTTTTTTTGGAGCATAGGCCCGCGCCAAGCTCCAGCGTTGAACCCTGTTTCTACCGCCGCTCCCCGGAACACCAGAGAATACAACAAACTAAACACTGTTACTATGCCCAGTGCCCATGCCACTATCCGTACTTGTTCTTTCAAGCTAAAGCGCGAAGCTAAATACAGTCCGAATAAGGTGGCCATTAATAGTATTAAGCCATCTTTTCGAGATATGGATGGGAAATCAGACCAAAGAAATGAGGTGACAACTATTACCACCAAACCCCATAAGAATGGGTCTCTTATTGCGGGACGAACAACACTTTTGAATCTGGCAATAATTAGGAAGAGTGTAACTGCATAAATCGCATATCTCATCAGCGCCCATACCTTGTCAAGAGGCGGCGAGACGGTAAGCTCTGCCGTCGGGTTGTAATAGCTTGATATACCCAGAACGCTTGAGAAAACTAACAAAGCAAAAATGGCGAATTTACTTTCGTGAAGCTTGAGAAATTGGTTCACAACTTTACGCAGTGGTAAACGGCTCTAGCATTAATTTCGATTTTTTCTAGGGGTGTAGCTGACTCCAGATAATTTTTGACAAATTCACGACATTCTGATGCCACACCTCCTGTCCGCCAAAAAGTTCCTAAACCTGCTGCAAATATGTTATTGGTAAATTTAGATAAGTCGGGAAATTTAACTCGCATCCAGTATGCTGTAAGAATCATGATGCGGGCAGGTACTCGCTTGTCTTTGCTTTTAACATAAGCGTTAGATCCGTGTACGCGGTAAAGGGCTAATTCTTTGTCTAAAATGAGACCTTTACTCAGTCCAATTGAGGTAAATTCGAGGTAAGCATCGTTAAGACCAATAGTTTTGGCCTCTGGCATTGGCAAAATTTGTTGGAGGAGCGATCGCTTAAAGCACAAACCCGAAGTAGAGGGGAGAGAAGGTAATTTATCTTTGAGTTTGCCTGTTTTGATATGGGCTCTCAAATCGTATTCGCCGGATAAACTTTTATGACTGCTTTGATTAAGCGATGGTTCGCCATCTACGTCCACCCACTTTAGGGAATGGAAACACCAATCCAAGTCTGTGCTAGAGGCAAACGCTTCTACCACCGTCGCGACTTTTTCAGGCAAAAAGATATCGTCAGAGTCCAAAAAGCAAATTATATCACCTCGACTTGCTGCAAAACCCGCGTTGAAAGCAGAAGCTTGTCCGCCATTTTCCTTGAACACCGGGATAATTTTCTGTCCGTAACAGCCGATTATCTCACGTGAGTTGTCAGTGGAACCGTCGTCTACTACAATCGCCTCCGTGTGGGGATAGGTTTGGTTCAGAGCGCTATCAATTGCTTCTGGCAGAAAACGTCCATAGTTGTAGTTATTGATAACGACGCTCACCTTAAGATTATCCTTCATGCTTTTTACGTAAGATTTAGCGAGTGTACGCTTTGGTTTGCTCGGTTACCACTACTGAGCCCAGAGTCACGCGGAGCGTACCTCACTCCAGGCTCGACAGCAAATAGTCAGGATTACCAATATCTGGCATAATAGCACAATATAAGGGGGCTGACTACTTGACATTTTTTTTCTTGGCTACTTCTTTCGGCAAATTTCGGCAAAAAGAGCCAACCACCTCAAACAACAGACTAACTACCGCCCAAATTTGAAACAGGTTATGCTGGAGGTTGATATCTGCTGCGCGATCGCACGGTCTGTAACTGTCCAAGAGTAGGAGCAGCTTATGGCAACCAAGCGAACAAAGTCCTCTACCGCCGACGAAATGCGGAAATTTTGGCGCCGTAACATTTTGATAGATACAATAAAAGCATTAGAATTGGCAACCGCTTTGTGAGATCGGATTTTTATGGAATCTACACAATACGTTGAAGATATAGACTTTAAAAGGTACTGGCTGATTCTAAAACGGCGTTGGCTACCCGCAAGCATAGTATTTGTGCTTGTTGTTACAATGGCCACCGCCTTATCCTTTCAGAAAAAGCCTACCTATGAAGCAACAGGAAAGCTGCTGTTTAAAAAGAAAAATACGCCATCTTCTTTAATAACTGAGGCGGGAGCAAAATTAGGAGAATTGGAGGCTTTAAGTTTTTTGAATACCCCTCTAGATACAGAAGCAGAGGTACTTCGTTCGATACCCCTTGTGCAAAAGACCATAGCTGCACTAAATCTAAAAGACAGCAATGGTGCCTTAATACCGCCTGAATATTTTTTATCATCCCTTGCCGTCAAACCTATCAAAGGAACAGATGTATTGGTGATTTCCTATAAAAGTAAAGAGCCAAAGGAAGCAGCCGAGGCCGTCAACAGACTGATGAATGTCTATATAGAAAGCAATATACTCGCTAACCGGGCTGAGGCGGTAGCAGCTCGGGATTTTATCACCAAACAGCTACCTCAGACCGAAGCTACTGTTCGTCAAGCCGAAGCCGCTTTGCGTAGCTTCAAAGAAAAAAATCATATTGTGGTTCTAGAACGGGAAGCTGCCTCGGCTGTGGATGCTATGGCGAACCTAGACAGACAAATAGAAACAGCTCAGGCTCAGCTGGCGGATGCAAAGGCTCGCTCGGAGGCACTCCAGGAAAAGATAAATTTGAATTCACAGCAAGCTGTGGCTTTTAGTTCTTTGAGTCAGTCTCTGGGAGTTCAGCAGGTGCTTGAAGAACTCCAAAAAGTAGAAGCTCAGTTGGCGAGCGAGCGAAGCCGCTTTTTGCCAACACACCCAGTAATAGCTGATTTAGAAAGTAAGAAAACTTCCCTAAAAGCGCTGCTACAAGAGCGAATAGGACAGAATCTTGGCAAAGAAACGTCGGTCTCCAGTAATAATTTACAAATGGGGGCTCTTAAAGAAAAAGTGACCGCCGATATTGTAACTACAGAAGCGGAACGTTTAGGCTTAATTAATCAATTGGCTTTTCTAACTACCGCCAGATCCGCCTACAAAGAACGGGCTAATATTATACCGAAATTGCAACAGGGGCAACGAGATCTAGAGCGACAACTGGAAGCTGACCAATCTACTTATTCTATTCTTCTAAAAAATTTCCAAGAAGTAAGGATTGCAGAAAATCAAAATGTGGGTAATGCCCGTGTGATTGAATACGCTTTGATTCCAGGCCCTGTAGGTACTCGCAAAGGGCCAATCATAGTCGCAGCAATTGTGGTGGGTGGCCTGCTTTACGTAGTGGTAGCTTTCCTTGTAGACTTGGCAGATCCATCCCTGAAAACGGCTAAAGAGGTGCGGCAAATCTTTAAATATACTGTGCTGGGAATGATTCCTTCTTTTAAGAAAAAAATGAGGTTTCGCTTTGGGAAACAAGAAGGGATTGTGCCGCAGCTTCCGGTTAAAGACATTCCTCATTCGATAATCAGCGAAAGTTACCGGATGCTTCAGGCTAACCTGAATTTTCTCAGCCCGGATCGAGAGTTGAAAGTTATTGTAGTAACCAGTTCTGTTTCTAAAGAGGGCAAGTCTACAGTTTCGGCAAATTTGGCGATAGCTATGGCTCAATTGGGACGCCGGGTGTTGTTGATTGATGCGGATATGCACCATCCGATGCAGCATCATATTTGGGATTTAACTAATGCGGCGGGACTGAGCGATGTAATTGTCGGTCACGCCGATGTTAATATGGCTGTAAAAGAGGTGATGGATAACCTGGATGTGCTGCCATCGGGAGTAATACCTCCCAACCCATTGGCGCTTCTTGATTCCAAGCGAATGGCGTCATTAATTGAGGATTTTTCTAGGAACTATAATTTTGTAATTATCGATGCGACTCCGCTTGTACTTGTGCCGGACGCTCTCAGTTTGGGTAAAATGAGCGATGGTGTTTTAGTGGTGGTTCGTCCGGGGGTTCTGGATGCTGTGAGTGCTAATGCTGCTAAAAGCTTTTTGGTGCAATCGGGTCAGAATATCTTGGGTTTGGTAGTCAATGGTGTGATTATTGAAAATGAACCGGATAGTTACTTCCATCATGCAAAGGCTTACTACCAGGAGTCTACCACCTCGAAAGCACCTGGGTCGAGAACTGAGAAAATTAATTTGCGATCGTAATAGTAGAGGAGTGGGAGAGTGGGGGAGTGGGAGAGTGGGGGAGTGGGTGAAAAATCACCCCTTACTCAGTCCAGTGTTTGGCTTTCTTGGTATGTTGTTGCGCTTTAGCGCTCTTATTTCAGCTGGGATAAGAGCGCTAAAGCGCAACAACGTACCTAATAACAGCTGTAATTATATAACTAGCAACTTGATTAACTGAAAATCGAATAATAATCGGGTTTGATGGCGCAGGATATCTAGTTTACTGTTTAAAGGTTCTAACAAAGTTAGTTTATCGGAGGCATATTTTGCTATAATAAGCGCATCCAGTAAATCGTATAGCCCAGTAACCATTCTGTCCCCCAATATAAATTTATGGCTGCGGGGCAAACGGTTGAGAATCGGGACGTACCATTTGATTAAATCGTAGGTTTTTTGAATAATCGGTAACTCGCTCATTTTTCAAAATTTTTTTTTTACCGCCTTCGGCGGAAGGGTAAAGAAAAAAAGGGAAAAGGGCAAGAGGGGAAAAGTATAAAGGGCTACAGAGTCCACGCAGCAGCACAGACAACACGAAAACCGATATCGTTGTTACTGAAGCCCGCATCGAGCCAGAGACGAAACGCCGAACGGCAGTGTACAGGATTGCGGTTCCACGAACCACCGCGCAGCAGTCGCCTTTCATTTATATCGTTAGATAACCATATAGTTATATTGCTATTCTTGTTTTCATAACTATCATGCCAATGGTCGGCGCACCATTCCCACACATTACCGTGCATATCGAACAAACCAAAGGCGTTAGCTACCTTGAAACTGCCAACAGGGGTAGTTTTTTGGCTGGAAATTCCTTTTGGGCCTTGACCATAAGTATAATTACCATCATAGTTGGCCAAATCGGTTGTAATTGTCTCACCAAAATGAAATGGTGTAGTCGTGTTAGCGCGACAGGCGTATTCCCATTCAGCTTCACCGGGTAGGCGGTATTCCCGTTTGGCTTTTTGGGAGAGGCGATCGCAGAATTCCACTACATCATACCACGAAACTCTCTCTACCGGACGATTTTCACCTTTAAAATAAGATGGATCTGGATTAAGTTCTCGATTTACTTGTGGCAAAGAGGCTACTGCTTTCCATTGTACCTGAGTGATGGGATATTTTCCCATGAAAAATGGTTTAATTGTGACTTGATGCTGAGGTCTTTGACTGTCATGACTTTTTTCTTCATTTTCCGGCGCACCCATTGTAAAAGTATTACCGGGAATGTAAACCATATCCAGAGTGACACCATTACCTAAATCTTCTGCCAAATATCTAGCTTTGAGCTTTTCTCTTTTCTGGATTTCCCCCTTAATATTGACCAGCACTACTTCAAATTCAAACCAATCAGTTTGGTCATCAAGTTCCGATTGCGACCTAGAACCTTTTGCTTGAGTTATTGGTGCTGAAACAGAAACCGAAGACGGTTGTTTTGTCCAAATTCTTCTCAATGCTGCCAACGCTTTTAGGTCAGCAGGAGATAAAGCCAAAACGTGCGTCCATAATTGTTCTGCCAGTTCTAAATTTCCCTCAACTTCCGCTTCTAAAGCATTTTCTCTCAAAGTGGCGATATCGCGAGACGTAGCAAATTTAGGTAGCAGAATTAAATGCAATTTACTCCCAGGTTCGACTTTAGCATAAGGAGACTGGATGGCTTTGCTATATTGTTGGTTAATCTGTGGAACTCGATACTGCAAATGTTGCTCTAATCTCTCGACAGTTGCACAGTTACCTTCACCTTGAATTTGCAATCCTTCCAATAAAGCTTTTGTAAAAGAACCGTGCTTTAATTGCTCTATTTCATAAGATTTTTGATTGGGAATACACGAATAAAAAGTAATTGCACCTTGATGCTGGTCATTGCCAATTCCCAAACCATCTCTACTACCTTCATTTCGACAGGCATCTAAAAACAGTACGATATTACCAGCACCAGAACAACGCAAACGTTCTGTTACATAATTAACCGAAATAGCCGAACGTTCTACATCGCCTGGGTCGCTATCTAACAGCATCAAATAATCACCATCAGAGGCGCGGATACCGTGACCTGCAAAAAAGAACCACAGATTATCTGCTGGTTGTAATAAATGTTCCTCACGGTTATTAATCAAATTAAAATGTTTTTGAAATTGCACCCGCAAAAATCGCCGCAAGTGACCGTAAGTAGGTTGAGTGGGGATAGGTGGATTAGCTGGGTAGGGCGGCGAATCTTCGGTAAACAGGAAAACCCGATCAAACTTTGCTTCCGTTACAAACCAATCCCGCATCGCCTTAGCATCATCCTGAGCGTAATTGAGATGTCGTAAATTACTATAGCTGTTAATGCCAACTACGATCGCCCAATTAACCATTATCCCTCTGCCTGCGCTTGAACTTGAGAGTCATCGCCCCTTTCCCGCCAGCTTTCCCACCAATTCCAAACAGCTTAACTTGTCCTTCGCCATTGATTTCTACCGATAACTCAACTTCATCGAGCTGCATTTTAGGATTAGGCGCATCAGCTTCATCGAGGATTTCCTGCATCGCCTGCAAAAACCCCTTCATTTCCCGCTTCAGCTTTTCCACCTCAACAGGTTTGGCAGCTTACCACCTCAACCTGCACTTCCACAGGTTCATCATCTCTGCGGATGCGTCCCCCCGTGTCGCGTCCTCCTCTGGCTCCCGTATCAACCGATACAGTTTCTCCAGTAATCACCCAAATATGCTTCGGTGTATCTTCTGCCATGCACTTTACCTATGTGACTGTGGTTATATTTACATTTTTATCAATTATTTTTCATATACGGCAGTAATTCCTGACCAACACCGCTCCGCAGAAGCTTGTCTAGCTGTCGAGTTGAGTTGATCTGCAAAAGGGAATTCTTTGGCCAACATCGCAGTATACTTATTTAAGTCGTATCCATTCACCATACGATTATCCATCCAGTATCTTAAACATTTGTTTCGGATGAATTGAGAGGTGCGGATAGCTTCATCTACCGCTTGATATTGCTCTGGTTTTCCCTGGCATTTAAACTCGTAAATAAACATGATTTATCGACCTGTGAATCATAGATTTATGATATCATTAATTTGATAAAATGCAAGGGTTTTGCTTATAATCCTGACTGCACCTAAAGGTGCTGGCCGCGCTGTATCCCACCCCTAAAGGCGGTGGGTTTTAGCGCGGGAGATTGCTATAAAATGACAGCTAATGCCATTTTGAGTTTCTACCATCGTGATTCAGCAAATTACAGAGCAGGAAACCGTTTTCTCCCAAGCACAACAGGGAGACCCTCAAGCGATCGCCACCCTCATCAACGAGGTTATATGGAAAAAAGGCATCACAGCCACAGTCAGTCGAGAGGGCGACTCTCTGCAACTTACCTTGATATCCGCGCAAGCCTACTCTCAAGAAGGCTGCGTCAAGTTCGTTTATGAAGGCTTGAGCCGCCTGGGAACCACACCTATTAAAACTGTGCGGGTGATGGGACAGCGACTCCACTCCGAAGTCCCTGCTTGGAGTCGGACTATTGAGTTGCAACCCGCCCACTCTACACCAGTTCCGACGCCATCCCCAATTAGCCAGATTGTCGATCGGCCCAAGCCCAAACAAAAAGAGCCGAAAAAAAGGCACGGAATGCTTTGGTTTAGCGTTATTGTCTTGGCAATGGTTGCGACGGTGGCGGGTATGGCTACCAAAGAGTTACTAGAAAATCGCACGTTAACCCCGCCCAAAAAGTCAACACCCTTGCAGCGTCCAGCTTCTAAAGGGACTGGTAAAACTGCGCCAAAACCTCGCACTACTCCTAAAAATACTCCAGCTAAATCCGCTCAGCCTAAAGTTCCCACCCGGATGAAGCTTGAAAAAACCATTGCGGGGAAGATTTCGCCTAAATCGGTAGTACATTCGGGTCAGGGTCTATTTTTTGCCCAAAACATGATGTACAACCATACGATAACGGTGTACAACCGGGAACATAAATTAGTAAAAACTATCCCGGATAATGTGGATTTAGCCAAATACGGTTATCTCAAATTCAAAGGCAATTACAGAGGGGCTCCTGTTGAAGCCAGTTTTTCCCATAATGGTAAGTATGCCTGGGTATCTAACTATCAGATGTACGGACGTGGATTTAATAATCCAGGGACCGATCGTTGTTCTCCTTCTCCAAAGCTTGACGAGAGTTTTTTGTATCGAATCAATACAAAAAGTCTTCAGCTTGAAAAGGTGATCCAAGTCGGTGCTGTTCCCAAATTTGTTGCGACTACACCGGATAACCGCCTCGTACTGGTGAGTAACTGGTGTAGCTGGGATTTGAGCGTTGTGGATACCAACAAAAATAAGGAAATCAAACGGATTAAACTGGGGGCATATCCGCGTGGGATTGTAGTAGATAAAACTTCGCAACAAGCCTATGTCGCGATCATGGGTTCTTCTGATATCGCTCAAGTAGACCTGAAAAAATATTCGGTCAAGTGGCTGAAAAATGTCGGTCCAGCGCCCCGTCATTTGAACATAGACCCGGCAGGAAAGTTTATCTACGCTACCTTGAATAATGAAGGGAAAATAGCGAAGATTGCTTTGCCAAAAGGTAACGTTGTAGCTAAAGTCTCCACGGGTTCGGCTCCGCGCAGTATGATTATATCGGATGATGGCGAATGGCTTTACGTTGTTAATTACAACAGCAATACTGTGAGTAAAGTTCGCACTCGCGATCTGAAGGTCGTGCAAACAGTTAATGTTGGATCTAATCCGATTGGGATTACTTACGATCCAAAAGCTAGGGAAGTCTGGGTGGCTTGCTATTCTGGGCAAATTATGGTTTTTCAGGATTAAGTTTGCCTGGTGTTGGCATTTAATTAGTTGACCCAGAGGAGAATGTTTAACAATCTATCAAGTATTGTCAAGCACATACTTGATAGACTCCTTTTCCACCGCCACCAGTGAGTACGAATCCGAATTGAAGATATTGTAATTTTATGGTATAATTATTTAAGTGTAATAGTGTCTTCGCCTTATGATTAAACAAATTTGTATAGAAAATTATAAATCAATTCAAGAGTTAAAAATTGAATTGGGAAGAGTAACAGTTTTTATCGGTGAAAATGGCTGTGGGAAAACTAATATTTTAGAAGCAATAGCTTTAAGTTCAGCCGCCGCAAGTGATAAGCTGGATAATGAGTTTTTAGCTTCTAGGGGTATTAGAGTTACAGAACCTCAATTCATGCGATCGGCTTTTAATATCGACAATTTAAACAAAGAAATTAAAATATCTTTACAGTTTCATCCAGACAAAATTTTCACATTTGATTTACAGCATTATAGTAAACCATACTCTAGTTGGGTTAGTTCAATTTTGTCTAATCAAAAGATACCTGTACAAATCCCAAGCAAGTCTACTAATTTAATGTATGAAGATGTTGGGGAACTAAAAGAAATATTTCCTTATCAGTTGATTTTAAAATTCTTACTTGAAACTGACAAAGATATTTTGACTTTGAAAAGCTTTTTAATCTTTTCTCCTGAAAACACAAGCTTACGCATTTTCAGCCAAGAAGGTCAAATTCAACCTTTAGGTATCAAGGGAGAAGGATTATTCAAACTATTAACGGTGTTGAATTTAGAAGAAAATCAAGGTAAGCTGCAAGAAATAAAAGAAAAAATGCAGCTGATAGATTGGTTTGAAGATTTAGCAATTCCCCATAATTTATCTCCGACTGAGAGAATAATTAAAATCAAAGATAAATATTTAGCATCTGAACTAGATTATTTCAATCAGAATAGTTCTAATGAAGGATTTTTGTTTCTCCTGTTTTACTTCTGCCTTTTTATCAGCTATAAGATGGAAAATCCAAAACAGAATGCCTCTCGACCCACAAGTCCAGAAACTCTTGCAGCAACTAGCACAGCTAGAACTCCCACCCCTCACCACCCTCTCACCACCACAGGCGCGGGAACTAGCCGCCAAGCTGCGGGGCAAACCCCTCAGACCCGTAGCCCTTGCCAGTGTCGAAAATCGTACTATCCCCGGCGATATTCCCATCCGTATCTACACGCCACATGGCAGTACACCCTTGCCAGTGGTGGTTTTCTTTCACGGCGGCGGTTGGGTTTTGGGGGACTTGGATGTAGCAGATAGTACCTGTCGTTCTCTCGCTAAGGATGCTGGGTGTGTGGTAGTGTCGGTGGACTATCGGTTGGCACCGGAACACAAGTTTCCCGCTGCGGTAGAAGATGCCTATGCTGCAACCGTTTGGGTAGCAAATAATGCTGGTGCTATTAATGCGGATGTAACTCGCATTGCTGTCGCGGGAGATAGCGCCGGAGGCAATTTGGCTGCGGCGGTGGCGTTGATGGCGCGGGATAGAGGAGAACCAGCACTGGCATATCAAGTTCTCATTTATCCCGTAATTCAGTATGCTTTTGATACTGAGTCTTACCGTGAATATGCGGAAGGTTGCGGTTTGACAAAGGAGGAGATGATTTGGTTCTGGGATCACTACCTGGCTAATATCGCCGATGGAGAAAATCCCTATGCTTCACCGCTATTAGCCGAAAATCTAAGTCAATTGCCACCAGCGCTGATTATTACTGCTGAATGTGATGTGCTGCGGGATGAGGCGTTAGCTTATGCCACTCGGTTGCGATCGGCTGGGGTGTCGGTATACTTAAAGCAATATGATGGGATGATTCACGGATTTGTGGGGATGGCGCTGGTGCTGGATGGGGGGAAAAATGCGATCGCAGATATTGCAGCTCAATTACGTTCAGTATTTCAGCAATGAGGATATTTGATGAACCAACATTGGCAATTTTTAGGTACGTTGTTGCGCTTTAGCGCTAAAGCGCAACAACGTACCTAAAAACAGATGTTATCTTCTACGCAGACAAAGGTTTTCGCCACTCATATCCCCAAGACAATCGCCTTCTTTCGTCAAGATAATAACTGATTTGACTGTGGAAAATTGCTTCAGTGTCGCCTGAATAGAACTTGTGACGCGAGCATCATCTCCTATACCAGCTGAAGGAATTATTTTACAGAATTTTATTCGCGCTACTCCAGAAGAAATCGAGAGAGTAAAATCGCTGCCACAGTTAGAGCTACCCCTGAACTGAATCGGCTTCATAAAACCCATTCTGGTTTCATTACTGGTGGGGCCAACAATCAATTGCTCGATCGCAAATCGACTTACATCCCGCCGTTGTGTTGTCCGCCAAACTGGCTCAACATGGCCGAGGTCTGTCGTGTTTCTGGAGTAGTTAGGAAAAAATACTTTAACCCGGTTTTGAGTTACCTTCACCGCATCAGATGTTTCTTGAAAAGCTGGTTTCGTTTGAGCGCTTTCTTTTAATAGCTCTGATTGCGGTGTTATTGTTGACTGATTTGAGGTTGCTGCTCCAGCCACAAATTTTCCATCAGTACTGACACCACAAAGTGTCATTAGCAGGCCAAAAGATATTAAATTTGACTTACGAATAATAGACATTTTTACTCTCGTTCTTTTAAAATCAGATGAGTTAGACTGTTTTGGGTAGCATTCCAGCATTGATTGCGGACATATCAATATGCGATCGCTCACAGTCTGCATCGGGAAAACTTAGATGAATAGAGTCATTGCGATCGCTTTTTGTTCCCCCTCTCTAACTTCCTCTACTTAGTTTCTATTTTTACAATGCCGCTCAATAAATCCTTACCTTAGTTTTGATTTTTTGCCGTTCCCAAACAAAATATTGACAATAAACTAGAGATATGTATGAACAAAAGTGAGGCGATCGTAAATGGATGAAATCATCAAAAAAGTAGCTGCTTTAGGATTGCCTGGAGTCCTGCTGGTAATTGTGATGGCGACTACAGGCTTGACAGGTGCAGCCGCCATCACAGCAGCTTTAGCAATACTGGGTGGCCCAGCGGGAATGTTGGGTGGAATCGCCGTCTTGGGACTGACAGCATTGATTGCAGACGCACTGGCTAAACTGAGTCTGGAAGATTTCTTAACAGCGATTTATTGCGAAAGACGACAATCTGAACCACATGGAAAGCTGCTCAGCGAGATTGACTCTTTATCGCTGTTTGATGGTGACATAAAAGATAGACTTAAAAGCACGATCGCTGACGGGGGTGGTTGTGGAACCGTGGTAAACTATAATACAACGGATGACACCAGAGAAGTCATCGCCATTTTAGACAAAGTGCCTGGAATGACTCGCGCTCACCACAGAGACTTTAAGCATTCTAATCCGATTCTGAGGCTGCGGGATGGGACATCTGTGCGAACCTGGAAAAACCCAGTCGGCGTTGACCACGTTTTTTTAGGCGATCGCAATGACAAAATGGTTTATGGTGGTTTTGTCGGCTGGATTCATAGTGACGGACTCAAGTCTGCCATAGATCGGATTAGAAGAGACTTTACTTAATGTATAGCAAAGTGCAAAGTCAGCGGTAAAAACACAGTCACTTCCTTGCAGGGAATAGCTCTATACTATTCTCACATATCTGACTTTGGCCATATGAGCAAAAACAAACTAATGGCAAAATGAATAGAATCGAGTTAAACTGTTAAATAACTTCAATCCAAAAATCCTATCATGGCTGAGTATCGCAAGATTGAATATCGCATTGGCACTGACGGCAAGATAACTGAAACCGTACTCAACGCCTCTGGCTCCACCTGTACCGAAACCACTTCAGGAATTGAAAAAGCTTTGGGTAAAGTAGAATCTCAAAAGCTATTTCCAGAATACTATCAGGAGGATGAAGACCTCATCAACGAAGAAACGCAATCTCAAACTGAAATGTAGAGTAATTGATCATGGTTAACGACCCCAATCTATTTTGGTTTGGTTGCGTTCTGTGGTTGGTTATCATTTGGCTAATTTTGAGGCTGCGTCACTCTAATAAAGTCGATGCCACCACCGAAAGTAATACGGCTGCTGCAAGAGAGATAGAAGAGTTGCGGCAAGAATGTTTGCGACTGCGAGAAGAATTGCAGCAACAATCAAAGCAGCTAAAAACTGATTTTCAGAATGCTACTTTCTCCCAATTGCAAACGCTGTTAAACAACTATCCCAGCGCCCGCAAAATGACGGAAGCGAAACCAGATTTACCAGCCAAAAATTTGGTTTCGCTGTTTACTCCTTTGGATAACCTTTTGGCTAGTTGGGGATACGAACAAATTGGTTCGGCTTGGGAACAAGTTCCATACAATCCCCAACTGCATCAACCGGATACCAATGATATTGCGGAAGGGGAATTGGTTTATATCCGGTTTATCGGTTATCGAGAGGGGTCGCGCATTCTCTCTCCCGCGAAAGTCAGCCGCACTTTGCCGATTTCTTCTCCATCTCAATAAGAGTGGGGGAGTGGGAGAGTGGGAGAGTGGGGGAGTGAGTGGAAGAGTGGGGG
>CASBRD010000005.1 GCA_949128025.1 Oscillatoriales cyanobacterium PMM_0008 | reverse complement strand
CCCTAGCCCCTAGCCCCTCTCCTTAGCCCCTAGATCAGTGCTAGGATTGCCACAGATAAAGAAGTGTAATACAAAAGGACCGAATGGTAGAGATAGACAAATCTATATCCTTTGATGGAAGGGATATTCGACTGAAGGTTGGCCTCCTTGCTCAACAGGCTGGTGGTTCCTTGTTGATTCAATCGGGAGAGACGACCGTATTAGTGACGGCGACCCGATCTAGTGCCAGAGAGAACATCGATTTTCTACCTTTGTTGGTGGATTACGAAGAAAGAATGTATGCCGCCGGTAGGATTCCAGGCGGTTTCTTGCGCCGGGAAGGCCGTCCGCCAGAAAAAGTGGTTCTCACGAGCCGTCTGATTGACAGACCGCTGCGTCCCTTGTTTCCCAGTTGGCTGCGAGATGACATTCAAATTGTCGCCACAACGCTATCAATGGATGAGCTAGTACCGCCCGATGTGCTGGCTGTGACTGGCGCTTCCGTAGCGGTGCTGTTAGCCAAGATCCCGTTCAATGGGCCGATGGCGGCGGTGCGGGTAGGATTGGTTGGGGATGACTTTATTATTAACCCCACATACGCGGAGATGGATGCCGGGGATTTGGATTTGATCGTAGCAGGTTCTCCCGAAGGCGTGATTATGGTGGAAGCGGGGGCAAACGAGTTGCCAGAAGCAGACATCATTGAAGCTATTGACTTTGGCTATGAAGCGGTGCGCGATCTAATTGCTGCTCAGCAAGAGTTGCTTAAAGAACTGGGTATTGAGCAGATTTACGAGACGCGACCGGAAGTAGACTTAACACTGGCGAATTTTATTCGCGATCGCGCCACAAGTCCGATCAAAAGCATCTTGTCCCGGTTTGAACTGGAGAAAGCCGCTCGCGATCAAGCATTGGATGAGATTAAAGCATCTGTGCAAAGTGCGATCGCTCAGCTCCCCGAACAAGATCCCATCCGAATCATCACAGCCTCTGACAGCAAAGCGCTGGGCAACCTTTTCAAAGACATCACCAAGCAGATGATGCGCCGCCAAATCGTCGAAGATGGCGTCCGCGTCGATGGTCGCAAACTCGACGAAGTGCGACCAGTCTCTTGTCGCGTCGGACTATTACCCCGACGAGTCCACGGTTGCGGTTTGTTTAACCGAGGACAAACCCAAGTCTTGTCCGCCGTCACCCTGGGAACCCCAGGCGATGCCCAAGCAATGGGAGATGACCTCCATCCAGAAGATGCCAAGCGTTATCTACACCATTACAATTTCCCGCCTTACTCAGTGGGAGAAACCAAACCCATGCGTGCCCCCGGACGCCGGGAAATCGGTCACGGAGCCTTGGCAGAACGAGCGTTGCTGCCGGTATTGCCTACCAAAGAACAATTCCCCTACGTAATCCGCGTCGTCTCGGAAGTGCTTTCTTCCAACGGTTCCACCTCGATGGGTTCTGTTTGCGGCTCCACCCTAGCTTTGATGGATGCTGGCGTTCCCATTTCCAAGCCCGTCAGCGGTGCCGCTATGGGCTTGATTAAGGAAGGGGAAGAAGTCCGCATCCTCACGGATATTCAGGGTATTGAAGACTTCCTGGGCGATATGGACTTCAAGGTGGCAGGCACGGATACTGGCATTACGGCTTTGCAGATGGACATGAAAATCAATGGTCTGTCTTTAGATGTAATTGCCAAAGCCATCAATCAAGCTCGTCCGGCGCGACTGCACATCTTGGAGAAAATGCTGAGTGCGATCGACAAACCGCGCAGCGAAATGTCCCCATTTGCCCCCCGCCTACTCACCCTCAAAATCGATCAAGACCTCATTGGCCTTGTTATCGGCCCTGGTGGCAAGACGATTAAGGGTATTACAGAGGAAACGGGAGCCAAAATTGACCTTGAAGATGATGGCACAGTCACCATTTCTGCCCTAGATGTGGAAAAGGCAGAACGAGCCCGCAGTATTATCTTCAACATGACGCGCAAGCTGAACGAAGGAGATGTTTATGCCGGTCGCGTCACCAGGATTATCCCCATTGGTGCTTTTGTGGAATTTCTGCCCGGTAAGGAAGGAATGATTCACATTTCCCAACTGGCGGATTACCGAGTGGGCAAAGTGGAAGATGAAGTGGCAGTAGGCGATGAAGTGATTGTCAAAGTACGCGAAATCGACAACAAGGGACGTATCAATCTTACACGGCTGGGAATTCACCCGGATGAAGCCGCAGCAGCTCGTGCTAATAGTTCCGCCAAACGATAAGCAGCAAAAGTGAGAAGGAAAAAAGCAAAAGAAAGACTGTTTTCTTTTCGCTTTTGCTTTTTACCTTTGCTGCAAAGTTTTGAATTGTGAGTTGTGAGTTATATCAAGTCGGGTAGCAACAGACTTGTATATGTTGTCTGATTGTAGGGGCGGGTTTTGCCCTAGAGATTGTTTGTTCGACAGAAGGGTTATCTGCTTTCCCCGCCCCTACCATGCAATACTGAGCAGAAGTTACCGGGTTTGCGATCTGTAACATTTGAGGACACAGGCGCAAAACGATCCCCAGAAAGCCGTAAACTGTTGTTTAAGTTTATTAGTCTTCGTACTTCAGAGTACCCGTGCGAAAAATCGTCATCGCTGGCAACTGGAAAATGTACAAAACCCAGACAGAAGCTCTGGAGTTTTTGCAAGGATTCATGCACAGTCTAGAAGAAACCCCGGATGATCGGGAAATAGTTCTGTGCCCTCCCTTCACCGATCTGGGCATCATATCCAAGAGTTTGCACGGTAGTCGCGTGCAACTGGGTGCCCAAAACGTCCACTGGGAAGATTGTGGAGCCTACACTGGTGAAATTTCGGCCACCATGCTAACCGAAATTGGGGTGCGTTATGTCATCGTCGGTCACAGCGAACGGCGTCAATACTTTGGCGAAACCGATGAAACTGTTAACAAACGGCTCAAAGCAGCTCAAAGCTACCACCTTACGCCGATCCTATGCGTGGGCGAAAGCAAGCAACAACGAGATACTGGCGAAACCGAATCGCTGATCGCCACCCAGCTGGAAAAAGGCTTGATTGATGTGGATCAACACAATCTGGTCATCGCTTATGAACCGATTTGGGCGATCGGCACTGGCGATACCTGCGAGACTAAGGAAGCAAACCGGGTAATTGGCTTAATTCGCTCTGTGCTAACTAATCCCGATGTGCCGATTCAGTATGGCGGTTCTGTCAAGCCGGATAATATCGACGAAATTATGGCCCAGCCAGAAATCGATGGAGTCCTCGTGGGGGGTGCGAGTCTGCAACCGGACAGTTTTGCGCGGATTGTCAATTATCAGTAGTCGTCATTAGTCATTGGTCATTGGTCATTAGCAAAGGAGGTTTGAGATGAACAATGACTTTGGACAAACTACTATTGGCGATCGCACCTTTAATTGGGGCCATAGCACATACCTGATGGGCGTCCTGAATGTGACGCCCGATAGTTTTAGCGACGGGGGAGAGTTCAGCGCCCCAAACTCTGCCTTAGCGCAAGCTCGATATTTGCTAGAGGCGGGTGCTGATATCCTCGATATTGGCGGTCAATCAACCCGCCCCGGTTCTGCTGACATATATAAACAAGAAGAACTCGATCGCGTACTGCCTATTGTAAACTCCATCCGCCAAGAGTCTTCTGTACCAATTTCTGTTGACACTACAAAAGCGTCTGTAGCGAGCGCCGCTATTGCAGCAGGTGCTGATATGGTGAATGACATTTCCGGTGCCACTTTCGATCCAGAAATGTTGCCAACTGTCGCAGAATTGGGTGTTCCAATTGTGTTGATGCACATTCGCGGCACACCCCAAACTATGCAGCGGATGACTGACTATCAGGATTTGGTTGGGGAGATTTACGAGTTTCTGGAAAGTCGAATTGCCGCTGCTGTAGCAGCTGGAATTGATAGAACGAAGATTATTGTTGACCCAGGTATCGGCTTTGCTAAGACTTCCAACCAAAACTTAGAAATTTTGCGGCGACTAGCAGAATTTCGTTTGCTGGGATGTCCTATTTTAGTGGGGCTATCCCGCAAAAGTTTTATCGGTCATATTTTGAATCAACCCGATCCAAAAGAGAGAGTTTGGGGAACTGGTGCAGCTTGTTGTGCGGCAATATCGTTTGGTGCCGATATCCTACGAGTTCACGACGTTAAAGAAATGCGGGATGTCTGTCGCGTCGCCGATGCCATCTTTCGATTTTAGATTTTTGATTTGGGAATTTAAAAAGTAATATCATAGGTATGTAGTTGCGCTTTATAGCAAATCCGGGTTAACTACCCCCTTTTTCTTGAAGCCCGCGCAGGCGGGCTTTGTACGCGCAAGCCGCGACTTTAGTCGTCGGGTAAAAAAGGGGTTATGCAAGCGGATTTAGTATTATAGCTCTAACTTGCCGGAGCGCTAAAGCGCAACTACATACCAAATACACTATTGATGTTAACAAACTCGATCTAAATTGGCAATTTCATTACTTTTCGCTACCATTTTGAGGAGGTTCAATTGAAGACTTCATCAACTCTGCTAGCGCTTCGGACATAGATTTCGGGTTCATGAAAAGAATTTTAGAATTGGCACTCTCACCCAGTTTAAAGTTGGCATCTACATATTTTTGAGCCAATAAAAACTGTAAAACTTCTTTTCCATTAGGTTGGGAGTTCAAAACTTCAGAAATAAGCTTCATATATTCCGCCGTGCCTTCAGCTTCCAACATGGCTGCCCGTTTTTTGATCTGAGCTGCTTTCTCCTGCTCCATCGACTCCAGAACCTTCGGTGCTGGTAAGATATCTTGAATTTCTACGCGAGTAACTTTGACACCCCAAGGCTCGGTAGCTTCATCCAATTCCTTCAATAGGTCCCGATTAATCTCCTTTCTACTCGAAAAAGTTTGCTCTAATTCCATCTGACCAATTTCAGATCGCAGCATAGTCAAAACTAAGTTTTTAATCGCTCTTTCAACATCATCAATAGCATAATAGGCTTTCTTTAAATCCAGAATCCGCCAATAGATAACGGCATCAGCTTTGAGAGAAACATTATCTTTAGTAATAGCTTCCTGGGGAGGGATGTCTAAAACTTGCTCCCGCGTCGTCTCTTCCCAAGCTATAATGTCAAGAAAAGGAACGATAAAATTAATACCTGCTTTCAGTGTACGACTGTATTTGCCCAAGCGCTCTACCAAAGCTTCATATCCTTGATTGATAATTTTCACTGAGCCTATTGTGTAACCAATAACCACTAAGGCAATGGCGGCAATAATCGCTCCCATAAAAATTTTCTCCTGCTAGTATTGTTGAATTTTGGATTTTGGATGAGAGGATTTTGGATTGAGTTATTGGTTCTCCGGTACAAAGGCGTGATAACTTTAGCTAATCTATTCGTAGGTTGGGTTGAGGAACGAAACCCAACTTAGACTAATACAGCGGGAACCGCTGTAATGAAGTACATTTTAAGTAGGGGCGAAGCATTCCGGTAGATGATTTATTGGTAATCAGCAAAGATGAATTACCGGAATGCTTCGCCCTTCCCCTTCGCATACTGTACCTCT
>CASBRD010000004.1 GCA_949128025.1 Oscillatoriales cyanobacterium PMM_0008 | reverse complement strand
CCCAACCCCTCCCCGTACCACAGGGAGGGGAGAAGAGCCGGAGCGCAATTTTGACCAATCCAAAATCCAAAATCCAAAATCCAAAATCCAAAATCCAATTGAACGACAATTAGGACGATTTCAAGTCCTGAGTGCTTGTTTTGTCGCCTTTGCACATGGTTCCAACGATGTCGGGAATGCGATCGCACCCCTAGCTGCGATCGCCTACATCCGCCGCACAGGTTCCGTTCCCTTAGCAGACTTCAGCGTTCCTCTCTGGATTCTAGTACTCGGCGGTCTGGCAATCGTCGCCGGTTTAGCCGTTTTAGGCAAAAACGTCATCACCACAGTAGGCGAAAATATCATTCCCCTCCAACCCAGCGGTGGTTTTTGCGCCGAACTGGCAACCGCCACCACCGTCTTAGTCGCTTCCCGACTCGGTTTGCCAGTTTCCACCTCTCACGCCCTCGTCGGCGGCGTCGTTGGCATCGGTTTAGTGCAAAGTTGGCGCTCTATTCGTCTTAGCACATTGCAAGGCATTGCCGGAGCATGGGTAATTACCATTCCCATTACCGCCACTCTGGGCGCTATCATCTTTATTATTGCTCGTTTGCTTCTCCTTCAGTTATATTGACCCAGAGGGGCAAAACCACCTTGCAATTGCCGCGATTGGGATGTACTCTACCTCTACAGCGGCAGCGTGTCGCTGGAAAATCGCTTCTTTCTTAAAGTGTTCTTGAGGTGAAAGCAATCCCGATCGACCTCCAAACGCAAACAACTTAATCAGAAAATTCTGAATCTATAACTATCAGAAAATCTAGCTTGCAGTTTTGCCTGTAAGCCGGAACAGAGCATTTTACAAAAATGTCATTCAGAAAACTTTACCCTAAGTTCTTAAAAATTCATAATATTTTAAAATACAATTTTTGAGGCTATTTGATTACAATTTGGGGCTGCATTTGACAAAATACTTAGGAATACCCATAACCAAGCAACTAGCGATTCACGTTTTTTATAGCCAACTGACTAGAGGTTAGACGCTAATGGGGCAACCGGACAACGACATGGAAACTCAGGGTGGAAATAATCCACAAACAGCACAAGATACGCTGAAGCTCTTGACCTCAAGCCTGCAAGATCTACAGCAAAATCTGATCGCGCAGTTGAATCAAGAGGTCACGCAGCTACAATCCGAGAAATCCCGCCTATCTGGGGACATCGAACAGCTGCGATCGCAATATCGCCAAGTGCAATCTCAAGAGCAGATAGAGCAACAGCAACAATGGGCACAGCAACTTGCCCAGGTACTGGCTACCCACCTGCAAGAGCAATTGAGGCAGCAATTCGACCCGTCAGGTGCTGGCGCTTCCCAGCCTCCTAGTACCTACGATAACGCCAACAGCTTACTCTTATCCCTTGATGCCACACTCAGTACAACCTTAAAAACCCTCCAACAGGACATCAGCAGCTATCAAAGCGCCCTTTCCCAGCAGCTGGGCCGGATGCAAACTCTAGAACAGCAAGGGGAAGCGATTTTAGAGGCGTTAGTCAGTCGCATCAAGGTTCAACTGCAACAAAATATTCAGCCTTCCACACCCACTTCGCCGCCAAGGAGTCCGGGACACCGTTCTTTACCACAGTCGAATGACCAGCAAGGTTCTTTGCCTGTAGTCCCCAGCGTCCAACCATCGCCAGAGCCACCAGCGACTTCTGTTCCCACGCCACCGATCGGGCCAAATAACTTTAAAACTGGGTTGTTGCTGATTTTGCTTTCTTCTCTCACCCTCTCGTTCCAAAACGTGGTTACCAGGGTGATTTTGAAGGAGCAGTTAATTTTTGGAGGGATCAAACTGGGAGGATTTATTACTCCCAGTCCCGGAAACTCCCTCTTGATTTTGGCGATGCGGATGATAATTGTGGCACCGCTGATGGCTTTTATCATAGCCCCGTGGCGTTATCCAAATACATACCGCGATATCAGGCAACTTGGCAATCCAGATCAGCGCGGTCGGCTTTTCAGTGTAGTTGGAAGTGGCTTTTTTCTGTTCGTATCTCAATTTTTCATTTACATTGCGCTGGGAAACATTCCCACAGGTGTAGCCACGACGATTTTCTTTATTTATCCCACGGTTACCATTCTGTTAGCTTGGGCAATTTTTCGGGAGAAACCCACGTTTCTGCTCATCTTGGCAACGATCTCGATCTATATAGGCGGCTTTTTGACCATACCCAGCTTGACTACTGGGGCTAAAGGCAATTATGCGCTAGGAGCCGCAACAGCGATCGCATCGGGAATAGCTTTTGCAGTCTACGTGATTTTGATCAAAGTTAGTAAGCTTCATCCCATTCCTTTTAGCGTGGTAAACTTCACCACAATCTTGTTCTTTTCCGGCTTAGTTCTCCTAGTAGGCGCAGCTGTCCCAGGGCTAGCATTCAAGGTCGCTCCGACAATGTGGCCTTCTCTTTGGGTGGGAGCGTTAGTTTTGACTGTGACTACCCTCTTCGGCTATCTACTCAATAACTTTGGCGTGCCTATGATTGGCCCTGCCCTTGCCTCCGTTGTGGGAGCGAGCGGCCCTGCGCTAACAGTAATCATGGCTTTCTTTATCATTAGTGAAAAGTTGAATTACCTGCAAGTACTTGGCGTTGTGTTAGTAACTGTGTGGGTACTTGGCATTAGTGTGGAGAATACCAAAAGGCTGCCACCCGCTCAACCAGCTAGGAAATAGCTTGTTAGCCAAAGTTATGATTGACGTATGATTGCTGAGGACTGAGTTTTAATTAACCCAGTCCTCAGTCTTATTAAAGATCTGACATAATGTTAATTAAGGTAAGAAAATGTAGAAGACACCATGAGCATTCAGGAAATACAGCGGGAACCGCTGTTAAGAGGTACAGTAGAATTTTAGTGGCGGCGATCGATCGCCCATGATAAAACTTCTTAGGTATGTTGTTGCGCTTTAGCGCTATCTTAAAGAGCGCTAAAGCGCAACAACATACCAAATATTTAACTATGGCTAATCGACCGGACATGATATTACTCACTCGTTACCAGTCTGTCCCTATCTCTTTAGCTGACGCTTGTCTGGTGCGAATGGCAGAACAGTATGAGGCAAGTTTTATCCTAACTCTAGACAGTGATTTGAGAATCTACCGCAAGAATAGAAATGAAATAATTCCTGTAATTATGCCCACGGAGGATTAAACAATGCAACTAGAAGATTACTTCAACTTTCTGGCACCTGATGATATTCGGCTAAAAGGTTCGCGGATAGGTATTGAAACTATTTTATATGAATATATCTATCGTGCCCGCACTCCCGAAGAAATCGCTCAAATTTACACCTCTCTTACTCTAGATCAAGTCTATGCCACAATTCTTTATTACTTACAAAACAAAGAAGCAGTTGGCAAGTATATCGCTGACTGGCTAGAGTGGGGACACAGAATGCGAGAAGAACAACGACGCAATCCTCCCCCAGTTGTAGCCAGACTCATGAAACTCAAGGCAGAAAAAGAAGCAAAAGAGAAGGCGAATAATGCTCAGATATCTAATGGATGAAAATGTTAATCCGATTTATCCAAATCAACTGAGGCGACGCGCACCCGATTTAGTAATCCGAGCGGTGGGAGAACCTGACACCCCTCCTAAAAGCACGCTAGACCCGGCAATTTTACTGTGGTGTGAAACCTATAACTTTGTGCTGGTGACAAATAACCGCGCCTCAATGCCTGTACATTTAGTTGACCACATTGCCCAATGTCATCATGTACCGGGAATTTTAATTCTTAACCCTGATATGAGTATTGGGGAAACACTTGATGAGTTGGTTCTGATAGCTGGAGGTTCGTTTGAAGAGGAATATCAAGACCAAATCGTCCATTTGCCAATACCCCGAATTAGGTAAAATTGCAACTTTTGTAGGCGTTAAAACTTACCGTTAGTATCTATTTCTTCTATCTTGGTAGTTTCTGAATTTGTAGGAGCTACTATTCGCAAGTTGATATCTATTATAATTTGATTTATGTCAAGATTTATATTTGCTTTATTTATTATGATTTTTAAGGGTAAGCAATCACTTACATGATATTGAGGGGACGACTGAGTTTTATATCCTGCTTCATCAAGCCATTCGTAGATATTTCTCCAGTTTTCTATCTTTTCATCGCTTTTACCAACAAGGTTTTTAACATACTGATACAAAGTGTTACAGAGGTCAACACCAACTCCTTTGACGCTCTTATTCAGCTTTTCAGCTAATTCAGTGGGACTGTTGCCAGAAAGCAATACCCGCAGGTGCAGCTTCTCTACTGGTGTCAGACGCTTCCCCTTGGCAGATGCGAGGTCTGCGTAGAGGGTTTCCAAGTCCCACTCATTTGCCGCTTGGGTAAACTGCTCAGTAGATGCCATTTTCGGGAGTCCTGAGAAAATTCCTAATTGAATTCTAGCATAATACCTAGTGCTTATTAGTTTTTGGTTAAGTAATAGGTGGTTTAGTATGAAGTAAAACAGGCTTAGGCATGATTTCTGGTGGAAATCACTAGGATATTTGCTTTTTGCGGATGCAGTAACAGAAATAATGCGATTTTCTGTTCTTAAAATTGCTAAAAACTACAAACCATTAAGAGTATTTTATGCCTTAATTATTTTAGGAGTGATGCTCAAATGGATGAAGTGATTAGAAAGGTTGCTGCCTTGGGACTGCCTGGTGTCTTGCTAGCAATTGCAGCTACTACAGGTTTTGCAGGTGGTGCGGCTCTCACAACTGCACTTGCAGTCCTTGGTGGCCCTGCTGGAATGATTGGCGGTATAGCAGTTCTTGGAATTGCAGGTTTAGTTGCTGATGCTGTAGCTAAAGTTGGTATTGATAATTTCCTAGTAAACGTTTACTGCCAAAGACGAAGAAATGAGTCTCATAGCAAGCTTTTTTCTGAAATAAATCAATTGCCTGTATCGAGTGATTTGAAGAATAAGCTCGAACTGGTCATTAGGGATGGCAGGGGTTGTTAAAACTTTGTTTGCTTTGTTAATGATGCCGTACTCCTACAGATAATGCTTGATTGTGATCGCACCCTTATTCTCCACCTATAAACCAAGTTTCTCTAAGAAACCTGGTTTATGCAATCAGCGCGATCGCACTTT
>CASBRD010000003.1 GCA_949128025.1 Oscillatoriales cyanobacterium PMM_0008 | reverse complement strand
CCATCGGTACTAATTAGTTCTATTCCCCTATCTTAACATATTTAGCGGCATTGCATCTGCCACTAAATATAAAGCCGTGCTAGAAGCACGGGGTTTTAAACCCAACTTTCTGATAAACCCAAGTGTCTGGAAAGCGCGACATGGTTTGGGCGGGTGTGTTGACAAGTGTAATAACGACTTAAAAATTCTTCATAGCGCGTTCCATCTCGCGCTTATCATCCCGTTTCTTCACATCTTCCCGCTTATCGTGCAACTTCTTACCTTTGCCAAGACCGACAGTAACTTTAACGAAACCCTTCTTCAAATACATTTTTAAAGGCACTAAGGTTAAACCCTTCTGTTCCACCTTGCCAATCAGCTTGCGGATTTCCTCTTTGTGCAGCAGCAGCTTGCGCGTGCGAAGCGGCTCATGGTTAAAATACTGGCTAGAAGTTGAATGAGGTGAAATATGGACGTTCAGCAGCCACGCCTCGCCATTGCGAATCAATACATATCCATCTCGCAAGTTAGACCTGCCCTCGCGAATGGACTTGACTTCCGTCCCCTTCAACTCAATCCCAGCCTCGTATGTCTCTAGGATTTCGTAGAGGTAACGGGCTTGGCGATTATCGCTAACGATTTTGATACCTTCGCTTTTGTCACTCATATTTGCCACTTTAGCGCTTAAATCAACGATTGTAGCGGTTAATCTGCTATGAAGTCTGGCCTAATTGTAAAGTTTTATGTCAAATTTGACATTTAGCCGATAAACAGTAACAATAGATACAGAAACAAATCGTTCATCTTTTCAGAGAACAGGCCAAATAACTGGTTAGGTGCCTGGAGAGACGGAAGTAGGGAGAAATCCCGAAGGAACGCGCCTCACTTGAGTAACATTTTGATTTTGAGGCGAAAACTATGAGCTATATTAACCACGAATCCAACAACCGTGCAGTCGAAACTAAAGCCCGTTCTTTGATGCTTAATCATCAGCGAGCCATTAAGAATCGCCAACAGTCTTTATTGAGTCGTTCTGGGGCGGAAGTTGGATTACCGAACGTTACTGAATAATCGAACCGCAACCCAGGAAAACATCACTTAGCTTTTCGGGTGAGTTCTCAACCGAGCTTGCTACTTTTAATGGATTGATCTAGCACCCCCATTCTGGGGGTGTATTTTTTTATTCAACGGGGTAGGATGTCATCAAGTCGAAGTTGCAGGTTCGGCAAGATGCTAGAAACGATCGCCTCACCAAGGCGGTACTGGTGCTGGAAATAGTCATCACCAATCAACTGACAGACCGTGAAGGTGGGCTGTTTGGGTCTACCGATGAAAGCGACTCCGCCAAGTCCGCGATAATCGACAATCCAGTATTCCGGGATTCCTAAGAGGGCGTATTCTTCAACTTTACGTGCGTAATCGGTTTCCCAGTTGGTGCTAACGACCTCGACCACGAGTTCGATCGATCGACCCAGGGTGATGACGGGTTCCTGTTCCCAAAGGGGTTCGCTGAGGAGAACAGTTTCATCAAGGACAACAATATCAGGTCTGCGGGCGGTGATGGCATCAGCGAAGGGGCGAATCAGGCAATTTCGGGGAATAAACCAGGGGAGTTGCGCGTTTGTAATGGCAATGCCGATTTTGGTCGCTAGTTTGCCGCCGACGGTTTCGTGGGGACCTGTGGGCTCCATATCCAGTAGTTCTCCGTCAGCCAGTTCGTAGCAGGGATTGTCGCGGTATTGGGCAAGAAAATCCTCGAAGGTGAGAAGTTTTGATGGTGCATAAGTCATAGGACTGTTTCCTACTGAGGATTCACCTTTTTTTACTCTAACACAGTTTAAAATTACTGTAAACTTTGTAAAACTAAGTAAAAAGGTATATTTATGACAGCAACATCATGGGATTTAATTCTCCGCCGCTGCCTTTTACTCGATCGGGAAGTTGATATTGCAATTGGAGATGGGAAAATTATCGCCATTGCCCCTAATTTGAGCGAAACTGCCCAGTTGGAATTGGACATAGAAGGAAAATTAGTTAGTCCGCCGTTTGTGGAGTCGCACATTCATTTAGATTCGGCTTTGACTGCGGGTGAACCGCGATGGAATGAAAGCGGCACTTTGTTTGAGGGAATTGAAATTTGGGGAGAACGCAAGCAAAGTCTGACTCTGGAAGATGTGAAAAGACGGGCAATCGAAACTTTGAAGCAGCAAGCATCTCAAGGTGTTTTATTTGTTCGCAGTCATGTTGATGTGAGCGAACCAAGATTGATAGCACTGCAAGGTTTATTGGAAATACGAGAATTAGTGAAAGATTGGATAACTTTGCAAGTGGTGGCTTTTCCTCAAGATGGTGTTTACGGTCATCTTAGAAATGAGGAGTTATTGGAGGAAGCACTAAGGTTGGGTGCAGATGCGGTCGGGGGAATTCCTCACTATGAGTTTACCCGCGAAGATGGGGTAAAATCGGTACATCGGATATTTGAATTAGCGCAAAAATATAATCGGTTAATTGATATCCACTGCGATGAAATTGATGATGAACAATCGCGTTTTTTGGAAGTGGTGGGTGCTTATGCGGTTCGCAGTGGTATGGGGACGCGAGTAACTGCGAGTCATACTACGGCGTTTGGTTCTTATAATAATGCTTATGCTGGAAAGTTAATGGGGTTGTTGGCGCGAGCGCAAATTAATTTCATTGCCAATCCGTTAATTAATATTACTTTGCAAGGACGCACCGATACTTATCCCAAACGCCGAGGTGTGACGCGAGTGAAAGAATTGTGGCAAGCCGGACTGAATGTTAGTTTGGGATATGATTGTATCCAAGATCCCTGGTATAGTTTGGGGACAGGAAATATGCTGGATGTGGCGCACATGGCGGTTCATGTCTGTCAGATGACGGGGATGGCTGAGATAGATGCTTGTTTCGATATGGTGACAAGTCATGGAGCTAAAACTTTACATCTGGAAGATAATTATGGTATTAAGGTAGGAAAGCCTGCGAATTTAATTGTGTTGGATGCTGATAGTCGCTATGATGCGATTCGGCGTCGAGCGACTGTGCGTTATGTAATTTCGCAAGGAAGGTTGTTAGCCCAGACTGAGCCACCCGTCACACAGTGGAAAGACGATCGATGAATGGGGCATGGGGGATGGGTGGACTTTAGATTTTTTCTGGCTGGATAGTAGGTCGATCACTCTTTTGCCAAAAACAGATCCGAGGAATTTGACAGACTTTTTTAGCTCCTTCCTCCCACTGCACTTGGTTAATGAATCGATCGACTTCTTTATACTGAGTAGGGTCGGGTTGGGATATATAAAAGGAACCCACCAACATGACCAAAGCATTAACGGCCATGCCAATCCCAAATGCCGTCATTATAGGAGATATTTTTTTGCGAGCTTTAGAAACAGGCTTGCTCTTGTCCGGCTTAGCTGGTGTTTTTGGTAGATTTGCTGTAGGATATGGGATAGCGATCGCATCAGAAACTTCTGTTTCCGGTGTCGCAAAGGTGAGAGATTCTAAAGGTGAAGATTCAGAGAAAGAGTTTTGAGCTAAATCTTCAATTGGTTCGGACTCCGGGATTGCGGTTTCAGAATCCGGCGCGATCGAATTTAACGAGATTTTTGGCGTCTGGAGAGCGATCGCACTTAGACCGTTCTGCGGGACTTCTAACTCGCGATTCGCGATGACCGCATTCTGAAGTGCTTGCAGAGCCTCTGTTGCAGTTTGATAGCGATTTCTGTAGTCATAGCTTACCATTTGGTTAAGTACAGAAACCAGCCGATCGCAAACTTGCACTTGTTGATGCCAGCTTGTTTGATTGGAATCTGCTTGTAACTGCGCTGGAGAAAGTCCCGTCAGTGCTTGAATAGCGATCGTACCTAGCGCAAAAATATCGCTGTTTGGATGTGGCTGATATGCAAGTTGTTCTGGCGGTACGTACCCTGCTGGTTGAAGAGAAAAAGTAGCATCTAGCTGTTCTTCCTTGACAGATGGCGTCCGCACTGGCTGAAGTGCGCCAAATTCAATCAAAGAAAATTTGCCGTCGTCAGCGCGTTTAATTATATTGTTCGGCTTGATATCGCAATGGATAACGCCTTGAGTGTGAACAAATTCTAGGATACTTAAGACTTCTTGTAGCAGTTGGATAACTTGATTTTCCTTCCAGCGTTTGCCGCAGCGTTGACTGGTTGGCAATAAGGCGGAAAGCGGCTGTCCTTGAATGAATTCTTGCACCAAGTAGAATCCGCGATCGTCTTCAAAGGAAGTCAACAGCTGGGGAATGCGATCGTTTTGACCCAGCCGTTTCAAGGTGTCTGCTTCGCTGAGGAACTGACGCCTAACGCTTGCCAAGAAGTTGGCGTCTTTGCTAGCTGGTTTGATATGCTTGATGACACATTTGGGTCTGCCAGGTGATAATATATCTTCGGCAATGTAACTTCGCCCAAATGTTCCGGCATTGAGAACTTGAATAATTTGGTAACGTTCTTCCAGTAAATTACCCAGCATTGGGTGACTCGCTTCAGTTTTCAACAGTACTTTTGGCATACGATCCCGGTATTGATTCCCCAGATTTCTCAAACGAAGCAGCGCATCAAATCTGCTCAGCTGGCAGAAGACGCCACCAGATGGTAATCTCTGGGCTAGTTATGTAGAAACTCTGAGAGTTTGCATATCAATGTCTTTCAACGAGGGATTTCGTCGTTCAGGATAAACTGAGGAATTTACTGAAAGCGTTGAGGTGGAGTAATATAGCCCAGAAACCGGGTTTCTCTGTACTTTACTCATCTGACAAGGGGTGATATCGTTTGCGGTTGTATCGGTATTGCATGGTAGGGGCGGGTTTTGTCACGAGGTTGTCTGTTGTCATCAAGAATTGTCGTCTAAACCCGCCCCTACAATCAGACAACCTATACAAGTCCGGTGCTATCGGACATGATATGATATCGTTTCCGGTGAATTACGTAACGATCGCAATAGATCGCTTCGCCTGTCCGTCCGGTACTATAGTAATGTTGCCCAACACCGCAACAATCTGTTGCTGAGGGTAAGTACTTATGCGCGATCGCGAATACGCAGACGTTGTTGTTAGCTGTGGCTCATCCAAAGACAGCAGATTGAAATCCCTCATGAGAGAGATTTAGCTTCTAGGTCATACAATTAGATTTAAAACAGCAGGTTAACTTTTTCATCCTCTTGCGAGATACGTCTGTGGTTAGTTCGCGCATTGCGATCGCTCTGAAACCAGGCTTGGGGTTTTAGGCCCGATCGCTTCCATCCACTACCGGGGACGCATATCATCCTCGAAGCCACAATTTGAGGAGGTTAAATATCGGTGATGAAAATTAAGTTAGTTGTTCAAACATTTACTGCCTTTGCATTTGCGCTGGGTTGTACGGCTACCAGCACTCAGACTGGTTCTGCTGAAAGCGCAAACTTCTTCTGCGGTACTAGAAAGGATACTCCAGCCACCGTTGCTCGCACCGAGCGAGGAGACATCCCGGTAATTCGATGGGTTTCCACTTATTTTAGTGGTGCGGGCTATAGCCCCTCAAGTCGCTGTGTCGAAGTTTCTAAGAGATTCCAGACTTACTACGACAATGGAATGCTAAATTATATTACCACTGGGGTAGTAAACCGCCAACCTGTAGTGTGCGTTGCTAAAAGTCCTGGCGGTAGTTGTACCGGAGTGTTATTCACTCTTGAGGATAGGGACGATCCTAACCAAGTTTTGCAAGAGCTATTTGATGTCCGCGTTCGCGCTACAGCAGTTCCAATTACCAGAGGCGAAACCCAAGTTACGCAACAGCCGATCTACATTGATATAAAAGATTACTTAAACAAAACTCCTGTTGAGGAAGGTATTACCCCAATTACTGAAGCTAGCCCAGAAAAAGAAAAAACGCCAGTGCGATCGGCTACACCTTCTACCCTCGCAGAAACCCTTAACAAAGTGAATAGCTCGACAGAGGCAGTAAGTGCGATCGAGCAAAGCTGGGAAAGGGATTATGAGAATTACTTTAAAGCCAATCTCTCCGATACTTCCTGGGGGGCTGGAGATATAGCAGAAACTTTGGCGAAAATCGCTACACAAACAGGAAAAAAAACTGCGCTGATCTACGCCGTTCCTACACCCAATCAGCTGGAATTAGTATTAGT
>CASBRD010000002.1 GCA_949128025.1 Oscillatoriales cyanobacterium PMM_0008 | reverse complement strand
GGTAGGACTTGTCTCAGGGACTCACCTACGAATGTAATCAGTTATCACTAGCCAACTTGCGGCTAGGCTAACCGTCCCATAAGCTTTTCAGCTTATTTTGGGTTAAACGAATCGCACGTCAAGCAGTTAATTATACGGAAGTGCCGATCGCTTAATCATTTTATAGGTATCAGCGCGATCGCCCACTAGCCATAATCTCAGATTTGTAGCTCACAACGAGTATGGTACGATACCATTTTTCATCCCAAATCCCAAATCTAAAATCTAAAATACTATGATTCCCAACATTTCCACCATTCCTCTAGTACAGCTTGCTTCAGGCGATCGCATCCACCTCCAACTATACAAGTTTATCGGTGCTAATCCAGGTAAAAAAGCTTACATTCAAGCCAACTTACACGGAGCAGAAATTGTTGGCAATGCCGTTATTCATCAGCTTATTGAGTTTTTGATGACTGTGGATAACACAGACATCGCTGGTGAAATTTGGCTCGTACCTGTCTGTAACCCATTTAGCACCAATCAGCGATCGCATTATTTTTCTACAGGTAGATATAATATTTACGATGGCAAAGACTGGAACCGCATATTTTGGGACTACCAAAAAGAATGTCAAGATTTAGAAACATTCGCTAAATCTCAACTAGAACTTGACCCAGCTACTATCAGGCAAAACTATCTAAATAGGATCAAATTAAGCTTTGAAAAACTCTTAGAAAAAATCAACTCTCCCAGTAGCGTGCCTTTAGATGAACTATATCGATATCATCTCCAATCTTTATGCCTAGATGCCGACTATGTTATCGACATACACAGTTCTAGCAACCAAGGTATAGACTACATTTACGGCTTCCGAGGCAGAGAAGAAAGTGCAAAAGCTTTTTTACTGAATTATCAAATCTTAATTGACAAATGCGATGGAATTACTTTCGATGAAGCTTTCCTAAAGTCTTGGTTAGCACTAGAAGATAGTTTAGCAGAACACGGAAAACCAATCAGCTTTGATATAGAATCTTGGACGCTAGAACTCGGTTCTGGAATGCAAATGAATCCAGAGTCAGTTGCCAAAGGAGTTTTGGGCATTAAAAATTACTTAGCACAGAAAAGTTTATTATCCATTCCTGGCTTTCCCCTAACTGAAACTGGATCGCATCAAATAACTTTCACACACAAAAATCAGATGAAGAAATATTATGCCCCAGCAGGAGGCATGATTCAATCTAGAGTTGATTTGGGGACTTTTGTCAATAGTGGAGAAAGACTTTATCAAATTCTCAGTTTCAATAAAAAAGGTGAATTACCAACTTTAATTGATGTCAATGCCGAACAAAGTGGGTTAGTTTTTGACCTATCCACCAATCACTGTGTTAACCAAGCAGAGTATGTATTAACTATCCTGGAATTAGATACTCAGCAAACTTGAAAATTATTTACAGCCTTTTCAGGTGAGTAGGTACGCGAAACCCGGTTTCTTCAAGAAACCAGGTTTCTGAGGTGTACTTTATCCAACTGCAAGCCGCTATAATTTTTAACGCAAATATTTGGTATGTTGTTGCGCTTTAGCGCTCTTTAAGATAGCGCTAAAGCGCAACAACATACCTGAAAAGTTTTATCATGGGCGATCGACCGGACAGGACATGATATAACTATTGTGAATATTACTTCTGCGTTCCTTTGCGTTAAAAAAAACCTATATTAGTGTTGAAGAATTTGGCATACTCAAACCCTTGAGAGGATACGTCATTTCCTCTTTTGATAACCCCTTACTTTGAACCAATACCCCAAAGCCGCCCAATCCCATTGGATTTATCATTTGGTGTAAAGCATCGCGACGCTGCAAAACTTGCAAGATGGCTTTACCATCAGTAGCATTACTAGAAGAGAGAGAAGCGATGCGGAAACCTAACCCCAATGCCATCAAAAATAACCCTTGCTGGGTAAAACCAATCTTCTGCAAACCGCACAATTCACCCCAGCATTCCAACGCAGTAAAATTAACATGGGCAGTGATATCTTGTCTGCCAATATTTATATAAGGATTGTTATGATGGGCGTGCTGATAGTAACACTGTAGCGTCCCCCCATCTCGACCTGGGCTGTAATAGCGACTGGCTGTATAGCCATAATCAACAGTTAAAAGGTATCCGCTTTGTAGCTTATTTGCAACTGTATTTAACCAGTCCAAAGCGGCTAGGTTAACCTCACTCCGATAGCCATCTGTATAGGAACTAGACATTAAATCAATTTCGACTAATTCAAAATATTTAATCAACTCATTCGTAGAAATTTCAGCCGCTACTTCTACAAAATTAATGCCATCCTGTGTTGTAACGTAAATTTCCCGCAGTTGCCCATTTTCAATAAGAAACTGATGTACTGGTAACGCATCAACCAATTCATTAGAAAAACAGCAGCCAATTATCGATTCAGTTGGTATTTCTTCAATAGCACACCATCGGATTGGCAATTCTCGTAACCGCTGTTGCTGTTCTTTTTTTAATGCCGGTGACTTTTCGACAATGATGTATTCTATGGCATCAAAAAAATCAGGATATTGCCGTTGCGAATATCGCAGAATATCCGCTGCCAAAATTCCTTGTCCAGCGCCCATTTCTACTAACGTAAAAGGCACGGGATAACTGAGAATTTGCCACATTTCGACAAATTGTTCGGCTAGCAATTCGCCAAAATCAGCGCCAAGATGAGGCGAGGTAAAAAAATCACCCTGCGCCCCAATCTTCACTTGGTTAGTGGCGTAGTAACCGTGCTGCGGATGGTACAGCACCAAATCCATGTACTCGGCGAAGGTGATGCGCTGTTGAGGAGTTTGGGAAATGCAATGTGCGATCGCATCACACAACTCCAGATTATAATCATTCATTGTAATTAGTCATTAGTCATTAGTCATTAGTTGTAGGTTGGGCCCTTGGAACGAAACCCAACTTATTAGTTGTAGGTTGGGCCCTTGGAACGAAACCCAACTTATTAGTTGTAGGTTAGGTTGAGCAACGAAACCCAACTTCGACGGCTAGGTTGTTGGGTTTTGCTTCGCTCAACCCAACCTACAAATAGCTAGGTTGTTGGGTTTTGCTTCGCTCAACCCAACCTACAAATAGATTAGTGCGATCGCGGACACAGGAGGGAGGGCCTCCTTTTCTCGCTCCCAGGTTGAAACTGGGAGCTAGGTTTAATATGAGTGGGTGGGCATTGCCTACCCTAGTACTAGCGATCGACCGAACCCATGATAATGTCAATACTGCCCAAAATTGCCACAATGTCGGCAACTTTAGCACCCTTGAGGATGTGAGGGAAAATTTGCAGATTGTTGTAATCGGCTGCACGAATCTTCCAACGCCAAGGGAATACATTATCTTCCCCAATCAAATAAATTCCCAACTCGCCTTTACCGCTTTCAACGCGAGCGTAAATTTCACCCTTGGGAATCTTGAAAGTGGGGGAAATCTTCTTACCGATGTATTGGTAATCAAAACCGTTCCACTCAGATTTTGGCCCGCCTGCCATCCGTTTGGCTTCTAGGTTCTCGAATGGCCCGCCGGGAAGTCCCTTAATAGCTTGGCGAATAATCTTCACCGACTCGCGCATTTCGCGAATCCGCACCAGATAACGGGCGTAACAATCACCCGCAGTTTCCCATTGCACTTCCCAGTCGAAATCGTCGTAGCACTCGTAGTGGTCAACTTTCCGCAAATCCCATTTCACTCCCGAAGCGCGTAACATCGGGCCTGAGAGTGCCCAGTTAATCGCTTGTTCGCGGGTGATGGTACCGATAACTTCTGTTCGCCTGCGGAAGATGGGGTTGTCGGTAATCAAGCGTTCGTACTCATCCACTTTCGGCAGGAAGTAATCGCAGAAGTCTTCGCATTTGTCAACCCACCCATAAGGCAAATCCACTGCTACTCCACCAATGCGGAAGTAGTTGTTGTTCACCAACCGATATCCGGTAGCTGCTTCCCACAAATCGTAAATCATCTCCCGTTCGCGGAAGATGTAGAAGAAGGGCGTTTGAGCGCCAACGTCAGCCAAAAAAGGGCCAAGCCACAGGAGGTGATTGGCAATCCGGTTCAGTTCCAGCATGATGACGCGGATATAGCTGGCGCGTTTGGGAACCGAAATATTGGCTAGCTTTTCGGGTGCGTTGACGGTGACAGCTTCGTTGAACATTCCCGCCGCGTAGTCCCACCGGCTGACGTAGGGAACATACATGATATTGGTGCGGTTCTCGGCAATTTTTTCCATGCCGCGATGCAGGTAGCCGATAACTGGTTCGCAGTCCACCACATCTTCGCCGTCCAGGGTGACAATTAACCGCAACACCCCGTGCATCGAGGGATGGTGCGGCCCCATGTTGAGGATCATGGGTTCGGTTCGGGTCTCAATTCTTGCCATAGAACAGCAATTTTAATTTTTGTTTCGCTGCTTCAATTATATTGGCTTGAGGCTTTGCGGTTGAGTTAAAACTGACCAAAATAGGTATAGCAAATTTCTTGGGTAAAGATTAGCTATCTTCGAGCATTTCTATTTTAGGTGCGATTAATAAGCTTGTCTCGGAAATAGAGTATCCAGGTCAGGCTTATGTTATTATTTTGAACGATTACAACGGGTATAACCAGAAATTCGCCAAAATTATCGGCAAAATAGAAGATGCGTGTATTTATCGCCGCTAAATTTTCCTAATGGATGCGATCGACGATTATTTGACGAATCAGAAGGAACCAGCCGCATTTGTACATATTCCGGTGCTGGCGCATGAGTTAATTGAAGGCTTGGCAATCTGTCCGGGTGGACATTACCTGGATGCTACGGTGGGAGGCGGCGGACACAGCCGTTTAATTCTAGAAGCTGCACCCGATATCCAGATTACGGCTATTGACCGAGATGAAGACGCGATCGCTGCCGCCAAAATCTACCTGGCTGAATATACCTCACGCATCCAATTCTGGCAAGGCAATTTCACAGAATACAAACCAGAAAAAGAACTATTTGATGGTATAATAGCCGACTTAGGTGTAAGCTCGTTCCATCTCGATACAGGTTCGCGGGGCTTTAGTTTTCGGCACGAAGCTGAGTTGGATATGCGGATGGATCGCAGTCAATCCCTGACAGCAGATGAAATAATCAACCATTGGGAAGAGGCGGAGCTTGCGGATATTTTCTACAAATATGGAGAAGAACGGCTATCGCGGCGAATCGCCAGAACGATCGTAGACAAGCGTCCGTTTCAAACGACGACTGAGTTAGCAGAAGCGATCGCACGCTGCGTACCCCGCCAATACCGTTACGGCAGAATTCATCCAGCTACCCGCTCTTTTCAAGGACTGCGAATTGCGGTCAATCAAGAGTTAACGTCTTTAGAAACATTCCTGTCTTTAGCACCCAAGTGGCTAAAACCAGGCGGGAGAATTGGTATCATCAGCTTTCACAGTTTAGAAGACCGCATCGTCAAGCACACTCTGCGAAATTCAGAAATATTGCGGGTGCTGACGAAAAAGCCGATTATACCACAAGAAGAAGAAATACAAAGAAATGCGCGATCGCGTTCTGCCAAACTTAGATTTGCAGAAAAAGAAGGGGCTAGGGAAAGAAGGGGCTAGGGACTAGGGGCTAGGGAAAGAGGAGAGTGGGGGAGTGGGAGAGTGGGAGAGTGGGAGAG
>CASBRD010000001.1 GCA_949128025.1 Oscillatoriales cyanobacterium PMM_0008 | reverse complement strand
TGCCAGGGACTGAGATATCTCAGTCTAGGTCAAAGTCGAAAACCCGCAAGGGAACAACTAGGAAGACTAAGAAGTGATTCTTAGAAGCTCCGTACCTTTAGGTCGGAGTCATGTCACTGCTCATAATTCGATTACCAGTGCAACGAATAGAGAAAGGAAGTGAAGTCCTGAAAATAACAGCTTTCAACGGAGAGGGTGGGATTTGAACCCACGTTGACGTTGCCGCCAAAGCGCATTTCGAGTGCGCCGCATTCAACCGCTCTGCCACCTCTCCAATAGGTGCGATATATATCTTAGCACTTTTGCAGCGATGTGTCACCTTTCTAAAACAGAGAGGCTTCATTTTCTGTTGATTCCAGGGTGGTCTCAAATCCCCCGCTCGGAGTCCATTGGATGGCTCCATCGCGTTCTGCGCTGTAAACTTGTGCTTTAGCTTTACGTAACTGGGTAGCAGTCTGTGAATCGACTGAGTTAGATGAAGCGATCGCTACTCCTGGTTGTAGCACTTTTAGTAAATTTGGTGTTAAACGCTGTCCAGACCACCAAAGCACTAGAGACTTTGGCAATCCTCCTTTGGTTGCTAAGGCATTTTGTTGATCCGGTTGAACAGAGCCAAGCAATAACCAACTCTGTTCTTTAATCTGGAACTGCAACACAGGCAATTCAGCATTGATTAACTTAAGAGTTGTGGAGCCAATCTGCACAGTTTGACCAGTTGCCAAAGTTTGGTAAATTCCCTGACTGGCTTGCACTGCACTCAAAATAGAAGGCTGATTGCTAGAATTGGCTTTTGAGCTAGGATTATCGTAAAAAGTTGCGATGGGTAAGCGATCTAAAATTGTAGCCCATCCACTATTCGCAGTCTGCTGGGAGTTTGTAGCTTTCGCCTCAGTGCTTACCGCCCAATCAATTTTATTAATGCCTTCCTGCTGCAAAAAAGGTAACACAACAAAACGGGCTGTATTGGCATCTCCACTATTAATTAATGCAACTTGTCCATTCTCTTGGATTAACATTACTGGTTCTCTAGCTGTTGCCAGTACAGTTACTCTAAATAAAGTGGCTTTGGCTTGCCAAACTGGGATAACGACTAGAGCGATCGCTACAATCCCTGCCAACCACCAACGCCGATGCAACCAACGCACAAGCCAAACTAAGCAAATCAGCCCGTAGAGTGCAATCAACTGTACAGTAGAAATAGCTCCAACAGCTACAGAATTTCCTGGTAACTTGCCAAAAAATTCGACTAATAAAATTAACCAGTGCGCGGGGTAGTATAGCAGCCAAGCTAAAGCGCTTCCTGCCAAAGGCCAAACCAATGCTGCGATCGCGCTGATAAATCCACCGATGCTAATAATTGTGACAAGTATTGTACTGATTACATTTACCAGTATGCTGTAAGGAGAAATTACTTTAAAGGCATATAATTGCAGTGGTAGCGTCCACAAGGAAGCTGCAATAGGAATCGCTATAACCGAAGCGAATAGTGGCGGTAACCAGTCCAGTCCTTTCATTAAGGCTGGCACTGTTACCAACAATCCCAACGTTGCCAGAAAACTCAGTTGAAAACTCAAATCCCTAATCCACAGGGGATAGAACAGAAGTAAAAGGGTGGCAGTAATTAGCAACGAGTTCACTGGTTTCATTTTCCGCTGCGCTACAAGAGCAATTAATGCCCCAAATCCCATGATCGCAGCTCGCAGCACTGGTGCTTGTGGCCCTGCCAAACCCAGAAAAAAAGCTAGAGCTAGAACGCCGCTGCCAAATTGCGTCCGCGCTGACAACCGTCTGGTCAGCGTTAAGACAATGCCGAGAATCAAGGATACTTGAAAGCCAGATGCTGCTAAAGCATGAGCTAAACCAACCCTGGCAAACATATCTCTGATTTGGGGAGACAGGTACAAGTTTACTGTCTGGCTTCCCAGAACCATCGCACTGATAAATGGTCCTTCGGGGACGCCCAACCAACGAGTTTGGGAGCGGATAATTCTCTGCCGGATAGTCCACCATCCCCATTGGGAAGCTGTCTCTTCATCGGCAAAACTCACCTGACGACCTTTAAGACCTGCAAAAGCGCCTTCTTGAGCTAGGTAAGCTTTAAAATCAAAGCCGCCTGGATTTGCGGCAGGTTCGGGTTTGTATAGAGTGCCTGTAACTGCGATCGCTTGATCTGGATATAGAGCAGTACCTTGTAGTAAGGGCACTGTCACGTATAGCTTCCCCGTGACTTCTTTGCCTATATCCATCGGGCGATCGCTTCCGACAACTTCGTCTAATTGAGTTGCCTTTAACCAAAACTGAACTCTTTGATTTCGGGTCAGGCGGGGCATACTTTCAACTTTACCCCGTACCGTGACCACCTGTTGCAGAGCCCGATCGTTCTGACTAATATCATTAGCCGCCGGATGTGGCACCCTTGCCTGGAAATATAGGCTTGCTAGCAATCCCACAAAACCAGCTGCCAGCCATAACCACGATTTGGGGCCCTTTCGCCACAAACGCGGCAAGACTGCTGCTGCTCCGACCCCTAAAGCCAGTACAGCATAACCTCCCCAGGTAAATGCTGTAGACAATAGGCCAATAATATAGGCCAGACACAGAATAACACCGCTGGTGGCTGCACTCATGATTGGTTCTTAGAAAGCCTTCTCAGTTGCCGTTTTTACGATACCAGTTGAACTGATGATTGCTGCTCAGTATGCTGCCCTCTCAGTAGTGGAAAACCCAATTTCTCCCGTTGTTGTAAGTAAAGTTGGGCCACTTGTCGAGCTAGGTTGCGAATTCTGCCGATGTAGCGAGTCCGCTCAGTTACCGAAATAACTCCTCTAGCATCCAACAAGTTAAAAGTATGAGAACACTTGAGAACGTAGTCAAGACTTGGTAGAACAAGTTCTCGCCCGATGAGTTGCTCTGCTTCCTGCTGATAAAGGTTAAACAGGGTAAACAGCATATCTGGATTGGAGGCTTCAAAGTTATAGATACACTGCTCTATCTCACTCTGGAGGTGAACATCTCCATAAGTAAGCTCATCCGTCCAGCGAATCTTAGCGATCGCATCTGTCTCTTGAAGATACATCGCCAGTCGCTCCAGTCCGTATGTGATTTCGATGGAGACTGGACGACAATCAATACCCCCACACTGCTGGAAGTAAGTAAATTGGGTGATCTCCATCCCATCTAGCCAAACCTCCCAACCTACTCCCCACGCTCCTACCGCTGCATCCTCCCAGTTATCTTCCACAAAGCGAATATCGCGATCTTCTGGACGGATACCCAGCGCTCTAAGAGAATCCAGATAAATTTCTTGGATATTCGGAGGCGTTGGCTTAATCAGTACTTGGTACTGGTAGTAGTGCTGATAGCGGTTCGGATTTTCGCCATAGCGTCCATCCCCAGGACGGCGACAAGGCTCGACATACGCAACTGCCCAAGGCTCTGGCCCGATCGCTCTTAAAAATGTATGGGGATTTTTGGTGCCTGCTCCTTTCTCCATATCGTAGGGCTGGGCAATGAGGCAGCTGCGATCGCTCCAAAACTGATTTAGCGTGGCAATGATCGACTGAAAGTTCACAGAATTTTTTCCCCGCAAGAGTAGCCTACTGTTTTATTTACTCAATCATTCTGCCCTAAAAACCTACTCCTGAGCGGTTTTGAGCCCTCCTGAAAATTCTTTTACACTACCCCTTGACAGCCCTAAGTAGAATTGTTATATTGATTAAGCGGTCGGGAAAGCACAGCGCAAGCGAAGCGACACCATCGCGCCGAACCTAGAAAAAATAATAGTTTGAAAGCCAGAATAGCACTAATTCCTCGAATA